>NZ_JBFRFX010000003.1:0-388737 GCF_052115045.1 Cupriavidus sp. 2TAF22
GCGAGTTGGAACCACCCCTTCCCATCCCGAACAGGACCGTGAAACGACTCCACGCCGATGATAGTGCGGATTACCCGTGTGAAAGTAGGTAATCGCCAGGCTCTCCCTTGAAACCCCTCAGTACGCACGTACTGGGGGGTTTTGCTTTTGGGGCGGCTGATTTATAGCGACCAATTTGCAGCAACCGGTCCGCGGCGGCGGTGTTGCGGTCCCGAAATGCCCGTCTAGCCCGTCGGTGCGCCGGTCGCGGCCATATCCCGTACCCTCAGCCGCACGGCCGGATCTCCCAGCACCACATAATTGCGCGCGTCATCGCGCGCCACCCATCGCAGCGCGATATCGGTATCCGGTACCGCGGCCCCCGCGCAGCGGTCGCGCAGCAGGTCGGCCAGCTCCGTGCTCAGCGCGGCCCAGCGGATATTGAAGCGATCGGTGGCCTGCCCAACACGCTCGCCACGCAACAGGCTGCCGACCACATCGCGGAATCCCTGCGTCTGCGGATCGGCACGCTCGGACTGGAAGCCGTAGGCCCATGCCCGGTCGACATGCCCGAGCACGGCGAGGGCGCCGCCATGGCGATGCGCGAGCAGGCGCTGCGGCAGGCGCGCGGTGAAAGGGGCGGGTGCGAGGCGGGCAGGAACACCCGCGCTGCCTGCGGAGATGCCGCTAAAATTGTCGAATTCCGGGCATCCTGCGCCAAAACAGGCAAAACAGAACTGGATAAGCCCGTGACACTGCGCGTCGTCGGGGACGTCCTGCGCGGCGAACCAGTGCTCGGGACCGATCTTGCCGTAGCCGGGCCAGTCCTGGCAGACCAGGGCACCCTGGGTGTCGGCGAGGCGCGCGTCGTCGGCGCGCAAGGCCATGCCATGGGAGCCGGTGAAGAGCAGGGCAGGCTGGCCACCGGGGCTTTTGCCGCGCAGGACGTCGGTGAGGGCGGCTTTGCTGGCGGCTTCGCCCAGCAACGCCTGCATCGAGAAGCCCTGGCGTTCGCCCAAGGGCTTGGCCTGCGCGGTGCCCTGGCCGAGCGGTGTGGCCAGTTGCCGCGTGAGCAGCTGGGTGGCGCGGTCGAAGTCGTGGCAGGTGGCGAACAGCGCGATGCTGCGGCGAGCCGCCACGCTGGCGGCGGTTTCATAGGCAACGACGCTGTCCGCATAACTGCGGAAATCCGCCATCTCCTGAAAGTCCAGCCGGCCGACCGCCCAGTAGAGGTCGAGCGTGTACTGGAAGGCAAACGAGATCTTGCCGGGGGGGCCGATCAGGACGAGGTAATAGGGCACGCCCAGCGCGGGATCGACCACGTTGAGCGAGACCTTGTGCCGTGCCAGCCAGGTCGCGGCGGTCTCGCCCGGCAGGCAGCCGTCGGCGCCCTGGAACACCGTGATATCGCCCGCCTCGCGCCGCCGCCAGGCGATCAGAGGCGCCAGCGCATCCAGGTAAGGCGCGGGATCGACGTCGGAGGGGAATAGCAGGCCCCAGCCGGCCTCGCCCAGCTTGTCGCCGTCGATGTCGCCCAGGACGGCATAGGTGTCGGCCTGCCGGGCCTTCTCCGCGGCCCGTTCTGGCGCGCGGCGGCCGGCCTGCTCGTGCGCGGCGAAGGCCTCGATGCCCTGCGCATCGAGTTCCGCCAGCGGCCGCCCGGTGTCAGCCTGGATGCCGAGCGGGAGCGGCATGGAGTCGCCGCCGCCGGCCGGCGTCGGTTCCGGTGCCGGGCTCATGATGCCGCTCCGGTCAGTGCGGCCTGCCAGATCAGGTGGGCCACCTCGGGGCCGTCGATATCGTTGTGCGCGCCCGAGACCCCGCTCTTGTGGCAGATGAATTCGCTGGCTTCGATGTTGAGCACCTTGCCGCGCGCCATGTCGTAGCGCCCGTCGTAAGGCATCATGGCCGCGTCCGCGCTGCCATCCACGCCCTGGATGCCGAAGGCGCCGATCGCCCCGAAGGTGGGATAGGCCTGCGCCGGATCGAAGGCAACCTGGCCGGCCACGCCCGCGGCCCACGGATAGAAGGTGCCGACCGCGCTGTCATGCCGGGAGCGGGTGACCACCAGCGGGCCGCTGACCTTGCCATCTTCCAGCAGGTGGCGGCAGTAGCCAGCCGTGCCTGGCCGTACCGGGATGTCCGGCGCATAGGCCCAGAGCGACATCGCGCCCTGCACCAGCACGCACGAAGCCACCGGGCGGCGCAGCGCCGCGGTCCCGCCTGGGCCGCCCAGCGTGGCGGACATGACGACGGCGCCGAAGCTGTGGCCCATCAGGTGCATGCGCGCGCCCGGAAGCGCGTCCTCGATGCGGTTCAGCAGGGCATGCACGCCTTGCTCGCCGACGGTCTGCCCCCGTTTTTTCATGCTCCAGAAGGACAGCTGGCGCAGTGGCGCCAGGATCCCGCCCAGCAAGCCGCTACCGCCGAAGGCGGCGCCGAGCTGGCTGGCTTCGGCGAAGGCGGCATCGGGATCGAAGGGCAGCCGGTCGGAGCCGGCGTCACCGCCCACGCCCGCGCTGCCGAGCGCAAGCGCCTGGTCGAGCTGCCGGTAGGCCTGGCGCGCGTCCTGCGGCAGGCTGGCGGCATCGGCCTGGGTGCGTGCGGCTTCGAAGATGGCGGCGAGCGCGGCGCGCACGGCCGGGGTATCGCCGAGGCGCTGCGCATAGGTGTCGATCATTGCCTGCGGGCCGCCGCCAGCCTGCGGCGCAAAGCTGGCACCGTCGCCCATCTCCTCGTCCCCCCAGGGCAGGCTGGGCCAGTGCAGGCCGATGTGGGCAACGGCCAGGCCCGGATGCCGCGCGCGCATTTCCTGCTCGTCGCCGACACTGCGCGAGAAAGCGCCGATCCAGCGGTCGTACTGCGCGCGCGCCGCTGGCAGGTCGCCCTGCCAGCCGTGGCTCCAGAAAAAGACATCGGTAGGCGGTGCGGCCTGCCATTGTTCCAGCAGCCGCGCGGACAGGTATCCGCCGGTGCCGTCGGGGTCGTCGCTGCGTTCGTTGCCTGCCTCGTCGAGCGCCAGCAGGGCGTAGGTGGCGCTGCTGCCGGCAATGTCCTGGATTGGCATGAGAAATCCCTCGTCTGAGAACCTGGCCGGCGGATCTTTGTCGATGCGCCGGCCAGTCCGTGGTGCCCGGCGCGCTCAGCGCGGCTCGCATGCGCTTGGCTGCGGTGTATCGCCCGGGAAGAAATCCGCTTTCTGTCTGGCGGTAAAGCCGCCGCCGGCAATGGCGCAGGCTTGCCTGCGCCATTGCTCCATGTCCAGGTCCCAGATCGCCGCCAGCGCGGTCCCCGCGGCGTATAGCCAGCGCCCGTCATCGCTCACGGAGAGCGCGGCGATCGGTTGCCGCTGGTCGCGATACAGTGTCTGCGGGATGGGCAGCGGCCGGTCGGTCTCGCGATCGAGCAGGAAGAGATTGCCGTGGTCGTCCCCGGCGACGACAAACGGCGCGTCGGGCACGGCCAGCGCGGTAATGACGCCTGCCGCATCCTGCTTGAGGATGATGGGTGCGGCCTGCGCCGGCGGCGGCAAGGCCGCGGCAGCCTTGGGCAGCGCCAGCCGGTACACCTTGCCGAGATAGTTGCCGGCCACCAGCGTGGCGCCGCGCGCGTCGAAGGCAAGGCTGGTGATCTGGCCGCGCGGCAACGCCTCGAAGCGCTGGACCAGGATCGCTTTGGTATCCAGGCAATCGGCGCCGGGTGGGCCGATCCGCCACAGGCTGATCTTGTCGTCCTCGGCCACGGCCAGCTCGGCCGTTCCCGGCCTGAAGGTGGCATAGGCGGCGTGCACGAGCGGATCGGGCAGCGGGATGCGGCAGGTGGCGGCGTCGGCGGCGGTCGATGGCGCGGCTGGGGTGGCGGTAGAGCCAGATCCTGCCGGCGCGGCCGCGCCGGCATCGGGCGCCAGGCGCCAGAGTTCGAGGCGACGGTCCTCGGCCGGTTCGCCAGAGCGGATTGCCAGCAGGCGGCCGTCCTCGCTGAGTGTCAGGCGGGCGCCGGCACCGGCCATGACGCCGGGCAGGATGGCCTTGCCGCTGCCGTCGGCCGCGAGCAGCCAGATCTGGCCGTTGTCATCGGCCACCGCAAGACGCCGCGCGCCGCGTGCCCAGTCCAGCGCCCGCACGGGGGCGGCCGGCAGGGCGACGGGCCGCCTGCTGGCCGGCTTGCCCGCCTCGGTCTGGAGCAGGACGAGCTTGCCGTTCTCGGTCGCGGCAACCAGAGGCGGGGCGATGCCGGCCAGCGCCAGCAGCAGCGGGGGCGCGCTGTCCTGCCCGCGCGAAACGATGGTAGCCATCGGGTGCCGCGGCGCGTCGAAGCGCATCTGCAGCAGTTCGCCTTGATCGGTCGATGCCAGGAGGCGCTGGTCCTTGCCCGCCAGCGCGAGTCCGGTGATCTGGCTTGGCAGGTCGAGCAGCTCGTTGCGCGTGAATTGCATGCGCTCAGGTTCGAGCCGCCAGCGGATCACGCGGCCGTCCCAGCCGCCCGAGAGCAATTGCCCGTCGTCGGTAAACACCAGCTGCACCACGGCGTCGTCGTGGCCCAGCAGCGCACGCGGCCACAGCGTGCCATCGGCGGTGCGCCACACGCTGATGCGGCCGCCGCGCGTGCCGGCCACGGCAAGGCTGCCGTCCGGACTGACGGCGATGCTGTGGTAGCCGGCGAACCAGTCGGTGTTGTCGGCCGGCGCGGCCAGCTCCTGCTCGGGTGTGCCCAGCACCGCCGGCGCTGCCTGCGCATCATCCGGCAGGCGCCACAGCCTGGCCTTGCCATCGCGCCCCGCCGTGGCAAGCTGCCGGCCCTGGCCGAACAGCGCAACGTCGGTGACGCGCAGCGCGTGCGCGCGCCCGCTTGCAATCGGGCTGCGCCAGGTGTCCCCGGCCTTGGTGAGATCCCACACCGCAATGCGGCCGCGGTCGTAGCCCGCCACCAGCCGCTGGCCGTCGCCGGACAGCGCGGAGACCGGACCCCATCCGCCTTCGCGCCTGGCCCCCGCCGGCAGCGACAGTACCGTCGCGCGTGCCGGCTGGGCGATATTCCACAGCGCCACGCTGCCGTCCTGCCCGCCGGTGGCCAGCGTGCCGGCCCCCGTCAGCGCGACCACGCGCACGCCCTCGGGATGCTGGTTGCGCAGCGCGGTCTCGTCGAGCCGCACGGTATGCCCGCCGGGACCGAGCCCGGTGATATCCACGATCCAGTGGCCACCGCCCAGGCGCGCGCTGACCCGATAGCCGGCATCGGCCTGCACCGCCAGCATCTGCTGGTCCGCGCGCGCGAGGTAGGTCTCGATATGGCGGGCGCGGTTCATCGTGCCGACCAGCGAGCGCCGGAAATCGAAGGCTTCCGGACGCTTATGGCTGTGTTGGCCGCGCGTGCCTTCGACCGCGGCCAGCAGCGCGGCGTCCGGCGCCGGTCGCGAGCTGAGCAGGGAGAACAAGGCGTTCTGCATGGCGAGGTCCTGCTTGGTCGTGCGCAACTGCCACGCCAGCACCACCACCACGATGAGGAACAGCAGCGTGGCGCCCGCCAGCGAGTAGCCGAAGATGTGCCAGCGCCGGGCGCGCTCGCACTCGGCGCGATGGCGCTGGTAGGCGGCCAGGAAGCGGTTCTCTGCTTCGCTGTGCCGGTCTTCCGCTTCGAGCAGGGTGTCGTCGAGTTCCTCGGTGGAGGTGAGCTTGCCGAACACGCCCGGGTTCTCGCCCGACAGCGCCCACGCCCGCGCCAGCTGCTTCCAGTGCGGCAGGTACTGGGTGCGCCACTGCGCATTGCTGGCGCGGACCGGCTCGATCAGCCGGTCGTGCGCCAGTTCGAGCCATTGTGCGTCCTGGCGGCTCTGTGCGCGCACCAGGTGATATTGCTGCAGGATGTCGAGCTCGGCCGCGGTGGGGGAGTTGCGCAAGCCTGCATCGAGCGTTGCCTGGGCACGCATATTGTTGGCGGTGATCAGGCTGTTTTCGATCCAGTCGCGCACCACGCGCTGGCGCAGCCGCGTGCCGCTGGCCGCGTCCAGCGTCATATTGCAGTAGGAGGCGAGCGCCGCGCTGGTATCGAGCTGCTGCACCTGCTCGAGCGTGATGGTGCCCCCGCCCGCGGGCGGCCCGTCCGGCCCGAAGCACGCCTGCCACAGGCTCAGGGCAACCACCTGCAACTGCACGGGCTCGACGAAGCGCCCCTCGCGCAGGCTGACCTGGCCGGCGGCGTCGCGCGTGCGCACCTGGGCGAGGTCCTTCACGAGCCGGCGCGCGGCGTCTTCGCGGAAGTCCACGCCGGCCGCCATAGCCGGGCCGCGCAGGGCTTCCAGCGCCTGCTCCCTCGACAGCAAGTCGATGCGCATGGTGTTCGTGAGGCGCGTCGGTACCAGGTCGCGGTAGGCGTCCAGCCACGAAAAATACTCCTCCCGCATCGCCACCAGGGCCCAGACCGGGCTGCCGCTGCGGCCCAGCAGTTCGCCCAGTTGCGCGAAGAAGGCCTGCTTCGCGCCGGTGTCGGTACTGTCGAGCGTGAAGATCTCCTCGAACTGGTCGAGCACGATCAGCAGCCGCCGCGTGCGGCCGCCCGTGCTCTGGTCTTCCAGGCGCGCCAGGCAGGACAGCAGCGTATCGTCCGGGCGCGGCCTGAGTTCGCTGCGCGCGGCCCAGCAGTGCAGCACGCTGGTGACGTAGCGGTTCTCGCCCTCGTACGGCACGCTCACGCGCGCGGTCGGCAGCACGTCGAAGCGGTCCGCCAGGCGCGGGCGCAGCCCGGCCTCGATCAGCGAGCTCTTGCCCGCGCCGGAGGGCGAATACAGCAGGACGACGCGGTCGGCGATGAGGCGGTCGCGCAGTTCCCCGATCTCCGCGTCGCGGCCGAAGATCGGGTCGGTCTCGCCCAGCGGCATCGGCCCGATATAGGGCCCGCGCGCGCTGGCGCGTGGCTCGGGGGTCTCGGGTGCGGCGTTGGCGGGAGCGGGATTGGCTGCCATCTCATCCTTCCAGGCGCCGCAACAGTTCGGTGGTGAACATGCCCACGTCGCCCCAGTACAGCTTCAGGCGCGCCTTGTCCTGGAAGTAGCGCTCCAGGTAGCGCCGCGCGCTGACCGGGTCGACGATGCTGTTGGGGTCGAGCTGGGCGGACAGGTGCTGGTACTCCTGGCGCAGATCCGCGCCCTCCAGGTTGAGGATGCTGCGGAACAGGATGCGGAATTCCCACGACTGCACGTCGAAGCCGACGAACAGCAGCGCGCTGTCGTTGAGCCGTGCGCGCACGGAAAGCGGTATCGCATTGCGGTTGACCGAGACGCTGGTGAGGTAGTCGAAGTACTGGTCCTCGGTGAGCACCAGCGAGCCGGGCTCGCGCAGATCGCCGAACAGCTTGAGCACCATCGGCGCCTGCGCGCTGGGATTGGCGCGCTTGCGGCCTTCGGCCAGCGTGTCGTCGCAGGCTTCGGCCTGGCGGTTCCAGCGGCACAGCCGGATGCCGGGATCGGCGCCGCCTTCGCGCAGGGCGTCGGCCAGCAGGTCGCTGGGGTCCGTCGTCAGGTAGACCGGCAGCTTGAGCCGGGCCATGGCGCGGTACGGGTTATTGCCATCCTGCTGGCGCTGCGCGCGTCCCACCGCGCAGACCACGTCGCCGAGCTGGGCGATGATGTCTTCGTTGCGCAGCGCGCAGAGCGCCGGCGGAAGGATGTCGCGGTACTGCTGGCACAGGTGCTGGTAGGCGAACTTGTAGAACAACCGGCGCGGAAACACGCCTTGCTGGGACACCGCCAGGTATTGCGCCACCTGCGGCAGTTCATCGCGCTCGTGCGCCGCCATGGGGAAGTGATAGGCCTCGGCCCACATCTGCGCCAGCTGCAGGCGCGAGCCGAACACCGTCTCGCTCATCGCCGGGCCGAGTATGGGCGTGGTCTCGCCATGCTGGATATTCTCGATGACGGCGTGCCAGGCATCGGTGCCGTCACCTTCGTCTGGACCGAAGCCCGGCGGGTAGAAGATGCGGCCGCTGTCGAGCCGCGTGAACACCGCCGGCATCCACCAGTCAGGGAACTGGCTGACCGCCGCGCGCGCCACGCCGGCCGCGCGGTCCACCTCGCCGTGATCGCGCAGCTCGCCGAAGAACACCGGCATGAAGGCACTCATGGTGGCCATGCCCACATTGCCCTGCATGGCCAGCACCGCCGGCACTCCGGCCTGCGCCAGCAGCGGGCCCAGCGCCATCAGTGTACTGCCGCCGCGCGCGGCGCCCGCGCCGGCGCTCTGGCAGGAGCACAGCACAACCAGGCCGGGCGGGCGGTCCAGGGTGCCGATGCGGTTGACCAGCACGCTGCCGGGCACCAGGTCGCGCGAGCCATCGATGCGTTCGAGCCACAACATGGGCTCGCCGTCCACCAGCGCCCCGTGGCAGACGAGATAGAGCACGTCCACGCCGTCGCGCAGCGCGCTCAGCAAGCGCTCCACCGACGCCTGCCCGGGTTCGGCGAGAACCGTGACCGGCACCGGAGCCAGCGCGGCGGCGGCCCGCGCGGCCTCGCCCGGCGCGTCGATCGGCGTCAGTTCCGGGCCGAGTCCGCTCGGATTGGCCACCACCACCACGGCCGTCACGTCGTTCTTGGCGCGCAGCTTGGGCAGGCGCATCTCGCGCGCGAACAGATAGCGCGAGAAGAAGCAGCGCTGCGCGATGAAGAGTGCGTGCTCGCCGGCGGGGTCGAACAGGGTTTCCCAGGGCAGCGCGTGCAGCTCGCGCGCCTCCACGCTGATACGCAGTCGCACGCGCAGGTCCAGGCGGCGCTCGTCCGCCGCGGCTTGCGCGGCCACGAAGGCGTCGCGCACCACCGGGTCGGCGAACAGGCTGGCTGCGAGGGCGCGCCCGCAAACCTGCGGATCGGCATCGCGCAGCGCAGGCGCGTCCGGCGCCAGCGCCAGCGGCACGCGCGGCGTGATGGCGTCGCCCTCCGGCACGCGATGCCGCGCTTCCACCTCGTACCTGCCATCGCTATCCGTACCGATGACGATCTCGAGTTCCGAGTAGTTGCGGGGCATGGGCGTCTGGCCGGCTACGCGCAATCGCGCCGATCGCCTGGCAGCACCAGCGACCTGGAGCGCGCTGGCAGCGGGGCAACGCGGGTGGGGTTGACCTGGCCGCTGCTGAACAACGCCTCGCAGTCGCGGCGCGGTGCAGCTTTCAGCGCGATGGTGATCATGGTCCCTCCCCGCAGGTCCGGGCTTTGCGCAAAGGCGCGCGACGGCGCACCGCACCGGTCCCGGCAAGGCAATGCTGGCGGCCCGCGAAGCGGGGGCCTGTGTTTATTCATCCGTTCTGGCTTCCCTAGCTAATGAATATGATATTTGCGAAAAATGCAATTTTCGTCGCCGTCGCCGTGGCGGCGAGGGCAGGGATGGTGATGCAAGCGCCATCCGGCACGGAGCCGCGTGCCGTTGCGTGCGACGCGGCGCAAGCACGCATCCGTTGGCACCTGCCGATCACCGGGCCGTGATGTTGGCCGCGTTGGCCGCGCCCGGACACCGCGCCTGTGCGATGCCCGGAACCCCATGCCGAACGACGCAACCGCCCGCCGGAGCCGGCGAACGTTGCCGCCGCCGATGCCGCTGCTGATGCCGATGCCGCTGCTTAAGCCGCCGCACGCCGGCGCCTGAGCCCTGCCGGGCTGCATTCACGCGGCCGCGCCATCTCCGCAGGCCGCCACAATCTGCGCGATCAGGCCGAGCAGCAGCGGCGCGTAGCGTTCGACATCGCGCGGCTTCTCGCTGGCCTTGTGCGGAAAGCTGATATTGAGTCCGTACCATTGATGGTCCGGCCCGCGGAAGGCCGCGCCCACGGCGGTCAGGTGACCGGGCTGGTAGTTGGCGCTGCAATAGCCCAGCGCCTGTGCCTGCGCGATGCCCCGCCTCACCTCCCTGCGCAAACCTGGCCATTGCTCGCCGGCCTTCTCGGCGATCTTGCCAACCAGGTCTTCGCGCACGCCGGCGGGCAGCGCGGCCAGATAGGCCAGGCCGATCGCCGTCAGCTCCATCGGCACGCGCGTGCCAGGCGCCACGCGCCGCGTGCGCGACACGCTGTCGCGGCTGTGGCGTACCGATGCCAGGTAGACCATCGCAGTCTGGTCGCCGACCGCCAGCCCCACGTTGACCTTCTCCGCCTCGGCGATCTTGCGCATCAGCGGCAGGGCGATATCCGCCACCACGGTGGCATGGCGGAACGCATCGGCCAGGCTCAGCACCACGGCCGCCAGCCGGTAGGCACGCTCGGTGGTGTCGTAGTGCAGGAATCCGGCATCGACCAGCGAGCGCGTGAGCCGGCTCACGGTAGGACGCGGCAGGCCCGTACGGGCGGCCAGGTCGGCGTTGGTCAGGCTGGAGGAGCCGACGCGAAAGGCACGCAGCAGCGTCAGGCCGCGCTCGAGCGACTGGCTGCCTTCGGTCTGGCGGGTGAAACGGCCGGTGCTGTGCGTGATCTGGCGGGTCGAGGTGGCAGCGGGCATGCGAGTGGATTGGCGCACCTTGCGAGCCGCCAGTAATTTCGGTATCCGAAATTGTAGTGTAGCGCCGCCGACGGCATCGGCGAATACTGTCGGCTAGTGGTGCGGCGCCGGCAAGCGGCGGCGCGGCCTTTCCCCGTTCTCCATCATCCACCCGGAGCCTTCGCCATGACCTTGGCATCCCAGCCGAAAATCCATCTGTCCCGCGACCAGCACGTCGCGCAGATCGAGATCTCCCGCCCACCCCACAATTTCGTCGACGCCGATGTCATGCGCCGGCTGGCCGAAATGCTGCTGCAGCTCGACGAGGACGACAGCTGCCGCGCGGTGGTGCTGTCGTCCGGTGTCGGCGCCTTCTGCGCCGGCGCGGATTTCAGCGCGCCGGACCAGGGCAGCGTGTCGCGCGATCCGTCGGCCTTCTACGCGCAGGCCATGAAGCTCTACCGCAACCGCAAGCCGATCGTGGCGGCGGTGGAGGGCGCAGCCATTGGCGCCGGGCTGGGCCTGGCGCTGGTGGCGGATTTTCGCGTGACCTGCCCGCAGGCGCGCTTCAGCGCCAGCTTCAACCGGCTGGGCTTTCATCCCGGCTTCGGCATGAGCGTGACGCTGCCGCGCCTGGTGGGCGAACAACAGGCCGCGCTGCTGTTCTATACCGGCCGGCGCATCGGCGGCGAGGAGGCGGTGCGCATCGGACTGGCCGATGAACTGGTGGCACAGGGCGAAGTGCGCGCGCGCGCGCTGGCGCTGGCGCACGAGATCGCGGCGTCGGCCCCGCTGGCCGTGGAAAGCACGCGCGAGACGCTGCGCCTCGGCCTGGCCGACCGCATCGCCGAGGCCAACCGGCGCGAGCTGTCCATCCAGCGCGTGCAGTTCGCCACCGACGACTTCCGCGAAGGCGTGGCGGCCATGGCCGAGCGGCGTGCGCCAGTATTCCAGCGCCGCTGAGGGAGGCCACATGCACAAGCCAACTCCGGCTTCGGCCGGCCCGCTGGACGGCATCCGCGTGCTCGACCTGACCTCGGTCGTGCTGGGCCCGCTGGCCACGCAGGCGCTGGCCGACCTGGGTGCCGACGTGATCAAGGTTGAAGGCCCGGAGGGCGACCTGATGCGCGCCAACGGCGTCTCGCGTCATGCCGGCATGAGCTCGATCTACCTGGCGCTCAACCGCAACAAGCGCTCCGTGGTGCTGGACCTGAAGACGCCCGCGGGCGCGGCCGCGCTGCGCCGCCTGATCGCCGGTGCCGACGTGCTGGTCCACAATATGCGCGTGGCCGCCATCGAGCGGCTGGGCTTCGGCTATGCCGCGGTGGCGGCGCTCAATCCGCGCATCGTCTACTGCGTGGCCACCGGCTTCGGCCAGGACGGACCGCATCGCGACAAGCCAGCCTTCGACGACATCATCCAGGCCGCCTGCGGGCTGGTGGCGCTGGGCTCGGCCGCGGGTGGCCGTCCGGAATACGTGCCGAGCCTGATCGCGGACAAGACCACCGGGCTGGCCCTGGCCAACGCCGTGCTGGCCGCGCTGCTGCACCGGGAGCGCCATGGCAGCGGCCAGTCGGTGGAAGTGCCGATGCTCGAAACCATGGCCAGCTTCGTCATGGCCGAGCACCTGGCCGGGCTCACCTTCGAGCCGGCCACCGGTGCCGCCGGCTACGCGCGCCTGCTGCAAGGCGGGCGCCGGCCGGCGCAGACCGCCGACGGCTGGATCTGCGCGCTGCCCTATACCGACCGCCACTGGAAGGCCTTCTTCCACGCGGTGGGCCGCGACGACCTGGCGGACAAATACAACATCGCCAGCCGTGCCCAGCGCAATGCCAATATCCGCGCGCTGTACCAGCACCTGGGAGACATCACGCCCACGCGCACCACGGCGCAGTGGATGGCGTTGTTCGGCGAGCTCGACATTCCCGCCACGCCGATCTGCACGCCGGACGAATTGCCGCAACATCCGCACCTCGCGGCGGTGGGGCTGTTCCAGCAGACCGAACATCCCACCGAAGGCCCGCTGCGCGAGATGCGGCCGGCGACGCGGTTTTCCGCCACGCCGCTGTCGCTGCGCCGCCATGCGCCCGGGCTGGGCGAGCACACCGAGGAAGTCCTGCGCGAAGCCGGGCTGGGGCCGGACGAGATCGCGCTGGTGGCGGGCGGCAGGAACGCGGCCTGATGCAGCCCGCAATGCAGGCGCACAAAAGACAAGGAGACAAGGCATGAATTTCGCACTGGACGAAGAGCACCAGATGCTCAAGGACCTGGTCGCGCGCTTCGTGCGCGAGCAGCTGATTCCGCTGGAAGCGGGCGTGCTGGCGCGCGAGGCGCAGGGCGGCCAGCTCGCGCTGCTGCCGCAGGAACAGGCGCGGCTCGACGGGCTTTCGCGCGAGCTGGGACTGTGGGGCCTGGACGCGCCGGCCGAGATGGGCGGCGCCGACCTGCCGGTGGTGGCCATGGTCGGCGTCAACGAGGAACTGGGCAAGACCATCACGCCCTATGACCTGCCGCCCGATTCGCCCAACTTGCGCATGTTGCTCAAGGCCGCCGACGAGGCCCAGCGCGCGCGCTACCTGGAGCCCTACGCGCGGGGCGAGACCATCTCCGCCATCGCCATTTCCGAGCCGGGCGCGGGCGGCGACCCGGCCATGATGTCCACCCGCGCCGAGCGCGAAGGCGACGACTGGGTGCTCAACGGCCGCAAGATCTGGATCAGCCGCGCCGCACGCGCCGACTGGACCATCGTGATGGCGGTGACCGACAAGGCGCGCGGCGCGCGCGGAGGCATCTCCGCCTTCCTGGTCGACCGCGGCACGCCCGGCTTCAAGGTGGAGCGGCGCATCCCGATGATCGGCGGTGCTTCCACCTATGAGGTGGTGCTGGAAGACTGCCGCATTCCTGGCACGCAACTGCTCGGCGTGGAAGGCCAGGGCTTCGCGCCGATGCAGGCACGGCTGTCGAGCCGGCGCGTGCAGATGGCGGCCTGGTGCATCGGCCGCGCCCAGCGCGCCCTCGACATGTTGTGCGAGTACGCGCCGCAGCGCCGCACCTTCGGCGCTGCGCTGGCCGATCGCCAGGCCATCCAGTGGTGGGTGGCCGATGCCGCCACGCGCATCCATGCCTGCCGTCTGATGACCTACGAGGCCGCCGCGCGCATCGACGCCGGCGACGAGGCGCGCACCCAGGTGTCGATGATCAAGGTGTTCGCCACCGAGATGGCCTGGGACGTGATCGACCACGCCATGCAAGCCTTCGGCGCGATGGGCATGACCAAGGAAATGCCGCTGCAGCAGATGGCCAACGAAACGCGCCTGATGCGCATCTACGAGGGGCCGTCGGAAGTGCACCGCTGGGTCATCGCGCGTGACCTGCTGGGCCTGAAGCGCTAGCGGGCCAGCCGCCCCGCGCTGTGAATCAATGCCATATCCGCACCGGGAGAACCCACTGCCGGGCGGAGCACCAAGGAGACAGACCGCATGACCCGCTCCACCACCTGTTCGCGCCGCCGTTTTGCCAGCCTTGCCGGCAAGGGCGCGCTTGCCGCCGCGGCCCTGGCGACCATTCCCGGCGTCGTCCTGGCGCAGCAGCCGGCGTTTCCCAGCCGGCCGATCCGCTTTATCGTACCGTTCCCGTCGGGCAGCGGCACCGACACCACCGCGCGCATGTTCGCCAAGAAGATCGGCGAGCTGACGGGGCAGGGCGTGGTGGTGGAGAACAAGCCGGGCGGCAACGGCTTCATCGGCGTGCAGACGCTGCTGAGCGCGCCGGCCGACGGCTACACGGTGTTCATCGGCAGCAACTCCACGCTGTCCACCAACGCCGCCACGTTCCGCAAGCTGCCCTACGACCCGCTGACCGACTTCACACCCATCACGCTGCTATCGCGCGGGCCGTGCCTGATCATCGTTCCCGCCAGCTCGCCGTACCACACGCTCAAGGCGCTGGTGGAGGACGCGCGCAAGCGGCCCGGCGCGCTCAACTATGGCACCGGCTCGGTCTCGTACACGCTGTACAGCGAATGGCTCAACGAGCAAAGCCGCATGAAGACCACCGCGGTGCCGTACAAGGGCGCCGGCGACGCCATCAACGGCGTGATGGCCGCCAACGTGGATTTCGCCGTGGTGGACGCCAGCGGGGCGATCGAGCTGGTCAAGGGCGGCAAGGTGCGCGCGCTGGCCTATACCGCGCCCCAGCGCTCGCCGTTGCTGCCGGGCGTGCCGAGCGCCGCCGAGGCCGGCGTGCCCGATTTCCTGGCCTACAACTGGGTCGCGGCGGCGGTATCGGCCAGGACGCCGGCACCCATCGCGCAACGGCTGGGCGAACTGTTCGCCGCTGCCGGCGCAGCCGACGACGTCAAGGAGTACTACCAGCGGCAGTCCACCGTGCTGATCCTCTCGACACCGGCGGAACTGCGCGACTACCAGAAGGAAGAGATCGCACGCTGGAAGCGGCTGGCCGCGATTGCGAAGATCGAGTTGCAATAGGCATAGGCAGCGCCGCCTCGGCGGTGCGGGCGCGTGTTTCTTCTCCGCGCCGGCGCCCGCCTCCGGCCGCGGGGCGGCCCGGCGCGCCGCAGGCGAGGCAGCCTGACCGCGCTCAGTTGAGCGACGATGACGTTCCGCCGTCGCCGAAATCCTTCCACCAGTCGAACTGGCCATCGCGCAGGTGCACGTAGAGGACGACGCGGTGCTCGAGCGCGAGTGCCGTGCCGGCCTCGATCGCGGCTTCGCGCGATATGCAGCTTGTCACGCGCCCGACACCCTCGACAGCGACGGTCCAGTGACCCTCGCTGCTCAGGATCACGTGAACATTGGAGTTAGCGGGCGTTGTCATGGCGGGCGATGGCCTGATGTCCGGCGCGGCGAGGACAGCGCGCACGGCGGGCGCGGACGGAGGTGGCGCAAGCGGGATGATTGGCGCAAGCGGCGCAAGTGCGCAAGTGGCGGATCCGGGGTTTCAATCGATTGTGCTCCATCAGGTACAGGAGCAGCCGCCGCCGTTCCCGTTGTGGAGTATAGATCGTGGAAGGCCCCCTCAGCTTCCCTTCAGCCCGCGGCTAACCGGGGCGGGGTCGCCGGCACGATCAGCCGGCCGGGGCTATCGAAACCCGTGGTGACTGTTCTATGATCCGGGCGAAACATGCGCAATGACAGACAAGGAGCCCATGCGTCAGGCACTACTGATCATCGATATCCAGCCGAGCTTCTCCCCGCCGCCCTGGCTGGTGGAACGGGTCGCCGCGCTGGTCGGCAGGCTGCCAACCGTTGCCACCGTCGAGCGCCACGATGAAGCCGTCACTCCGTTCCGGCGCCAGCTGGGATGGGCGCCGGCGCCGGCAGACGACAGCCTGGTCGCGGCCGACCAGGTGTTCGTGAAGCACGGCTACGCGCCTTCGCCCGACACCATCGCGCATCTGCAAGGCCTGAACCTCGACCGGGTGCTGGTCTGCGGCATCCAGACCGAAACCTGCGTGCTGGCGGCCGGCTTTGCCTTGTTCGATGCCGGGCTGCAACCCACTCTGCTCGAAGACCTCACGGTGGGGTCCTCGCTGGATGTGTCCGGCGGGCTTGGCATCAGGCTCTGGCGTCATCATTTCGGCCACGTCCTGCGGTCCGGCGATATCTGGTCGGAGAACGGGCCGGGCGCTGCCGCATAGCGCGCCCGCCGGCGAGGCTGCGGCTTACTGCTGTAGCCTCGCCGCCGCGTCCCGCAGCGCCGTGCGCAGCCCTTCTTCCACCACTGGGTGATAGAACGGCATGGCCAGCATCTGGTCGATGCTCAGTCCCTGCTGGCAGGACCAGGCCAGCAGGTGCGCGATATTCTCGGCGCGGGGGCCAATCCACTCCGCGCCTAGAAAGCGGCCGCTGGCCCGGTCCGCATAGACGTGCATCAGCCCGCGGTTCTTCAGCATGACGCGGCTGCGGCCCTGGTCCTCGAAGCTGACCTCGCCGCTGACAAAGGTGCCCGGCTCCAGGTCGGCGTAACGCTGTCCGACCATGGCGATCTGCGGATCGGAGAACACCACGGCGATCGGCGCGCGGCGCGGCACGGGCTTGATGGCGGGGTAGTTCGCCGCGTTCTCGCCGGCAGCCTTGCCTTCGTCGGCCGCTTCGTGGAGCAGGGGCAGGATATCGTTTGCATCGCCGGCGATAAAGACCGGGGCGTGGCCGCATTGCAGGGTTGCCGGGTCGAACCTCGGCACGCCGCCGGCGTCCAGTTCCAGCCCGGTATTCTCCAGGCCAAGGCCACGCACATTGGGGTGGCGTCCGGTTGCCGCCAGCACATACTCGAAGCGCTCCGTCACGCTCTGGCCCGCGTGGTCGATGAAGGTGATCACCGCTTCGTCGCCATCGCGGCGCATGCCGGTCACTTGCGCGGCCGGATCCAGCGCGAACTCGTCCTGGAAGGTCCGGGCCGCGTAGGCCTTGATGGCCGGATCCGACAATCCGCCCACGCCGCCCCGCGCGCCGAATACATGCACCCGCACGCCCAGCCGCGACAGTGCCTGGCCAAGCTCGAGCCCGATCACGCCAGGCCCGAATACCGCCACGCTGCGCGGCAGGTCGTCCCAGGCAAAGACGTCATCGTTGACCACCAGGCGCTCGCCGAACACATGCAGCGGCGCCGGCACCGCCGGGCTGGAGCCAGTGGCAATCACGACGCGGCTGGCCCGCACGGTGGTGTGCTCATCGACCTGCAGCACGGTGTTGTCGACGAACCTTGYGTATCCGCGGATGCGGTCTTCGGCCGGGATATTCTCCACGCCGCGCACGACAAAGGAGACAAAGCGGTCGCGCTCGCGCTTGACCCGATCCATCACCTCGCGCCCGTCGATGCGGATGCGCCCGTCGACATGCACGCCAAACGCCGCCGTGTGGCGCAGTTCGTGGGCCGCCTCGGCGGCGGCAATCAGTAACTTGGAGGGCATGCAGCCAACGCGCGCGCAGGTGGTGCCATACGGGCCACCCTCGATGATGACGGCGCGCTTGCCGGCGGCCCTGGCGGCCCTGGCGGCACGATAGGCGGCAAGGCCCGCGGTACCCGCGCCGATCACAGCGACATCGGTCTGAATCGTATTCATGTCTGTTCCCTTTGAATGGCCTGTGCCGGGGAGCCGCCCCGACCGCGCAAACCGCAAGACCATCCGGGGCCCGGTTGCGCGGGACCGGTGCGGGATCCCTGCGTTGATGGGCCCAATGTTAGGAGCGGGACATGGGCCTGGATATGGCGTGGCGTATCGATTTCATGACTATCCATCTCACCCGGCACCGGTTGCCGTAGCCACGCCCGGCCATGCCGGCGAAGCACAAGGCACCGCCGCCGCGGCAGTTCTAGCTATTGGTGTTGCCTATGGTTTGGATAATGAATCGGTCTTGGACCCTATGGCTGATCCGGTCCATTCTTGCTCCATCGAATCCCGATCCACACCAGATCAACCGATGGAGCGAAAGACATGCAAGAAATCATCGACGGCGTACTGAAGTTCCAGCGCGACGCCTTCCCCCAGCGCTCGGACCTCTTCAAGCGCCTGGCCACCAGCCAGAGCCCCAGCACCCTGTTCATCGCCTGCTCGGATAGCCGGGTGGTGCCGGAGCTGCTCACGCAGCGCGAGTGCCTCGATCACATGCCCGCCGTGAAAGGCTGGCTGCATCACGCGGACGCCGCCAAGGCCGTCAACGAGGCCCGYGAGCACGCCTCGGAGCACGCCCGCGTGGACTCCATGGTGCGCGAGAACGTCATCGCCCAGCTSGCCAACATCAAGACSCACCCGTCCGTGGCGCTCGCGCTGGAGCAAGGCCGCCTGAACCTGCACGGCTGGGTCTACGACATCGAAACCGGCGCGATCGACACGCTGGACGGCAACACCAACCGCTTCGTTTCCCTCGCGGCGCGTCCCGGCGCATCCGCAACCCCTGCCAGGCGCGAACTGATCGCCGCCTGATCGCCGCCTGAWCGCTTCACCCCCTGTTCCCAGTCTYTATCCAYTCCAAGGAGTAATGCCATGACCCAATCCCAATACAGCCAAGCCCCCCGCCAGGCCCTGAGCGACCTCATCATCGACGCCAAGATCCGCAAGGGCCTGACGTTCGAGCAGATCAACGAAGGCACCGGCCTGAGCGTGGCCTTCGTCACCGCCGCGCTGCTGGGCCAGCACCCGCTGCCCGCGAATGCCGCCAAGGTGGTGGCCGCCAAGCTGGACCTGGACGACGACGCCGTGCGCCAGCTGCAGACCGTCCCCGTGCGCGGCAGCATCCCCGGCGGCGTGCCGACCGACCCGACCATCTACCGTTTCTACGAAATCGTGCAGATCTACGGCTCCACGCTCAAGGCGCTGGTGCACGAGCAGTTTGGCGACGGCATCATCAGCGCCATCAACTTCAAGCTCGACATCAAGAAAGTGGACGACCCCGAAGGCGGCCAGCGCGCGGTCATCACGCTCGACGGCAAGTACCTGCCGACCAAGCCGTTCTGAACGACATGCCGGTGGCGGGATGGCCGCTGCGCAAGCGGCCATCCGTCCACCGCCCCCGGCGGCGCCCGCCGGACCCCCACGCATCGAATGAAGTTGCCAGCCATGAAGCAGATTCTCCTCACCCTGTTCAGCGTCACCACCCTCCTGTCGGCATGGCCGGCATTCGCCGGCCCGGACTGGAGCGTGATCGAGCGGGCGCGCGCGCAAGCGCGGGCGCAGCGCCAGAACCCGGAGCCATCGTCCTGCCTCGCGCAGCACCCCGCCAATCATGCGTTCTGCGCGCCGCGCGCGGACGGCGGGCGCCGGTGACATACGTGGGTGACGCAGCGGTCCATCGCGAGGGCGTGCGCACCGCGCCCTGACGAAGCACCGTTCACAACGCATTCCCTGATCAGCCATGTAGACCGGGCGCCGCTTGCCGCGCCGCCGCGACAGCCGACTTGGTATCCGTCTGTATCAGCGGCCCGATGCGATACGCACGCTCACCGGCCGGGTGCCAAGTCACTACGGGCCGGATACATCGGTCACCTTAAATGCTTCCTGTAGCGCGGCGGTGGCAGCAAAGACCAGATGGTCCCGCCAGCGACGCAACGCGGCCGCGACTAAACAGCGCCACCGCAGCCCGATACATCACCCTGGAGATTCATCATGAACACCACCAACGTCACCAACGTCACCACCCTCGCCAAGCGCCTTGTTTCCATCGTCGCCTTCGCCGCCGCCGCTGGCGGGATGCACGCGGCTTTTGCCGCCGATGTGGGCGTGGAACATGGGTATCGCTACAACGTATCCGTTGCACGCAATGACGCGCGCGATCCCTATACCGACGGCGCCAACAACGGCAAGCGCGATGCGTTCTCCGATGGCGCATACAGCAGCGCCGCGCAGCAGATCGTTGCCAGCGCTTCGCACATCGGCAAGCGCGACCCGTTCACCGACGGTGCGCGCATCGACCAGCGTGATCCCTTTACCGACGGCGCCAACAACGGCAAGCGCGACGCGTTCTCGGAAGGCGCATACAGCGGCGCGGCGCAGCAGGTCGTTGCCAGCGCTTCGCACATCGGCAAGCGCGACCCGTTCACCGACGGCGCGCGCATCGACCAGCGCGACCCCTTTACCGATGGCGCCAACAACGGCAAGCGCGATCCGTTCTCCGAGGGCGCGCGGGCCGGTAGCACGGATGTATTCACGGACGGTGCGCTTGCTTAAACGGCGAACACCAGGAATTCGATGATCGGCGAGGCAGACATCATGAGCACCCATGCGTGCCCAAGAGCGGAGCGGGCCTCATAGCGCGAACTCCATTTCGATTGGCTTGGCGAGGTCTGCCATTTGTACTTATCGCGCCCGTTCGATCGGCTGCGGACCCGGGCAGCATGGATGCGGACAGCCCGGCATGAAGTTGATATGTGCAAAGTCCGGCGGCTCCGCAGACTTTCCTGGCCTGTAGCGATGAACTTCGACAGTGGTCATGCTCGCCGGCACACCAAACGTCATCAGCAACTGTTCCAGGTGAGATACGCGCTTGCGCGCGAGAGCATGACTGACGTCAACGGAGGGAGCCTCATACACGGCAATGTAAAACCCCTGTTTGTTCTCAAAGGTTGCCGGCTCGTCGATCATCCACTCCGCCAGCCTGCGCACCTCCGAAGCAGGTAAGCGATCCGCGCCGTGCTCGAAATTGCTGTTGAAGGAGATGTCGAAACTGCAGGCCAGGGCGGGCTGCGTCAGGATCGCTGCGGCTGTAGCGATGTGGCGGAAGTACTCAGACAATGACCCGGGCAGCCACGCTATCGGCATTCTCAATGCACAGCGGGTTCTTTGCCGCAGCGCGTTGAGCGACAACAGGCTGCCAGTCATCGTGTCCATGCCTATTGCGTCTGCTGGATCGGCTGCGGACCTGGACAGCAAGGATGCGGACACCCCGGCAGGAAGTCGATCTGCGCGAAATTGGGGGGCTCCATAGTTCTGCCTGGTCTGTAACGGCCGACTTCCCAGGAAATCTTGCTGGTCGGCACATCAAGCGTTGTCAGCAAATGCTGCAGGTGGGATACGCGTTCGCGCGCGCGCGCATGACCGATACCGGCGAGAGGGTGCTCATACAGGACGATATGAAAACTCTCCTTGTTCTCATATTTTCCAGGCCCGTCGATCATCCACTCCGCCAGCCTGCGCACTTCCGAGGCGGGCAGGCGATCGGTATCAGGCTCAAAGCTGGTGTTGAATGCAATGCTGAAGCTGCATGCCAGAGCGGGCTGGGCGAGCATGGCCGCTACTGCTACGACAGCGCGGAAGGACTTAGACAATGACATAGGCAGCCACGTTATCTGAGTTCTCAATGCACCGCGGATTCTTTGCCGCAGCTTCCTTTTTGGATGTGTATATCCGATAGAAGAGATCCTTGGTCGCCATTGCATCCTGGAAGTGAGAAACCTCATGCACCAGCGTTAGCAACTGCGAATCGACACTGTCAGCGTATGGCGATAACCCGCAAAATATAGGCGCAATGGCGATGGTGTGCGTCTTTGTATCGGGAGCGCAAACGGCCGCTACGATTTCCGGATTGTTGGAAGTCTTGGGCGTGCAACCGATGTACTTCATCTTCTCGTCGGAGTATCGAACAAAGTTGTCGGCGGTCAGACTCCGGAGGATCGCTTCGATGCGAGGGATGCCCTCAAGCAGGCGTTGGCGGACCCTTTCGTCTGACACACCGAACCAAGTCTCCACACGCGCCCGATCCGCGTGTTCCCATCGCCGAAGCTCCACCAGCCTCTTGGCACAGCACGCGATAGCCGTATCACGTAGCCTGAGAATGAGGCTGCGAAACTCCGCATTGCTCATGTTCGCGCAGATACGCTCCGAATCGTCTACGGGACTGCCAGGCCCATCGGATAGTTTCTCCGCACTGACCGGGGCGTAGCTACTCGGTGCGGTCACGGGTCGGGGATGGCTAGTCCGGTTCACTTCAATGGTGAAGTCCTGCTGTGACGGGATGACCCATGGCTTGTCCGTGCATTGGCACATCACTCTCGCACCCCGTACCAGAATCTGGCGCCCGTCCATGAGTGTGAAGTCCGGACAGGCGTCGTTCATCACCGGGCCACCCACCTTGCAAGCCGGACAGGTAGCGTGATCCCCTTCCGCTGCCACACTGACACCGTGATGCGCGAAGCCGATCACTGTGGAAATCAGCGTCCCGTCTGTGCTTGTCTTGTCGCCATGCTTCAATGCCTCTCGCATATCCGTCATGCCTTTCTCCGTTGTCGGGTGGATGACCCTCAAAATGGTCGAACCGACATCCAGTGTTCCAGGGGATCGGCCAGTTGAGATCGGGAGAGGGCTGCAGGAATGCGAAGAAACGTCTTGTTGAGAGCGGGGATTGAGTTGCGTCAATTGTGTCGAGAAGACGGGCGGCAGGCAGGCACTGCCTGCGCACAACGCCCCTCCGGGCTGCCGCCGTTGGCCACGTTCAAGACGCGGTGACGCAAGCGCCGATCATCTTCATACCCGGGTCAGCACAGTGCCTGCACGCGGTTGACTGCGTGGTCCAACTGCTGTTTCAGCGGGGCCAGCAGGGCATGCAGGCCAGCCGTGAATCGACAGGCTGCTTTTTGCTGCTGGTCAAGATGTGGTCGTAGGAATGCGTCAAAGCATGGCGCCAAGTCTGCGTAGCCACCCGAGCACTTCACCCGCCGGATCGCGGGCAGCCAATCGCTCCGCGGTCATCAAGGGGAACGCCTTGTCGGCCAAGCGATTTTTCGCTTGCGTGTCCTTCATCACGCCGTCGAATCTTTGCTGGGCCGAAAAGACCTCGGCAAACAACTTAGGCACGGCCTTGCCGGCAGCATCTGGTTGATCTGCAACAACCACATCGACACCAAAGGCCTCCCTGATCGCGTCGGGATGCAGATAGCACTCGATCTCGTGCTTGGCAGTCAGCACGCCCCAGGAGCCGTCCTCACGGCGGTTGACGGCATTGATTGCTTCGCCATAGCTGGCGACGTCGCTGTCGTAAATATGAACCTCAGGACAGTTAAGCTGACGCAGGTAGTGCTCCGCGACCCAGTGCTTGAGAGCAGAGCCCCCTAAGAGCACAAATGCCACTCGCGGATCAGTCTCGAGATTCGGTAGCGTTTGGTCGACTGCATGTAACGCCCGACTCAAGCATTTTAGTGCGGCGATATCCGTTGGACCTTCGACGCAGAGGAGTACCTTGACGCGGCTATCCGGGACGACACCGAGCGTCTCCGCGACATTGCCAAAGACGTCGGCACCTGCTTCGACCCTCGGCTTCAAGCCATCATCGCGAGTCACAAATCGGATGCTTTCAGTGGGCAGTTCAGACGCGAACCCTGGGCTATGCGTGGTGAGGATGATTTGGCACCCCGGCTCACTCGCCAAGACCTTGAACGACTCGATGAGGATGCGCTGGTTGTTGGGATGCTGAGCCGTCTCGGGTTCCTCGATCGCATAGATGATGTTTCGAGTGGTGCCACTGCGTAGCCTGCGTTCTGCCTCAGCCTTGAAGAAGCTCACTAGAATGAGGCGGCGAACGCCGCTGCCACGTTTGTTCAACGCAATACCGTCATCGGTATCGAGACTAACTGAGAAGAGGCCAGTCCACTTGGAGGCCGTCGGCGGTGCGAATTGCGGTGTCAGTTCCCTGGCAAGGTTCGGATCGATGGTCTTCAGCGCTTCGTGTGTGGTTCTGGCGATTTGTTCGGCCTTTTCACGCACCTTCAACTGAATGCGCTCGATATCATCTTGCACCTCCGCGATTGCAGCGGCAACTGCGGCCTTCATGGGATTCTGCACCTCACCATCCGAATCGCGGCTGCTACGATCGCTTTGAAACAACGCGAACAGTGGAAGATGCGGCTCGAGTTGATCCCAGATGCGCTTGCTGTCCTCTTTCGGCTTCGTGACGTGGATCTCGACCTCCGCCAAGTTAAGGTCACCGGCCTCTGCCCAAAGCGCTTGACGCATGCCAGGATTGCCCTTTCTTGCAACAGCAAGCTTCTGCTCTTCCACACGTCGCTGCAGGTCGCGCTCCTTCAGATCAAGTAGATCTGCGACACCAGGTGCCGTCGGGTGGTTAGCCAGGATAGCAACCTCGCAGGAGACCGCCTTCTTGCCGCAGTCAAAGGTCTTGCGTATCTTCAGCGTTCCATTGGCAGTCAGCAGATACTCTGCAGCCAGCGTCGTCTCCGCGCCGGCATCGAGGGTCAATGGCTCGGGTAGATCGGAAAACTCACAAGTGATGGCTACCGTCTTATCGTCGGCGAAGACGTTGGCATCGCTGCTATCGATCTTGACTGTTTCGTTGTTGAAGAAAATCTCTAATGCTTCAAGGACGGTAGACTTCCCGATATCGTTTTTCCCAACGAACGTAGTCAGATCGGACAGGCCCACCGTGATTTCGTCACGGTAGCATCGAAAATTTCGGATCGAGACAGATTGCAGCCGCATGTGTGCTCTCAGAGGGGCAGGTCGAGCCAAGAAGTTGGCGGTTTGCTGCACACGCGTCAACCCGGATTCAGAGGGGATACGCTGATGACGGGGCTACACGATGCGCAGCACTACGGACCTCGATCGCTTCCACGCTGTCTCGGCGACCTGCTCCGACAGGTCGCAAGTTCGTGATAGCCGGATGAGCAGATGGCTGTTCTCAGAGAAAATCGAACGCTTCATTTGGCACCGCTGAACGTCGTATGATCAAAGCAACCTCAAAGTGAGCGCGACCCTATGTGCATCGCTCGGTCAAGCTCAGCGAGTTCGCTTCGGTCGTACGGTCTTATCAGAGACCACCTTCTTGCACATCCCCGGACCCACATCGTGAATGGCATGAATGCGGGCCAGGAAGAACGTGCGTGTCATCTCAGCGGGAAGGGCTTTCACGCTTTCCACGACATGTCCCTGCATGCGGCCGCCCTTGATCTCCTCGACCACCTTGGCAGACCGCTGGGTATAGGTCAGATTCGCGCGCACGGCGAATTAACGAAGTCTTGTCATCCGGTGCCTGCCTCCATCAATCTCGGCGTATAGTAGGAAATCCTCTAGTCCACGCCTTCCGCTATGGCAATAAATCAGAAACTACGCCTCCTTTCGGGATGGTTGCCGCTTGGTCTTCCGTACTTCAGCCATGGGAGCACAACTTACCTTCACCTGAAGGACGTCCCCTATGAACTGGAAAGCCTAATAGCACGCTGGTTAATGCTGCACCCTGAACTGACCGAACACGACTCCGCGGAATGTGTGCTTATGGAGGGACCCAAGGGCATGGCAATTAGCCAAGCGGGATGGGAAACCTTTGTTTCGTGGATCGTCGATACCCTTCGTGAGAAGCTAGGCGCTCTGGAAGAGAGCCAATGCGGGGACTAGACTCAAGCGTGCCCAGCATTGGAAAGTAGCGCTCTAAGTCCTCTTATAAATTAGGAGACATACCGGTGGTGTATGTGCATTCCAGAAGTCTGGACAATTTCGGAGGCACGACCTCGCGGACGAATGGGCTGCACGCCGACTCGTCGATGTCGCAGAGCTCAGCGCAGAACTCTTCGCCATTCTGGCCGACGATGCCTATGCTGATCGGTTCTTGGCATATGAGGTCGGTGAACTCGCAGTCAACGTATAGGCGCATGGCAGTTTCCTACGAGACATCTACTCCACTTCAGGATCGACTTCGCCTCGGGCAAGTATTCTGCCCAAGGATACCGTCGTATTACTGATGCTTCGTTTTACGGGCGCGAGGAAGCTGAGCGCCACACCCACAATCTGCATCGGACGCACGATGTCGCGCTCCAGGTCCTCAATAACGGCTGTAGTTCTGTAAGTGGCCTTTCGACCTGGGATCCGCTCATCATATTCATTCATCACGACGAGATAGTTTCCCGTATGTATGGAGCCGGACCCATCGTTTGCAATCGTAACTTCGCCAAGAATTCGACTCGCCGTCTCATCGCCGTTCGGCAGCAACTCGATTTGTACCCTCAACATAATCGATCCCCAGTAACGTCCACATACACTTCTTCACATAGACAGAATGTTTGTTTGCGGCAACATATCGCAATGCGACCACGTGCTTGCACCCTCACCGGCGCCGTTACGCCGTTAGCCTTACACCATGCCATCCAGGCAATCGCACCGTGCGCATCGAATCCACGATTGCCCTGAAGGGCATACCTGCGTCCCGAGCGTGTAACTCCGACCGACCGGCCTGCGTCGAAACTCTCCACAGTCGAACTCACACGCCAAACACCATTGTCGAGACGGCGGCCAACGAAGTGCACAGCGCCGACCTGAACCTGCATGAGTTCCCAGGCAACAAGCACCACATTGGGCTCAGCGATTACAGTGAGCGGCATCCTCAACCGACTGTCCACGTCTAAAGCCATGACACGTCCCTCCCATAGAACTCCGGTATTCTCGATCGAAGCGTTTCCTGAGTGTTCGGGCACGAGAGTCCGAGATCGCTGTCGGTCACGATCAACCGGCTCCCGAGAGTTTCTGGCCAACCACCGTCATCATCGTCAACCGCCATCCAGTTCGACGCGCGCGCCCCAGTTCTAGCTATGTATCTCGCGATCATCGCCTGGCTGATCTGCTCGAGCGCCGGTGCCAGGGCACTGGCGGTCTCGTTGATGCAGTTTTGAATGGTGCCCGTGCTTACCGACAGCCCGAACAAATCTTGCAAGGCCTGCGCTGCCCGGTCAATCGGCACTTGCTGATACGGCGTCAAATAGACCGCTGCCGCTTTGACTCGGGGGCCATATTGCACCGCCTGGCTTACCCCGGCCGGAAACTGACCCGTATGGGTCTTGCCGCAGCGGCATTGCGCGACTTGCACACGATGCTCGGTAACCTCAAAGCGGATAGCCGGTAACTAGATGACCTGGCGGCCCTGCGGCAGCACCGTGACCTGATCTGCCGCGATGCGCCTGCCACAGGCTTCGCAATGCTCGGCCACCGGATGAATCACCGTATGATCGGGTCCGCCATCCACTTGAGTGTCTTGCCCTGATGCCCCGGTTGAGCGCCTTGCTGGTTCGTCCCCGGCTCGCGCAGCGACTTCGGCTTGCGCTTCAGGCCATCCGTCGAAGGCGGCTTGCTTGAGTTGTGACTATCCTACTCCAGCCGCGCCTCGAACGCATTCGGACGCATCACCAAATCCATGATGAGCGCGTCCTTCTGCTTCGGCGTCAAGTCCTTGAGGTTCGGCATTCTTGTCATTTCCCACACAATGCAGTGCCTTCAGCATGTTTACAACCACTAACATGCTGAATAGTTAACCGCAGTGTCGCTCGTGCCAGCGGGAACCGCCGCCCAGATTTCCTGGCAAATGTCAGCTGGGCGCACTGCTGACATGTCGATTCCGTCGACCGCGTCGGCAAATCCCCCAGCCCATCTATGACACCGCTTTACGCACCAGGGTTCGACGTTTCCGGTATATGACCGACGGCACTGGCTGCGTCTTCGGCTCAACGTGCCGATCCCTCAAGGCATCGACCCGTGCGTTGACGTCGGCGTCCGCCTCAGGAGCCACCACTTCGCATCCCACTCTCGCGGAGATTCGAACGATATCGAGGATGTGCTCTGCCTCGGACTTGGCTACCCCGGCTTCTTCCATGAGGATTGACACCTGAACCTCACGTCGCCGCATCAGTTCCGAGTGATCCAAATCCTCATCCCAGATGGTCAGTTGCGGCGTCGGACTCTTGAGTAGCCGACTCAATGCATGCCAACTCCGATGACCGCATATGCGCGCGGTTACCTCGTAGGCCCGACTTACCGGAAGCGAGTCTTTCCCGACAAGAGAGCGGAGATAGTGGACCTTTCGCCTAAAGCCATCAAAGGAGGGCGGAACAAATTTCTCAGACACGATGCTCCTTCAATTCACATGCTGACGGCGCCAGCCGCCATGTTGGTTTGGCGGTAGTGCGATAAGGGCCGCAAGGGTTGGGCTCATCGTTCCAGCCCTCTTCTTTCGTGGGGTTTTCCAACGAAGCTGCTCATGGCTACGTCTAACGTCTGTTGACTCCGTTCCCACACATACTGGCGGCACATGCAGTTATGGACCCCTGGCCCTGCGACAGCGTGGATACCAATGGCTAGGAGTCGGCGTGCCAAGTGCTTCGGGCTCGTCCCGGCAAGCCGAGCCAGTTCGGTGCCAAACACATATTGATCGCGGAAAGCCGACAACGAACTGTTTGAGACCTTTCGCGCCTCGCGCCGCCCAACCCGAACGACGTTCGTCGTCAGGATCTTTGCCCGCGATAATGCATACACGACCTCCTGCTTCACGCCCAGTTGGTCAGCGGCCTCAACCAGGCTGACACTCTCAGTCTTGTGCCTCTCAAGCATCCACGTTGCCACTTCCTCTCGATCCAAACGCCACTCGCCAATTCGCGCGGGATCCGCGCCTACGCCGGCCGACAGTGAACCTGACCAGATTGCACCGATTAAGGCAACAAAGGTATCTGCATCGGCGACCAGGTATTTCGCGATGTCCGCTACCGTGATGGATTCGGAATCCACCTCCCTCCGCTTCCGTCTTTTTCGGTTTGCCGGCACAGGCAATTTCTCTCGATCGATCCACCATCTCTCTCCCGGCCTCGGTCGTCCAGCGAGAGCTCGCAACAGTCCCGCATCAAGTAGCTGACGCACTCGTTCCAGACCAATGCCTAGGCTCCTGGACGCCTGTCGTAGCGATAACGCCGATCGCAGCGTGTTTTGTGCTGCCATTAATTCGTTGAGGTCAACCGATCGGCTGACTTTGCCACTCTTGTGCTTGATCTCAAGCGCACGTAGTTCGCCACTATTTACAAGGCGAAATAGCAGTGACGGAGGGAGAGCGAGTCGTGACGCAGCCTTACTTATGCTAAGCCAGCCGTGCCGTTGGACGACCGAGGGCGGAAAATTTCGATTGCGACGCGCGAGCGGCGCCTGCCACTCTTCCCCGACATATGCCTCGAATGCCTTCCTCACAAAATTGAAGCAAGGGCCATCGAGATATCGATAGACATCTCGATACAAGGGGCCAACGGCTTTTTGAATCCGCCATCGACTTTCTTGAGGAGCCTGAGTGCACAGACGACCGAGCAGTCTCTTCATGCCCACAGGCCACGTCATCAGTGTTTCCCCCGCTTCTTTGGCAATCGGCAGCGCTATGGGAACTAGGCTGGCATCCCGGACCTTCAATGGTTTGACACGTTGCGTATGGCTAGCGCGAATACCAAGTCGCAGCGCCAACTCGTGCAACTCGATGAGCCCGAGCGCCCGCACCCCTTCCACGCGGTCGCGATGAGCGCCATTAAGCCGACGAGCGAGCTCAGCCGCCAACCACAGCGCCCCCCGCGACTGTGTCGTGACCGCAATGCCGTCCGCCAGCGGTTGCCCGCATTCGTCGCAACGGAAGTCGAGTAGCGCTTGTCGAGTGATTCTCCTTTCGCACTTTGAGCAATGATCCATGAGTCTGGTGCTATGCAATGGACAGCAAGCTACCAGGGTGAGGCTCCAGTGATTACGCCAGTAGCCGGCAAGTCGTAGACAAGGGGGACAATACTTCCAGATCCGATGACTCCATACCCGCGCCGGCCTGGTTGAAGGGCGCCGGATCTCTGCGACTTCATGCGCCCATCCCGACGGGTGATTTCCGGCCGTGAAGATGCTCGACAGTTCTTCTTCCGGCATCGATCTAAATCGTCGGAGCAATTCGCCGGATCCTAGTGCGTTTTCACCCTCAAGTCGTGATAAATAGCCGAGTAATCCCTCATCTGGCATAGGGGCCGCACTCACCGCTAGTGAGAGCATGTCTTCCCCCTAATCAGTTCAGCGCCCAAAGACTGCAACATCCAGCGGATGTTTTCCTGAAGAACTCTCGACTGAGCGTCGGCAATCCACTTGAACAGGGCCGAATCCAAGTATCGACGCGTTGTATCGTGACGATCAGACGGATCACTCCATGACAAGGCCTTGGACGCGGTTGGCGCGATCAAGACTCGAACAGAGGGAAGAAGACTTTCCGGCCAGCCAGCCAAAATCTGGGCCGCCCGCTCGAATTGAGCGATATTCGGCCTCAGCTCGCTGGGTGGCGAACCGTATCGAGGACCCAATTTGCCAGTCTTTGGGTCCATGCAACCGAGCACCACAATAATGTCCAATAGCTCCGTGCAAGAGATTTCGCGTGGAATCGATGCGAGGCCAGTAAGCGCACAATCGGCATCGCCTACTGGCTGCTTGAGCAAGCGCCTGATGACGAGGCTTGCCAGCGAACGAGCTTCTGCACTCGCCCGGCATGAAGCGATTGACCGCAAATCCATTCCGCACTCACACTCCGAGTAGCAAGGCCTTCGTATGCCGATCGCCCGATTCGGGGAACAAGGACAGCTATCCACGAGATAAGTTCCATGGCGATCGCACACGGGCAGTGGAACCAGCTTCCAACCAATTCGACCATAGCCATCCTCCGCGAGACACTGAGGACATATTCGTGTAGCGAAGGTCATCAGATGTTTGACGCGAATCCATTGACCAGCAAACATTGCCTCGTGCTGACTTGGCACTGGCTCTATTGGAACGAGGTTACGCAGCCGGTAGTCGAGACGAAAGCAAATCTCTTCGTGTTCGTTTGGAGCATACGTTCTCCGCGCAGGAAGACGGAGCGCCTGCATGACTTCCGGTATCGTGGGCACCCCATTGCGCTCTGCGACACGAAATAGATAGCTCTCGAAGTTCTCCTCCGGATACGATTCAACACTACTGGGGAAGATTGGTGAGCCGCGACGAAAGCCGGGGGTACCAAGGAACGACTCGACCTTTGACCTCGGAAATGTCCGCTGCTGAGGCTCGAAGTCCCGACGCATTGCATTAGCTCTGAATGCCATTGAAGACCTCGAACGGTTCACGTGTGCCGCTCAGCGGTTTGAAATTGAACTCCGTGGTGAAAGGGATACGTTCCAACGGCGCCTCCGCCCATACTTCGTCCCGAAACGCTTGGGAAAGAAGGTTGCTGTCGATCCCATTCGACCGTCCAACTAGAACCTGCCATGTGGCGTGGTCGAGTACCTTGATCAGATAGTCGATTAAGCCGTTGCTCGCGAAGTGGAAGCGCTGAATCATCTCCTTCGTCAGGAAGTCAACGGAAGGCACGGGAAGAAATGAGCGCAGCGCAGCGAGAATCGCGACAAACTGCTCTGCTTCCTCCCGCACGTAGAGGTCGTATCCCCTGAGGCGTACCACTGCAGAGAAACGGCGGCGCAACTGCTCGTTGGTCCAGAGAAGTTGCTGTGTCCTCTCAAGCCCAGCGAGCACGACAACTATGTTGCACGCGTTCATTATTTCTTTGACCCAGTCGGCCGCCTCATAGGTGGTGCTTCTCGTGCAATCGACGATGTGTTGGGCCTCGTCGAACACAACAATTTCGGTCTGCAAGTTCGTGAGTAGCTTGATTATTCGTTTGGTTTTTACACCTTCGGTATGGCTACGCGAATCAGCGAATGGATCATTCAATCCGGTCAGCACGGCGCTTGCCAAGTTCTTTTTCGTTGGGGTCGAAGGCGTAGCAATCTCCAACGTTCGGCGAAGTTTCCCGGGGATCAGACTGTCCGGAAACGAAGAAGCTAGGCATTGTCGGAGAGCGGTGGTCTTGCCAGAGCCGCTCACGCCGAGCAGCGTAAGGCCCTTGCTCGTACCGGACCGCAACATATCATGATGTACATCGCCGATGCGCTGAAATACTTGCTTCACCTGCTGCGTTTCGATGAAGTGACGACGGAGGGAGAAATGGAGGTCTCTCATAGATGTCGGACTGAGTTCAAAATGCTCGCGGCCGGATTTGAAGTGCTGGAGGTTCGATATCGAAATCCAGGGCTAGTTGCGGCTTTTCCAGGTTGGGCTGGACGGCAGGCGCTTCCCTGGCATTGCCCTCCTTATCCAGCCTGGACTGGGCGGCATACCTGCGTTTGCGAAGCTTGTTGGAATCCATCGCGGCCTTGGCCTCAGCAGCGATTGTTCTGTACGTCTCCAAAACCGCGTGGGCATTCGCTTGGGCGTTGTTTTTGGATTCTTTCTTGGTACGGGCGCGAGCAACGCGGTACAGATCGCGACTGAGACCGTGCATGCGCTTATCCTTATTGGGAACAAGCAGGAAGGTATTTCTTAAAGGATCGCGAACCCATACGTGCCCCAGATCATCGCGGAAGCGCAAGTCCACCTTCGGTCGCTCGCCGAGACGATGCCGCAACTCAGCGAGGTCTTCGCAGTGGTACTGCTGGCTATCGACCTCCACGCCATAGTGATGCAGCCTTACGCTGGCTCGATGCGCGAGGATGCATTCGAGCGAGTCGAGATCAAGGGGAAGCCGAGGCGAACGTTGTGATTCCCCGTCTCTCCACACCTGCGCAGGCGTGCGACCGTTTAGGCCACAATGGGGACGCTGGAGATAGCGATCGACGATCCACAGGGCGAGCATTTCCTCCAACTTTGCAAGCGTGATGCATGCACGCTGCTCAGAGGGATAGTCGCCCCGCTGTTGCACATTGGAGAAGGTCGTTCCCGGTAGTCGATGGATGAGGTCCACGGCCAGTGTGCGAAAGAAGCGCTCCACGCCGCCCTTTTTCTCCGGACCGCGCGAGCGCGGAAATAGGACCTCAATTCCGAGCTCATTGAATGCGAGGATCAGATCATAGGCATGGAATTCCGCGGCATTGTCTGGCAGAAGGTATAGAGGTAGGCCGCGCGCTCGCCATTCATTAATCACCTGAGGGAACTTTTCGAGCCAAGCTTGCTTTGGGCGGATAGCGCGCTCGATGGTTCGAAGTACGCTCTCGGTGTTCGGCGCAGAGAGATGTAGTAGGAAGGCCATGACCATGCGGCTATGCCGGTCTATGATCACAGTCAGATATGGCCGCCCTATCACCTCGCCGGTTTCCGGATCTACGACTTGTATGTCGAGCAATGTGTGGTCGATTTCCCAACGGTCGAGTATCTTATCGATTTCGAGCTTTCCAATTGCGTTCCGATGTTTCCTTTTTGCAGCAAATTCCCCTTCACGCAGTCTGTCCACTTCGAACGGATCCAGCTTCGCTATATAACGCCTTACCGTCATTATTGAGGGTAGTTTGAGCCGATCTGCCGGTAGACGTCGCGCATTGATTTCCTGGATCCGCCCCCTGAACTCCTCGTAGAGATGAGCGACGGTCGGCCTTTCCGGTTGCAAGTAGGCGTCTTCAAGACATGGTGTCAAAATGTCTTCGATTTCCCCACGAATCGCGGCCATGCGCCCTTTCTGTGTGTGCTTTGGCACAAGGCGTACGACACACCTCGTCAGCCCGTACCGTGTGACCCACTTTCTGACCGTGGACGGACTCGGAGGTGTCCCATCTTGAATGGTGCGGGCAATGTCGGCGATTTGCTTTCTCAACTCGGTGTTGCCGGAAAGCCTCGCAGTGTCGATTCCTATTAGCGCATCAAGGTAGGCCCGCCGGCGCAAAGCTTCAGTGGAATGCTTCGTCGCAAAGCAGCTTAAATCTGGGGGTGCATTTGTCCTGAGGGGTACGGTATCGAGATAGGGCTGGTCGACGTCTATAGTCAGTTCCTTCTTGTCGTAGGCCAGGTAGAAATCGGCTTCTGACAGAACGACCGGCTCCCCGAAGTCGTCTTTGAATGCGAGACGGTGGTCCATCAATCTGTTGACAAGGACCAATCGTTTCCCGCGCAGGAGTACACACAGACGGGCTCTAAGCGAAAATGTCTGCATGTCGATGCCCTCCCCGGAGATAGATTGCAGAGTTGCTCGTGATTGGTAGGTCCAGATCGATGCCCACAATGCCGAGCCCCAGCAGCCTCCACGCCTCAAGGTCGCCCACCAACGAAGACAGATCTGCTACTGTTTCAAGCCGAGCGTTCATCAGGAAGCTTCTGAGATTGCTCGCGTCTGCGAGACTGAGCGGTTCGCGCCTGTGATACATCAGTTCAAGGATGTTGGCGGCTCGCGGTTGCATGCTAAGCACTGCATCGGTAACAACGCGAAACTCCCGTCCCATCGCTGCGAATTGAGCCTTCGCTGCTGCCATCCGCTTCGCAACTCTGGGAGACCTAAGACGAACCATCGGCTTAACTTCGACCCAGACGTCCTTACCAGTGGCAAGCTGGACATGCATGTCAGGGACGTAACGCTCCGTGTGATCTCCGAAGTCCAGCGTCACACGTTCCGGCTGAACCTCATAACTGCGCACCAAGGGCGACACTTCACAGAAGCGCGCAAACATCCCTTCGAGCATTGATTCGCAAGGCGTGGGGCGACCGTTTTTTATTGACGGAATGTATGTTCTGAAGTGGTTCGACCGCCGAGTAATGACTTTACGCACGGGCATGCAACTCTCCCTTCGGGCATACATTTTCTCCCGCACGCATCTGCAGCGAATCCAGCTTCGCGCACGCATGCGTCAGTCCAACCTCCGCATGAGCATGGGCCGGTCCGAAGGACAGCGATCCTGAAAATCTGCGGCGGATGCCGCTTTCGAGCCCTTCTCGACTGTGGGGCCGTCGATCGCGTGGCCGAACGGTTTCGCGCGTTGAAATGCGCTGGGATAAGTGCGTCTTGAAGCAACGGATGCTCGACATCGAAGGTCCTTTTTCCGGGGTGCACGACACCAACCCGACTACCGTTGGCTGTCGGGAAATGGGCGAGCGCTACCGCGCGAAGGCCTCATGCCGACCAATTTTTGGCGACACGAATCCCTCCGCGGACGGCTGGCAATGAAAAGGGCTTGACGCTTGGGACGGGACGTTGGAGACTGGAGGTGCGAACCGGCGTCTCTATGAGGCTCCGACCCAAAAGCGCTACGGGCCCATGGTCTGTGGCGCTTTTTCTTTACATTCTGGTTTCTCCTTCCAACGGTGATGGCCGGAGGCTACGGCGTCGATCGCATACGCCAAAGAACGCAGCCAAGATGCTTTGCAGGGAATCGGTGTCTGCTTCACCAAGCTGGGGCAGTTCGCGCACTAGTTCCTGCACGATCTCGTGTTGAGCACGAGTAAGTTCTTCTGGAAGCCTAACAGTGCGCTGAGAAAGTCTGGCGGCCATCACAAGCTCATACTTCCCCTCCCGGGTCAGAGACAGTGACTCCGCTATCCCTTCCAGAAGCGCCTCTCCCTTGGGCCGCTTTTTTCCTGTCTCGATGGCTCCAAGATAGGTTGAATCGACCCCGACGCGACGCGCCAATTCGGCCTGCGTGAGGTCAGCTGCCAATCGATGCTGTCGAATGAATTCGCCGAGCGCGGTCATTACCCAAGTCGCCTAAAGGAGGTCACTGAGCTGTCAAGATACCGGGACCGAGACCGGAACGCAACAACTCCTTTTAAATCAAATACTTAGGCAAAAAAGAATATTAATTTTGCATTGAGAGATGGACCAATTTCTATTTCTGACCGGTTTGCCGGCAGTTTTATTGCGGAAACACATGGATGCTCACAGCTCAGGCTTGTAAGGGTTATGCTGACTCCCCGTACGAGCGCGGTCGGGCCCGGGCAGCAAAGTGCCGATCGACGCCAGCCTCCAGCATGCGCCGGCCCGCACTCCGCCCAGCTCCCGGTTCTGGGATGCAATCGCCGGCGCGGTTCGCTTGACGCACTGCTGCTCGCCTAACGACCGACTGCAAAGCGACCGTGCGACTCCTTCGCTGACTTCGCAGGAAGAACCGGCCGCGCAACCCTAATAAGTTACAAATGTCGCCGTGTGCTTTCGTCGATTGCCCTACCATGTGAGATCAGCAGCGTCGCCTAAAGCGCGCGATGTGGACCGCAGACTTGGAGGCAGACCAGATGCAGCAGTTGCGATGTTACGGCGACGATAGAAACAAAGGGTTCTGCGTGCACTGCGGCGGGCCAAGCGAAACCGTCGATCACGTCCCATCGAAAGTTCTCTTAGACGAGCCGTATCCGGAAAATCTCATGGCGGCCCCCGCGTGCCGCAAATGTAATAACGACCTTTCGATCGACGAAGAGTATCTAGCCTGTTTGCTCGAATGTGTCATCGCCGGGGACACCACACCCGAAGAACTGCACAGGGCAAAGATTGGCCGCATCTTACGGTCGAACCCCTCGCTCTTAGCCCGCTTGCAGCGGGAACGGACGGTTGGCGCGGAAGGCCCCGTCTGGGTAGCCGAGAACGACCGCGTGAGTCGCGTCGTCCTCAAGTTGGCGCGTTGTCATACCGCATTCGAGTTCAACGAGCCACAACTCCACGAACCATCATATCTTGGATTCAAGCCTCTGTCGGTCATGACGGCAGGCGAGCGCGCCGCATTCGAAAGTGGCGACGATGCGCTTGATGTTTGGCCAGAAGTCGGGAGTCGGGCGATGCAGCGGATGCTCGTCGTCGGTACCGATGCTTTCACCGAGGGATGGCTGGCCGTACAAGAGGGGAACTACCGCTTTCGCGTCAACCATGCTAACGGATTAGCAGTGAAAATCGTGCTTCGAGAATATCTTGGCTGTGAAGTCGTCTGGGACTGATCTGACGAGAGTCTTTGTCTTGGTGGTTGGGTTGCGAGGTAACGGGTCAGACAGGTGAGACCGTTTTCGTATCGACTAGCGCCTGCAAATGATCAAGCAGTAACTTGGGAACCTGCCCACCGGTGAGGAGCACGCCAGCTTCCATGTTCTGCTCCATTGCGTGCCCCGTCAGATTGGCGCTGGTGATGAAGCACATGTCACCGTCGGCAACGGCGACTTTGGCGTGAACCCGCCCGCCCGCAAACGAGGCCGCTCGTTCACGCCAAGCATAGAGCTTCGCGGAGGGAACCAGCGCCCGCATCTTGCCGATCACGTCGAAGGAAATGCTGCCACCGTGGTCCTGCGACGATTCGAGCAGCATCGAAATGCTCACGCCACGTGCGTTCGCGTCGTTCAGTGCCTTAACTATGGTCGAGACATCGTAGGCAACGAAACTGGTAACGAATAGAGTTTGCTTGGTCGCGCCAATGACTTGCAGTAACGCCTGTTCGGTTCGGCGCGCGGAGACGAATGGCGTCGTCGGCCCCGTCCACACGAGTTCGGTGGACTGGTGCTTTGAAGCATTTTCGGACGCGTGACTGGCGGCGAGCAGCATTGAGGCCAACTCGCTGCAGCCGATCGACGTGGCTCGCCACGCATCGGCGAGCCGTTCGACGACGATCTTGGCTGTAGCCGTGCCAACGACATCGGACAGTGTGGCGTTCGCCTTCACGTCCCCGAGCTTCTGAATCCTGCCCGCCAGTGCGCGAACCTTCTCCGGCGAAACAAGACAGACCACGGCTGTGATGGCTTCCAATAGTCTTTCCATGTCACAGTCCCGCAAAGAACGCTGCATCCCCTCGGTCGAGGGTCTGCACCAGCAACGATCTGTCGAGGTAACGGTTGCCTCTTTCGCACGAGGTCTCAGCGACCAGGCTGCACGCATGGCAGGCCGCCGCGTGCAACGAGCGGTCTTTGGCCGGATCATGTTCCGAGCACAGCGGATCGGATGAGCAAATTTTCGATCGGTTCAGCGCCTGACGGAGCAAGCGACCGAGACTTTCCGGCTGGCCCAGGTCGACAAGGCCACCCAGCGTCCCATCGGAATCGGCTGCCGCCGTGTAGATTAGGATGCCTGCTTGGGGACTCGCGTCCGACACGTCCGCGTAGATGCGTTCGCGGATGCTCGCCGCGTTGTAGCCGCACTCCAGCGCCAGTTCGCGGATGAGCAGATGTGATAGTGTGTGGAGCATGGCGTATCGGATGCCAGGGTACCCCTCGTTCGGATCGAGGTGGCGCGAGTTGCGCCATCCGCGATGGCCGCCGTCGAGCATTCCGTTCACTCGCTTGACGCCATCCTGCACTTCCCACGTCCGCAGGGCCGTTTCATCGAACTGGATGAAGATGCCCTCGCCGTGAACCTGATTCGCGGGAACCCAATCCGGCTTGCGGCGCGCGAGACCTGCCCTCTGCGGGCGCTCGTTGGGATCGCTCGTCTCCTCCGGAGGTTCCACGCGCGTGAAGCCCAACAAGGCGTTGACCTCGCGCAGCCTCTCCAGCAACAGCACCCTGCCGATGTGCTTCTCGAAACCTAATGGCGTAGCGACCTTCTTGCTCATAAAGTGCGGATAGTCGGCAGGCGGATTGGCGGCCGTGAGCACTTCCCACTCCGGCCCCTTAATATCGGCCTCGCCGACGATCTCCTGGCCACCACCGTTTCGATGGGCTTCGATGGCTGCCCAGATGTCCGATGCCGAATGTTTTTCGATGCCCGGAAGTCCACCTGTAACCTTCAGCGTTTGAACCACGATCGGCACCAAAGCCTCAGCCGTGACACCTTGAAAGATCGCCCATCCGTCCCGAATCAGTTGGCCGAGCGGGTCTTTGGCCTGCGGGATGGCGAGCGCGGACAGGGTGATCGGGAACCAACTGTTCGTCGAGCCCAGCAGGACTGCACGCGCTTCCTCGTCGCACTCTTCGTCGAAATGGTCGAGATGCGGATGCCTGCCTCGGCAGCTTGGCAAATTCTCCTTCCCGGCCTTGCCGAAGGCTTGGGCAAGACTGCGTGAGACGCCTCGGCAATGCACATTGTCACCGTCACATCGGACCCAGAGGTTTTCAGTCTGTAGTGAGGCACCGCTCTCGAAGAACCTGAGCGACCCATTGCAAGGGCTGTTGCCGCCGTGCACGAAATATCGCCAAGGGAAGTCGTCGAGGTGGCCATCGCGGCAGGCCAAAAGAAAGCGAGCCGGAACGGCGTCGGCGTCCTTCGCTGGCTGCTCGCCCTTCGAGCCACGGCATCCCTTGTGCAAGAAACGGGTTCGCTCCGGCCGGAAGCGGTTTTCCTTAATTTCGAACAGTCCCGCATCAAAAGGCGACAGCAAACCGCACTTCACGCACCGCATCCAGCGCGGGAACGGGCGCACTGGCACACCAATGTTCGCCTCTGCCGACCACGGGTCGACAAGTTCGCTCTTCTGGAATGGCGGTACGCGTAGGTTCTCCACCTGCGGTCCGAGCACCTTGCGGACCGCGGCGAGCAGGCGCGGCTCGCCGATGGGCTGGCACCGATCCTTCTCCCACTGGTCGATGCCCAATGTCACCACCGAGAGACTCGGCAGGTCGATCAGCGCGCCCGGCCCGTATGTCCAGAGCAGTTGACTGGGGCGGACTTCCCCAACGGGTATTCTATTCGTGGTCATGGTCAGTCCTCGTCATTCAGCATCGGACGCGGCTTCCACCCCTGGTCGTCCGAAATATGTCCCGTATTCATGATCAGGCGCACGCCAGGCTCCACTTCGCGCATCGACATCGGTACCGTCCAGTTGTCCCACGCATGGATGCCTGGTGACTTGATCAGGGCGACCATCGTCGCCGCCTGCGCGCCGCGTTTTTCGTAGGCCAGCGTGCGACCGGGGACGCTAACTTCCTTCGCCCATTCGTCCGCGCGTTCCTTTAATTCACGCTCGGCCAGATTCTTGATGGTGGGCGTCTCACCGACGTTCCAAGCACGCCGCACCAGCACGTCGATTGCTTTGGTGATCTCCGGGTTGTCGGACTTGTTCAGCTCTCCTGCACCCACGTTCGGGCTGAAGGCATCGTTCTCCAGACGCATCAGGGAGAGGAGCGCACCGGTCAGCCCTCGATCCATCGCGCGCGGCGAGAATGGCGTCACCGACTGCGCTTCCACATGCTTGTAGAAGGTCGCGTGGTAATGCTCGAAGGTCTCATAGTGTGAGAGATCACGCGGACGCGCCCATGTGAGCACTGTACAGACCAAACCTGGGAAAGAACGGCCCACGCGACTGGTCGCTTGGATGTATTCTGCGGTCCCTTTGGGCTGGCCATTCACCGCCATCAGGCCCAAGCGATTCACGTCCACGCCGACCGACAGCATGTTGGTTGCCAACACCACGTCGATCGCTTGCAGGTCATCCTTGAGCCATTTGGTTTCGTATTTGCCTGTGACAGCGTCAAACTCCGACTTGAACTTAACTTCAAGCTGGTCGAGATATTTGGGTATGTCTTGGCTAGATACACGAGAGGTCAACTCACTGATGTTTCGGACACTGCGCTGTGCAAGCGCGGGGCGTTCGACCATGCTCATTCGCACGCGGTAGGAACGTGTCTGCACGTCGTCCTCAGCCAAGCGCCGCATGCCGCCCAGCTCGCGTAGCGAGTTGAAGTAGCCGACCATCGTCATGTACGGATCGGCGGGTTCACCGAAGCGGTCGAACAAGGCTTGGGCTGCGGTCAGGAAAGCGGTATAGACGCGAATCAGCATCGCAGGGCGCGAACTACCAGGCGAGCACACGCCCAGATAACGCCGTCCGGGTTGATCGTCGATCAGGCGTTGCACCGAGAAGTAGTTGTCCTCCACGTCCAAGCCGTGCGGCGGGAACACCGATACGCGTCGCATGAACACGTTGTTGACCTGCTCCTTGGCCTTGCGCACCGTCGCCGTGGACGCGACGATCTTCGGTTTGACCGTCTTGCCATCAAGCATCCAGCCGCACAGCTCATCGACGGCGGATTCGTACAAGCCGACCATTGTGCCTAGCGGGCCGCTGATGAGATGAAACTCGTCCTGGATAATCAGATCGGGCGGTCGAATCGGCGCGACGATTCTGACCTTGACCGCAGGCAGCCCTTTCCCGGCGGTGTGATTGCCGGTACAGTCTGCCTCGCGCCACAGCAGGCCGTGGCGCTCGCATTCCTGGCTCACGCGACCGAACAACGTGCGCACCTGACCGCGCCACGCCATCATGGCGAATTTGTCCACGGTGGCAATCATCATCGTCGGGGGGCGGTGGTAAATTTCCTCGTCCACCGTAAGTACCGGGATGCCGGGATGCGAGAGATTGCTCGATCTGCCGCGAGAAAATGCGCAACTACTCTTCTTGTCGCCGCAGTAAACCACTGTTCGGCCACGATCCCTATCAACAACAACATCCTTTCCAGGATCGATCGCTGAGCCGCACCAAGGACAACTGGTGAGCTGAATAGGTGAGGTACGTCCTGCCTTGTTCTTTCCTGAATCTCGCAGGGCTTGAATGGCATAGTGGCTTTCTTCGGTCGTACCCGGCGTCACCTTGTTGCCGACCCACAGCCCGATGCTGAAAGGCTCCTTGCCGAGAGACTCATCACCTTGTACGAGTGCATCGCGTCGGAGCTTTTCCATCGCGCATATCAGGGCAGTGGCGCGCTGGAACTGCTGCAGAGTCAACAGGCGCAGGGTGTAGCGCATGATCACAGCCAGACCGCGCGAGCCGTCATAGCCGCCGAGTTTGCCTTGCAGACGGCGGATCGCCATCGTGAAGGCCGCCACGCCCAGGTAGGCTTCAGTCTTGCCACCGCCGGTGGGAAACCACAGCAGATCGGCATGGGCCTCCATCGGCTGCACGCGATCCGGATGCGTTGGGTCTGCCAGCGACGGAATCGACAGAAGGAGGAATGCCAACTGGAACGGACGCCAGCTTCGGTTCTTCGGCAGGTCGAACTGATCGACCGTCACGTCCCGGCCACGCCGCACTTCAAGCGCGTACTGGCCGCGCACGCGCTGGATGGCCATCGCCCGGTTGGCGAAACGAAAAGCCTCCAGCGCCTTTTCGTCGTTCTTCAGCGTATCGATGCCGTGCTGCAAGCGCGATTGGATTTCCCGACACCGTTCCAGTGCCTCCGCCGCTGACGTGTCATACCCAATCACATCCTCGCCGATGCGGTCCCGTTGCTCGGCAATCCACGCCAAATAGTCCTTCGTCAGCAAGTTCAGGGCGGCGACCAACTCATCCACGCCAAGCGTGGCGAGGCGCTGCATGTCGAGCAGACCGCTCGCCACCATCTCCCTCATCGCTGCTCGGTCGGAGGGGTCAAGGCCCGGCGTCTCCGTGACCTGCACTTCGTATTGCGGCATAACGGTGGTGCGCACCTCGGTGGCCAGCGTCACATCGTCCGCCGTCTCGGCGTGGATGGCAACTCCATGCCCAACCGCGAACTCCACGCGGTTGCGGTAGATCATCTCCAATGATTCGCGCTCCGGGTCATTCCCGTCGGCATCCAGCACGGGGCGGCGGCGGAAGATGTTCCGAGACGAAGCCTCCCCTTCTGCGCGCACGATCAATTCTGGCTGAAACAACCACGCGGTGTCGCGGTTGGTGTCGAGCTCCTTCTGAGCGTTGATCAGGAACAGCGTCACCAATCGGTCGCCGTTGGCGTTCTTGGCTCGGATGGAACCCTGTATCCGCACCGCCGGCCGATTTGCGTCCGGTGCCTGATGGCGAATCACGCCCTCGGTGAGCGGCAGCATCAGCTTCCCGCCGCAAGGAATGCGCTGCCAGACCTTGGCTTTCTGTCCGTTGGGTCGCGTCAGCTCGTGTTCTTCGTTGGACACACGCTCGTAGCTGCCCCAACGTGCCTCAACCTCAATGCATTCGACGTCGCCATCGACGCAGAAGGTCATGCCGAAGCTGCTTGGCACCAGGGATTGATTGCTGGCTGCGTCGATCTCGTCGGTGGAGTCAGATTCCGGCTCCACCCGCCCGGTCGCCGTGCCGAACTCGGCCCCCGGTTCATGCTGGCCCGGCACGATTGGGTCGGTGGGTTCCTCCAAATCGTCTTCAGCCAGGGGGCCTTCCAGCCCTTCGATGCCACCCTGAGCATCGTCGCGAGGTGCCAGCTTGCCGACCAAATAGCGGTCGCGCACACTCATGTCCACGATGCGCTCATGCGGGCCGCCAGCCGGGCCGAGCAGGTCGTCCACCGCGGCCAGTTGCAGCAGTTCGCGGATGTAGGCCCGATCTTCGACCGGCAACACGCCATCGACGGTTTGATGCAGCGCCGTGGACAAGGCTGCGACAAACTCGTCCCACAGGATGCGCCTAACGTTCCCCAACGACGGCGGGGCCAGCGAAACGCTGGCGAGCGGCACTGGGTCATCGGCGGTGGACAGCCTGTCGAAGAAGATCGTGGTGGTTTCGAGGTCGGAACGAAGCTGCAGCACCCGCCCGACACGGACGATCGCCCCTGCGGCGTTCAGGACAAGCACCCAAGCGTCCTCTGCGATGTCCTGATACAGGGAACGATCGCCTTTCAAGACCAAGGTGTAGGGCCCGAGCCTACGATCGGCGCAAAGACCGTGATCGACGGCTATCCACGCGTTGGGATGGCCGGTCATCTCGATGTTCGAATCACTTTTCATCATCGATCTCCATACCGTTCCGTTTGATCGACACGTTCCCTCGTGCCGTGGGCAATTGGCTCAATGTCACGATGTGGGACGACACGGGCAATGCTCTCTGCATCCTCCGTTAACCCGAGCGCCACGCCCAACCTGCCGCCTGCTCCGATTTGTCGCACATTTCCAGAGGCTGGATTCAATTCGATGAGTCGGAAATGTCTCGGAGAACTCGGTCGCTGCTCCACTCGTAACCTCACTTCTCCTTGCACCGCCTCAATGGCTTGGCGATACAGGACGCAATTCGCCCCCCCGCCAGTGACGAACATCGGCAAGCCCTCGCGCCACGCCGCACTACGCGGGTCTCCCCGTACATTGGTGCGAGTTCCCTCAATGACCCCAACAATGCAGCGAACGATTTGTCCCACGAACTCCTCATCAACTGCAATGACCTCGTTCAGAGGTTTGCCATTTCGTTGCCCGAAGTCCTCGGCAGATTCGACGGGCGCTGCGTCGTTCCACGAAAGCTCAAGGTCGAGTCTGGAATGACGGGAGTGGCGCAGATAGTGAGTTCCGAGCGGGCGAACTGCAGAAAAGAAGATTGGAATGCGCGGTGGAGACGCTCGATCATTTTGCAAGACGATATTGAAGGTCGCTACATCAAGGGTGGCCGCACCGATGTCGATCAGCGCATGCAGCCCTTCCTTCACCTGCGAAGACCCAAGATACGCCGCAATTTGGGCGACGAACTCCGGAACGACACCTGGTTCTGCCTCGAGGTCTGTGTCGCACTCGACCAAGTTCCATGCAGCCACAACATCCTGCTCTTTGATCTGCTCTTCCGCAGCCAACAACCAGGCCGTTCGAGCAATGCGCCGAAATGCCTCAATGACCTTGGGGTTCTCGTGCGGCTTGGTGGGGCAACCGATATTCAGTTCCCAGCGCAGCGAACGCCCGACGAGTTTTCGACCGATCTCCGTATTCCGGTACAAGAATGCTCTCGAGTATCGGATGACCAACGCCAGGTACGCCACGGTGGCTATCGGGCACTCATCCGATCCGGCCATCTCTATGACCGGGAGCTTGAGATTCCCTTGGATATCGGTCTCAGTGAACCGCTTCCAACCGTACACGCCATCTGGCGCACGAACGACGAGACCGGGCACCACATAGCGCCCAGTCTCTGAATGGTCCCCTGTGACAGGAGACCATTCCACGGGTGCCAGATCAATGCCCGCTCGAATCGCTACTTTTGTAAAAGCAGTTCCGAAATCCACCCCGATTCTGACGGCCATGGGTGTCGATCTTCCGCCCCGATGCTCAGGATGCTGCAACGATCTACCGACGGCACTCCACTCGGGCATGATCAAGGAACAGCCACCATCGATGTGAGGTCTGAAGGGTGGCGGCAATGACCTGCCGGGTCGCACCGACGGCTTGTCGGCAGATGTCCCGACATTGTCCGATGTCGCGAATTGCTGGACGGGCTTCCCAGTAGATGGGCTCTTCGGGATAGTACCGTCGCCATTCAGCCAGGAGGGTGCCGGCTCGAACTCGACCTCGGATTGCTCATCTCCTCGTTCTCTGCCACGTGCCGACTCGCGCAACCTCACTTTGATATCCCGCAGTTGCTCTTTCCAACTCTTCATGGACGATCTCCCGCCCGCACCACGTCCACGAGCAAGACGCAGATATCACGCGTTTCAGCCGAAAAGGCTTCGCTCTTACGTGCCAGCGTCGCTCGGCGGGTGTCCATCCGGGCCAGAAAATCCTCCATCTTCTTGCGCTCTGCGTTCGCCAAGCCCTTGCGTCGTTTTCCGTCCGGACTACTCCCATACAGTGATGCATAGTATTCGTGGCTGTTGATCCGCCTCTCGAACCCCTCACGCTTCTTGCGAACGTGGTCGTCCAATAGCTGCGAAAGCACGTCGGTGCGATCTCGGTTCTCGCGCCATTTTTCATCCTTGATGGCCTTGTACCGACCCCTGAGTGCTTCCTCAATTAGCTCTGCGGCCATCACCCCGACATCAGGAGGGATATCGACCGCCGCCGTCGGCCAGTCGTCGCCCTCTTTCCTGACCGAGTCGAGCAAGGATTCCGCCAGCCGATCGTCGAGGGGGAGATCACGGTCGAGTGGAACTGCAGCGACAAGGAGATGCTCCTCCTCCTTGACCCCGGAGAAGCTTGCCAATCGGGTCATCAGTGCATATCGGCCCACCTTGACGCCATCGGCGGCGACTCTGGCAGCATAGAGAGGAAAGCGATCTTCTTCCCCCTCAGCTTTACGCGACAGGAAACGAACTATCGGATGAAAGCGATGGACAATCTCTTCGCCTGGCTTGGGCTTGTCGGTGATCCTGTCGGTGAAGCGACAACGCTTCGTCTGACCGGAGGCAAGGCCAGTCTTCCCGACGAGATTCTCCCGTCTCACGAACTCATCCAATTCTGCAGCAACGCTGGGACTCAAACCGATGTCGAACGTGTCGGAATCACCATGCGCCGCAAGGAAGCGACAACCGGGAGCATTCCTGAGGGATCCAGCGACGTAGCGGATCAGGTCATGGCGGGTGACGATCTTTCCATCGCCGCGCGCCGCTTCGATCTGCGCCAGTAACTGCTGACCGTGGGCCACCAGCTGGATCGCCTCTCGTTCCAGTTCCTCCTGTTTTCGCTTGGCATTTTCGATCGCAAGCGCCACCTCCTCGATCAAGCGTGCCTCTTCGTCGACGGTCAGGTGTTTCGACAATAAAACGTTTTCGAGCTTTCTGACTTGACCGAGAATTTCCTCCGTTTCCCCCAAGGTGCTCTCGAAAACGCCAATGCGCTTGGCCAATCTCGCGAGAATCAGCGCATCGATCGTCTCCTTGTGAACGAAGTTCCACACCAAGATGCGCTTGGACTGTTGGCCGATGCGATCGATACGCCCGATACGTTGCTCGATGCGCATCGGATTCCATGGCAGATCGTAGTTGACGACGAGACGGCAGAACTGCAAATCCACACCTTCGGCAGCGACGTCGGTGCAGACCAATACACGGCAATTCCGATCCTCGCGAAAACCGGAGACCACGGCCTCCTTGTCGAAGTCAGCGCCACCCATCAATAGCCCAGCTTCCACGTTTTCGGCGGAGAGACGCTCGACGAGATAGCGCGCCGTACCGCGAAAAGTAGTGAACACGATCGCCTTGGCTTCTCGATCCTCGGCCATGAATCGCTTGAATGCTTTGGAAAGCTCGGCAAATTTCGAGTCGTTCCTGCTCAGATCACCAAACTCGAACTGGCGCAGCGTTCTGCTCGCCAACCAGCGTTTGAGGCCCGATGTCCTTTCCGCCAGCTTTTCCTCGTCTTCATCGAGTTCGTCCATCGTCGCAGCCATTGCATCGGCATCCAGCCCGTCGTCGCGCCAAGTCCGCAACAAGGCAGCCGGACTGGAGGCAACCATACGCTGTGGCGTGGAGAGCAAGAAACCGTGCTCAATGCCATTGGCCAGTGCATACTCTCGCGTTCCTTCGGTGATCGCTTGATAAAGCTCTCGCTCCACGGGCGACATCTCTGCCTCGAATACGGTCGGGTCACGCAACACTCGATCAGACTGTACTTCCCGTTTGCGCGTGCGGCTGATGATGTGCGCAAGCAAGTTGAGCCGTTCGAGTTTGGCTGCGATATCGATGCGCCTGTCATTCGTCCATTCCGTAACCGCCTCGGCTTCTTCGATCAAGCGATCGACACGCTCAGATCGCTCGAACCATCGTGACGACTCGATTTCGCGGATTGCCGCCATGATTTGGTCGGCATCGCTCGTCGGGTCACGCACGACGTCACTCGCTGCAATCACCGGGCGATTGGCGAGGACGACGTTTCGGAAATCCTCCGGATACTCGAAATGATCTGGGTCAAGCAACCGCAACACGTTGAACAAGTCGTCTGAGCCGAGATTGATCGGCGTCGCCGATAGCATCACCTGGTGCGTGCTGACATCCCTAAGCAAGCTGCCCGTTCGCCATGCGCCGCTTTCTTCGTTGCGCATGTAATGCGCTTCGTCGAAGATCACCAAATCCAACAGTGATTCTTGATCGGCATGTTGGTAGAGCAGGTCGGCAAGACGGGCGCGAACCGACCGCTTAGGCTTGTCGCTGTCGGTGGCATCCCAATCACTCGGAACCCGGATGCCTTGGTAGCTGACGATCCATGCGCGTTCCCGATGCTCGGTCGAATCCAGTTCTTGCAGCAACGTTTCCGCATCGACGACACGAGCATCCAGACCGAAGCGTGACGAAAGCTCGAACCGCCACTTCTCCCGAAGCATGGCGGGACACACCACTAACAGTCGGCGCATGTCGTAGCGGGCGCGAAGTTCGGTCCAGATCAATCCCGCCTCGATCGTTTTGCCCAGACCCACTTCGTCCGCGATCAACAGGCCGTTGACGGGGGAATCCAGTAGGGTCAGCAACGGCTTGTATTGATGCGGGTAGAAGTCGGTCTGCGTTAAACCCATGGCATATACGACGTTCGCCAGACGCCCGGCCAGATGGATATGCGTCAGCAACTGGCGCAGATCATCCACACGTCCATATCGTCCTTTACGGATCAGCTCCAGAGGATCGTCACCGCCTGCATCGGCTGCAACTAATTCCTCCTCATAGTGCCAGTCCAGGCGGCCATTCCAGTTCACGCGATACTGAGAGCCGGAAGTGCGCGCACGAGTCTGATCGGTGATCGTGCCGATCTTGGCCGGATCATCGATATGACGAACGAGTTGTCCTGGATTCCATGGCATACGGAGCACTCCTCGCTATTCGATTGATCGGTATAGAGTTCCGCGCCGTTCACCTTGGCGCTCGACCTTGCCAACTGCTATCAGGTTTGTGATCGCGGCGCTCCACTGAGCGTCCGTGATGCCAGTAGCCGCAAGGACGTCGGCTTTTGCGCGCCAGCCGTCATGCATGCGAAGGAAGTCGAGGATCGCTGTGGTTGGTGTGGCACCGTCGGCGCCGAGGGCAACCCCTGTCTCGAAGTCAAGGGATGATTGAACCATTACGGCGCTGATCGTCCGACCCGCGCGCGGGGCACGGGTAGAAGCACGCGGTGAGGGGTCGGCGTGCAGCCCTTTGGCGACCTCCTCTTCGTACCGTTGACGATTCAAATCCGCCAGCCGCCGCAGCACTTCGACGCGCGCAGTCTCCGAAATAGTGAAGCGAGAGCGGTCGTTTTCCGGCAGGTACGGCACGTCATGGAAGCCGTGTTCGAGGTCGAGGTCGTCCCAGCCGTAGGCGCGCGCGACAGCGATATCAATTTCGCGCTGCAATGCGCGAAGCCCGGCGATGCGCGGATCGCGTTCTGTATCAGTATGGAAACGGTTGTAGAGCTTGGTCAGGCCTATGCGGTTGGCCCGCATAACTTCGATGCGCCCTTCGTGGAGCCGATCGCCCAAGTCATCGAGTGGACCGTTCGACACGTCACTGAATCCATCGGGGAAAGCGAACGGATCGAGTACGTCCGTTGGGCTGTATCTCAGATCACTCTTGAGACGCGATGCATGCTGCCAAGCGAAGATGGCATGAAAGTTCGATTGCAATAGAGCGAGGTCCCTGCCGCGTTCGAATGGAAATATGACGGTTGCATCCGAGAAGAGAATGTCGGAGTCAACAAACGTGAACGCCAATGTCTTGCTGACACGGGTAACCAGTAGCACCCTAGGTGGTCGATTCCCGCTTGGTGACCAAGTTTCAGGATGCCGCTCAAAGTGATGACCGCGACCAATGGCATGGTACAGGGCCTTTGCATCTCGTCCGTACAACCACCATTTTCGCTTTCTGCCTTCGGCGCTGGGATTGTTACCAAGCTTATCCCTTTCAGGCTTAACCAATGACTGCACGCGTTCGAAAGGTAGTGGATATTTCCGTGCACGTTCTTCAGTCCAATCCCAAAAACTGATTACCCTACGACTCGGCAGCTGCTCCGGATGCGAATTAAGATCATCTCCATTGATATAGGGGAATATGACATCGGCATTCTTCGGATCGGCATCCAGCATCTGCCGCGCGTCGTCATGTGAGAGCACGAAGCCCATGCCGAGCACGTAAGAACCGATAAAGGCCTTTCCCTCGTTGGCTTTTAGCCGCTTCGGACTCCATTCCTCGCGATCGGACAGGAATGCCGATATGAAGCGAGCCGGCCGTCCAAGCAGCGAGCGTTCGCCCTGCCAGTCGCCCTTGTGGACGTGCACGCGACTGGTGATAACCGCAGCCTTTCCCGGCCAAGGCTCGTTCGGGTAGGCAGCATGGATGACGGCGCCTCCGCCGACCATTGCCTCCAAGCCTACCTGCCGCGTGTCGCCTTCCGCAATCGTGTTAACTGCGAGCAATCCAAAACCACCACCTTCTCGCAACAAGCCCCAAGCCCGCAGGAAGAAATAGGCGACCAGATCCGCCGAGCCACGGCGCCCCTCGGCGATGCGCGCGACCAACCAATCTCGGAAGGCAGTACCTGCGACACCAGTGATGCGCTGCCCACCAAGAAAGGGGGGATTGCCGATGATGCCATCGAAGCCGCCGCACTCGCGCGCGAACACCTCAGGAAACTCCAATGGCCAATGGAAAGGCCGACGCGCAGGCTTGTCGGCGATTAGATCGGTGGAGAGCGCGGTGAGCGACCTCCGGTGCATTGAGGCAAGCACGTTGCGGTCACCGCCGATGGCCTGTTCGGCCCGAATGGTCAGCGCCATCAATGCATTATCCAATGTCGCACCGTGGCCACCCGATGCAAATACCTCCCCAACGAGAGCATCGGCGATGCGTTCCGGCGCGTCGAGCCTTCGACGCGCGTCGGCATCCAGATGCACCATGGCTTCTACGTCGCGGATGTCACGGATGGGAACTTCGCGCAGGCGTGAGCGCAGTTCGGAAGCCTCGTGCACGGCTCGTTCGACGTTCTGGCCGAACAGGCGAAGCTGGCCTTGCCCCGTGGGGTCCATCGAAAGCTCGGTGAGTTGCTCCAGCCGATGGATGCCAAGCAGACTGTCACCGCAGCGTAGGTTGTGGTCAAGAAAGCCAAAGGGCCGACCCTTCGCCAGCGTCACCAGCCAAATGGAGAGCTTGGCTAGCTCGACCGCCAGCGGGTTCAGATCGACTCCGTAGAGGCAGCGTTCGGCGATGCAGCGCCGGGCGACGATGGTGCGCCCTTCGACGTCGCGGGGCAGCGGCTCAACGTTGGCGTAGGCTTCCGCCACCCGCCCATCGGCACCGACCGTACTGCCCTGAGCCTCGGCCTGAGCCCATGCCTCCACCAGCCGATCGGCCAGCCAGCGGCAGGCTTGCACGAGGAACGCGCCCGACCCCATCGCTGGATCGCAGATCTTCAGGTCAAGCAGTTCAGTGGGCGATTTCAGCGTCCAGTCTGCGCGGGGCGCGCCCTCCGCCGGGCCGACGTAGGCGATGGGCGTAAGCGTCTCTACAACGATGGCTTCGGTGAGCGACTTCGGCGTGTAGTGGGTGCCGGTCTCGCGCCGGTCGGAGCCGGTGGTGACGACGAAAGCTCCCGAGGGATAAACCAACGGATAGCCCCAAGGATCGGTGCGTACCAGATGGGCGAACGGCTTGATCCGATCCCGCAGCGCCGTGTCGCCGTGGCAGGTCGTCAAAATCCGATCGGCGAGTGCATCGTCCACCGGACGCGCTAGATCGTTGCGCACACGGCTAGCGGAACTGCCGGAACGCTGCTGGAGCAGTTCTGCGAGTCGCTCTGCACCGTCCAGCCGTCCGGATTCGAGTTCGGCCAGCGTGACCCAAGGCGACTGAGCGCTCTTGGTAGCATCGAGCTCCAGCGTGACCTCGGTCGTGCGCTTGACGGTACGTTCCAGCAGGCCTTCATAGACATAGCCGATCTGCTCGACGTCCAGCGCGCGATATGACAGCGTACGGCCCTGGAATTGCTGGATAGCTTCGAGCAAGAGCAAGACGGTGCGGTTGTCGATCTGCAGCGGCTTGGAGACATCTGTACGCCAATCCGAGCCACGGGCGCGGCCTTCGAGGAAGGGGAAACGATCCGGATCGAACAGGGAGCCGCCCAGCGCGGGCAAGCGCAGGTTTTCGTGCTCGATACCGCCATACACAGCGCGAAATACGGCCAGCAGGCGTGACCAGGCATCCCAGCGGCGTTCCAGAATCTCGTCCGATTCGGCACGCAACTGCATACGCAGGGTCGAGATTGCGTAGTTGGCTTCGTAGCGTTCGTCGCCCAAGAGCAGCAAGCCGCGTTCTTCGGCTGACAGCAGGAAGACTAGCCGCATCATCACCGTCAGCGCGGCTTCGTAAAGTTCGGCTTCCTTCACACCGCGCAGCAACTCGCGGCAGCGGTCCTGATCGGCTTTGTCGAGCGCCTGGACCAGTACCTCTACCGCGCGCCGCACCTGCTCACCCAAGGCGTCGGTTACTTCGTCCTGGAACTTCAGAGAGCGGTCGAACAGCGCAGGAAGTTGTTCGGATTCGTCCACGAAGAAACGCCGGATGCCCAAGAGGTGGACGAAGGCTTGGAGCGTGACGGGTTCCTGCCCCCAGATGCGCGCATACCAACTGGCGAAGGTGGTGATGGCGCCCACCGGCGCATCGACCAGCATCCAGCGTTCGCCGTTGGTGATGAGGCCGAGACGGCATCCCTTGGCGCGGCAAAGCGTCACCATGCGTTCCGATGGTGTGCTGGCCCAGCCGTCCTGTTTCGAGGTGGCATCGAGATTGATGTCCGGCCCATAGGCATGGACGAGCATCAACAGCTTGTCGCCGTTGCCGACGACCGCAAAATCCGGGGATAGGCTCACGCCATGCTCTGGCAAGCTGACGTTCGAATGCTGGGCGCACCAGTCCTTACCCTTCAGCACGTCGCCACGACCGTCCTCGTTGAGTTCCAGCCCGCGCGACAAGACTTCGTCTATCCACGCCCCATGCAGGTCGACAAAACGTGGATCGTTAGTTTCCTGCGCCTCGCGCCATTCGTCGTAGGTTTGCCGCAGCCGCTTGCGCTTGGCCGCATCGAGATCTTCCAACCCCTGCGGGAAGGCTTCGCTCAACACCGGAACGGCGAGGAACGGGCCGGAAATCTCGATGAGAGAGAGCCAGTCGTGGTGGATGTCGCGGATGCTCATGCGGATCCTCCGGCGGATTCCGGAATAATGAAGATCACGGCGACCGGGAAGGTACGATCGTCGAGCTTGGCGTAGCGGGCTTCAATGGTCTGCGTTTCCATTTGCCGCTCATTGGGAATGCGCGCGAGGCGTACTTCCAGCGCCGTGATGTCGCGCCGAAGCTGCGTGCGCTCGTCCTCGGTGAAGAGCGAAAGCTGTTCGGGCTGCTGCCCTTTCTTCAATTCGGAATGGATCGCTTGTTCCAGTTCGTCGAGCACAGTGCCGATGTCGTCAATTTCCTGCTGCTTGCGCGTCTGAAGGGTGTTGGTCAGGGACCGGAGGCGCTCCTTCGACCGGGCATCGACTGCTTTCAGGATGGCTTCCTGCTGGCGGTCGAAACGGGTCCGAAGCGCATCGAACAAGGATGGGGCTGCGGTGGTGGGCTTTGCCTCATCCAGCCATTGCTGGATACGGGTGACGCCTTCCTCGCGACGGAAGGATTGGTCCCGCAGGTAGCCGCCCGAAATAGTCAGCTCTTCATGCAGCCTATGGTGGTTGCCGCCGGTGACGACCAGCCGCGAGACAACGACCACTGCAGATCCGTCGATGTGCGCGTCAGGCACCGTACGGACGGTGACGCGATGCAACTTCTTCACGTCGTCCTGCGCCCAGATCTCGGCGCGCAACAGGCGCAGGCACATCTGCACCAAGCGATGATTCAGGTGGACAAGCACGACGTCGTCCCGGCCACTGGCAACGTTGTGGTCGAAGGTGATGGGCCGTATCCGCTGAGTGTGCGGATGACGCAATCCCTCCAGACAGCGCGCCCAGGAACCGGAAAGCGCGGGCATCCGGAAGACGCTGCTGCGCGACGGCATGCCCGCCAGCTCGACAGGCTCCAGCGGCGGATGGCCCGCCAACGCGAGGCCGGTCTTCACAGCCATAAGAACGTGGTCGGGCGTGAGGTGGAAATCCTGCTGGGTAGTAAGCAAGCGATCGTGCAGCTTGGCGACGCGCTCCTTCAATTCGCGCTCGGCACGAACGAAGTTCTTGGCACGAGCGATCCGCGCCTCGGCCATGCGGGTGTCCAAATCCTTCAGCGAGCCTTCAATGAGGCCGGTCATCTGCGGCGCGATGACGGGGTTGACGCTACCCATGTCGGCACGCATCAAGTCCAGTTTGCGCAATGCGCGCAGGATGTCCTCGCCATGCCCGCCGACCGATGCGCCGCTTGCGCCGCCACCATCGACCGGGTGCCAGATCAGTACTTCTTTTTCACGCTGGCCATGGCGGTCGATACGCCCGTTGCGCTGCTCCATTACATTGGGGTTGTAGGGAATCTCCAAGTGGATGAGCCGATTGCAGTGGTTCTGCAAGTCGATGCCTTCGGACGCCGCGTCGGTGGCAAGCAGGATGCGGATGGGCGAGTCCTCCGGCGATGCTTGGAACGCCGCCTTGATGGGTTCGCGCTCTTCTTGGGACAGGCCACCGTGTAGCAGGCCGAGACGCTCGCTGCCAAAACCGTGGCTGGCCAGGATTTGATGCATCCACTGGTGCGTGGTGCGATACTCGGTGAACAGAATCACCCGGCGATCGTTCCACCGGCCGTCCGGCTTGAGATTGGCCGTGAGCCAGTCAAGGATAGCTTGGGCCTTGGAGCCGGCCTGATTCCTGGCATGCTGCGCCCACGCTCTCAATTCGTCGAGTGTGGCCCGCTGCTCCGCTGTCAACGGCGACGCGCGGCGCGTCGCTTCCTCAATGGCTTCCTCTTGTGCGTTCTCGAATTCCCGATCGTCGGCGTAGTCCTCGTCGGCCTTCAGGATGGCCTTGTGCAGGATACGCTCAGTCATAGCATCGGGCTTCGCTAGCCGTGCTTCGGACAACGACGCCACATGCTTTTCGAGAGTGGATGCGAACGCGGCAGGAGAAGAGAGCAGACGCTTCTTGAGGAGCCGATTGACGAAGGCCGTGCCGAAACCATTGCCTGCCTTCTCGGCATCCTTTTCGCGACTGATGCAGTAGTCGTCGAGCTTGCGATGAATTTCGCGCTCTTCCGCCGTGTATGCGACTTCGAGCGCCTGCAAGGCGCGCCGGGCGTACAGGGGGTTGCCATCGGCATCGACCAGATCGCTCTTCAGGCGACGAATCATCACCTGACTCAGCCGCTTTTCATCGGGGAGGATGTTGCGTGCGAAACGCTGGTCGTCAAGCAGTTCGAGCAGCGAGGTAAACGACTCGGTGTAGCCGTTGTGCGGCGTCGCGGTCAAGAACAGACGATGCTGGAAGTGCGGGCCGATGGCACGGACGAAGCGCGTGCGCTGGCTCTCCAACGCATAGTGCGCGCCTGCGGCGGGAGCGACGTTGTGCGCTTCGTCCACGACCAGCAGGTCGAACTTACGGGGATGACCGACGTGCGGCGGGATCACGTCACGCATGGCGCGCAAGCCTTCTCCGCCCTTGGCCCAGTCCATCGACGTAATGAGTCGCGGATGCGATGTCCACGGATTGGCGTGGATGCCGCGCTCGCGTCGCAACTGCTTGATGTAATCGGTATCAACCACGCGGAAGTCGAGGCCGAATTTCTCCAACATCTCGACGCGCCACTTCTCTTGAAGCGACGCGGGGCAGACGATCAGAACGGTGCGGGCGCGATGCCGCAGCAGCAGTTCCTGAATAACCAGACCCGCTTCAATGGTCTTGCCAAGGCCCACGTCGTCGGCGATGAGCAGGTTGACGCGAGCCATGTCGATTGCGCGCACCAGCGGATCGAGTTGGAAGTCCTCGATACTGACGCCGCTGCGGAACGGAGCTTGGAGAAACCCCCGGTCTGCATTGGTGGCTGCCCCCCAACGCACAGCATCAAGGAAAGCGTCGAGCGTGGCGGAGTCGTCCTGCCCCGTGACCGAAGGCAAGCCAGCCCGCTCAATGACCTGAGCGCCCGGCTCAATCTCCCAGACGACTTCCAGTTCCTCGCCGAGACCATCCTCGTCGATCGACGACAGTTTCAGACAGTGTTGAGGAGTACCGGAATCAAGTCGAGCGGCATCGACGTCGGCCACCACCCACTGCCGGCGACGCACTTCGACGAGTTGCCCTGGCTCGGGACGAGCGCGATATGCCTGGGGTTGTTGTTGTTCGTGCTGGACGCTGGCCATCTTTCTTTTCAGTTCTTCTCATTCACGCTGGTGCGACGCCGCGCGATACTTCGCGTCGGCCAATGCGACTGTGTGCGCGACGACTCGGGCGGCGTCAATCGGTGGTTCGTGCGACCAGAACCGGAGCACCGTCCAACCTTGCGATTGCAGGCGTTCGTTCGTGTCCGCGTCACGTCGCTGGTTTGCTTCGATCTTATCGCGCCAGAACTCCGCGTTCTGCTTCGGCCACGTGGCGTGTTCGGGACAGCCGTGCCAGAAGCAGCCATCGACGAAGACGGCAATTTTTCGACGGGGGAACGCCACGTCCGCGACGCGACGAGGATTTCTCAGCACTTCGTAGTCGACCCTGTAGCGCAGACCGATGCGGTACATCTCCCGTCGCAATGCCATTTCCGCGTCCGTTCCCTTTTGCCGCACTTTCGCCATGCGACGACTGGCATCGGATGACGAGGACGCGGGTCGACGCATTGGGTAACCTTCGTTAGCCCATCACCGAGCCGCGAGTGATGCAAGGTGCTGATTGATGCTGCGAGCGATGGCCCGGCCGAGATTGACTGGAACCGCGTTGCCGATCAAACGCCCGAGCACCGTGAAACTCACCTGGCCATCCTGCGGGACGAACGCGTAGTCGCGCGGAAAGCTCTGCAAGATCGCCGCTTCCCTCAGAGAGATGGCTCGATCCTGCTCGGGGTGTCCGAACCGACCGTTGCCGAACCCGTAGCACTGGGTCGTCATGGTCGGCGCGGGCTTGTCCCACTCCATGCGTCCGTAGACGCCCGGATAGGTGCGTCCGCTTTCGGCGCGGTGACATTCGGCGATCAAGTGCTTGGGCCAATCGCGCCATGTGCCGCCGGGCTTGGAGACCTGGATCCGCTTAAGATTCTTTTCAGACAGCGTGGAGGCGACGTGCAGCCTATCTCTAGGTGCGGACTCTCCAGCACCGAGGGGACGCAAGTGCCCGATGGCTTGCCGCACCGTCTTCGGCTTTTCGTGGGTCGGCGAGATCATCTTGATGCTACCGTGCTTAGAAGCAAGCAGCACCATTCGACGTCGCATCTGTGGAACACCATAACGCGAGCTATCGACGACGTCGAACCAGACCTCATAGCCAAGCCGTTCTAGCGTATCCACAAAATCGTGAAATACCTCGTGCTTAGCGACGGTCGGCACATTTTCCATCGTGATAACGTCCGGCAACGAACCTTTAACGAGACGCGCGAACTGATAGAGCAAGCCCCACTTGCCGTCCTTGCCGTCTAGCTCATAGCGCTGAGCATAGGTCGAAAAAGGCTGGCAAGGCGCGCAGCCCGCCAAGATCTTCAGTTCGGCGTCGCCGAACAATGCCTCTAGTTCGTCCGTCGTGACCTTACTTATGTCACGTTCGATGAACTGAGCATGATCATTGTTCTCTTCGTAAGGGAAGCGGCAGGCAGGATCCAGATCAATGCCTGCGACAACGGGAAGCCCCTCTAAATGGAAGCCATGCGTCAGTCCACCCGCTCCGCAGAATAAATCGACACAAGCAATTTTTTTCACATCAAATCTCTTCTTCCAGTGTCGAGAGACGATCGGAACAAACGGAAGCCAAGTCGTCCTTCATTTCCCTTCCCGATATTCAGTATCTGCTGCACCACTCGATCGAATCCATTCGTCGACTTCTTCGGATTAAAATTTCCAGAATCGACCAATTCGATGATCAGGCATATTCCGCTTGTTGATCCACGCATATACTGTGTCCCTGCTTACGCCGAAACATGCGGCAAGCTCCTCGACTGATAGCCAGCGATCTATCATGTCGGCTTCCATCGAAAGGGCCGGACTTTTCTAGTCTCATCATCGCATGAAATCAGTCCTTCTGGAGCGTGATCAAGGATGATCTGATCGGCTTTAATCTGGTTTTGACCGATTCCATCCGGTTTGGTAGCTCCCCAGTTTCGCCGCCATGCCCAATGCCGCCGATGCTTCTGTGGCGACGCGCTAGTCCCACTTGCCCCCTATCGCTACAGAATTGAGCTCGGCAAGCGACAACCATGACATCGGCGATTGGGGTATGTATATGAGACTCGCGGAAAAGCGACAAGGCCCGTGACCGGCGATGGATGAGGAGCCAAGTACGTTGCATGACGGTTACACGGCCCGCAAAACACAAAGGGCTACAGGAAAAATCCTGCGCCCCCTTGATTTCATTTGTGCTGTAGGCCTCGGATCAAGCTGACTTTGTAACTCTGCCCATGAAGGTTCTACGCCAAGGGCGGACGCAGTGCTCAACCCAATCCGAGTCATTTATTTGTGATTTTTCGCAACTATTCTGAAAACCTACAGCAACGTCGCATCAAACATCAATATTCCGCGCAACCAACGCATTAGACTCAATAAAATTCCGCCGCGGCTCAACCTCATCCCCCATCAGCGTAGTAAAGATCTGATCAGCCGCAATAGCATCCTCAATCTGCACCTTAAGCAGTCGCCGTTGGGTAACGTCCAGCGTGGTCTCAAAAAGCTGCTCAGGATTCATCTCCCCCAGCCCCTTATACCGCTGACGCGAAACCCCACGCTCGGCTTCAGACAACAGCCACTGCATGGCCCCGTGGAAATCATTCACGGTCTGGTCCCGCATCTTCTCGCCTTCGCCACGGCGCACCTTGGTGCCCTCGGGAATCAGCCCCTGGAACGTCTTGGCGGCCAGGGACAGCGCTGCGTAATCCGCGCCGTGGACGAAGTCCGCATCCAGGTGAGACAGGCGCACGTTGCCGTGATGGCGGCGGGCGATCATCAGGCGGTGCTTGTCCGTCTTCTCGTCGAACTGGGCGTAGACATCTGCGGTGCCGTCGTCGTTCACGGCGGCGCCGAGCAGGGTCTTGGCGTGCATCTCGCTGAGCTTGGCCTTGAGCGCGGTGGCTGAGGCTTCGGCGGCGGCGGCGCTGTCCAGGTCCAGTTCCACGCCGTCGGCAATGGCGCGCAGGGCGTCGGTGTCTACGATGCGGGAGAGGCGGCCGATCACGCCTTCGGCCAGCTGGTACTGGCGGGCGAGTTCGGTGAGGGCGTCGCCGGAGACTTCGGTGCCGTCCGGGTTGACCAGCGCGGCTTTTTCCATGGCCAGGCGCAGCAGGTAGGCGTTGAGCTCGGTGTCGTCCTTGATGTAGCGCTCTTCCTTGCCGTGCTTGATCTTGTAGAGCGGCGGCTGGGCGATGTACACGTAGCCGCGCTCGATGATGTCGGGCATCTGGCGGTAGAAGAACGTGAGCAGCAGCGTGCGGATGTGGGAGCCGTCCACGTCCGCGTCGGTCATGATGATGATGCGGTGGTAGCGCAGCTTTTCGAGGTTGTAGTCTTCCTTGCCGATGCCGGTGCCCAGCGCCGTGATGAGCGTGAGCACTTCCTGGCTGGAGAGCATCTTGTCGAAGCGGGCGCGTTCCACGTTAAGGATCTTGCCCTTAAGGGGCAGGATTGCCTGGAACTTGCGGTCGCGGCCTTGCTTGGCGGAGCCGCCTGCGGAGTCACCCTCCACGAGGAAGAGTTCGGACTGGGCGGGGTCTTTTTCCTGGCAGTCGGCGAGCTTGCCGGGCAGGCCCATGCCGTCGAGCACGCCTTTGCGGCGGGTCATTTCGCGGGCCTTGCGGGCGGCTTCGCGGGCGCGGGCGGCGTCGACGATCTTGCCGCAGATGATCTTGGCGTCGCCGGGGGTCTCGAGCAGGAAGTCGGAGAGGGCCTTGGCGACGAGTTCTTCCACGGGCAGGCGCACTTCAGACGAGACGAGCTTGTCCTTGGTCTGGGAGCTGAACTTGGGCTCGGGCACCTTGACGGAGAGCACGCAGGCCAGGCCTTCGCGCATGTCGTCGCCGGTGGTCTCTACCTTGGCCTTCTTGGCGATCTCGTTTTCTTCGATGTACTTGTTGATGACGCGGGTCATCGCGGCGCGCAGGCCGGTGAGGTGGGTGCCGCCATCCCGCTGGGGGATGTTGTTGGTGAAGCAGAGCACCTGCTCGTTGTAGCCGTCGTTCCACTGCATGGAGACTTCCACGGCGATCCCGTCTTTCTCGGTGTTGGCGTAGAAGATGGTCGGGTGCAGGACGGTCTTGGCGCGGTTGATGTATTCGACGAAGCCTTTCACGCCGCCGGAGAAGGCGAAGTCTTCTTCCTTGCCGGTGCGCTGGTCGGTCAGGCGGATGTGCACGCCGTTGTTCAGGAACGAGAGCTCGCGGATGCGCTTGGAGAGGATCTCGTAGTGGAACTCGACGTGGGTGAAGATGGCCTCGTCGGCGAGGAAGTGGACTTCGGTGCCGCGCTTGTCGGTCGGGCCGATGACCTTCATCGGCGAGACTTCCACGGGCTGGCCGTCGGGGCCGTTGACGGTTTCCACCACGCGGTTCTGCACCGCGCCTTGCGCGAATTCGAGCAGGTGGGCCTGGCCGTCGCGGCGCACGGTGAGGCGCAGCCACTTGGAGAGGGCGTTGACGCAGGACACGCCCACGCCGTGCAGGCCGCCGGAGACCTTGTAGCTGTTCTGGTTGAACTTGCCGCCGGCGTGCAGCTCGGTCATGGCGATTTCGGCCGCGCTGCGCTTGGGTTCGTGCTTGTCGTCGAACTTCACCAGGGGCGGGATGCCGCGGCCGTTGTCGGTGATGGAGATCGAGTTGTCGCTGTGGATGGTGACCTGGATCTCGGTGCACCAGCCGGCCAGCGCTTCGTCGATGGAGTTGTCCAGCACTTCGAATACGAGGTGGTGCAGGCCGGTGCCGTCGGACGTGTCGCCGATGTACATGCCCGGCCGCTTGCGCACCGCCTCCAGGCCTTCCAGGATCTGGATCGAGCCGGCGCCGTAGCTGTTTTCCTGTTGCGGTTGCGGTTGTTGCTGTTCGGTCATGTTCTCTTACTCACGGCGAATGCGGCGTTTCGCGCGGCGCCCGGTCGGGCGCGCTGCGATGGGCCGCATGGCGGGTTACATAAAAACGGCAAAAGGGGCGGATTGCCAGAATCCGGCCCCTGCGTGCTGCGGTGCGTCTTTCGCCTGCCAGGCGAGAGCCGTAGCCTGCCGTTCGATGTTCCGGTGTTACGTATGTTGTTTTCCTTTTACCTTCTACCGGATCATCAGATACGCATCGGCATGACGACATACTTGAAGTTGTCGTCTTCCGGCACGGTAATCAGCGCACTCGAATTGGAGTCGCCGAGGCTGACCTGCACTTGCTCGCTCTTGAGGTTGGCAAGGACGTCGAGCAGGTAGGTCACGTTAAAGCCGATGTCGAGGGCGTCGCCCGAGTAATCGAGCTCGAGCTCTTCCTGCGCCTCTTCCTGGTCGGCGTTGGTGGAGCTGATCTTGAGCACGTGCGTGTCGAGGATGCAGCGCACGCCCTTGAACTTGTCGGTGGTCAGGATGGCGGTGCGTTGCAGCGCCTGCTGCAGCTTCACGCGGTCGATGGCGAAGGCGTTCTTGTAGCCCTTCGGGATCACGCGCTGGAAATCCGGGAACTTGCCTTCGACCAGCTTGGAGATCAGCTCGATATTGGCGAAGGTGAACTTGACCTGGTTGGCGGCCAGCTGCACCTGCACGGGATCGTCGTTGTCTTCGAGCAGGCGTTGCAGCTCAAGTATGGTCTTGCGCGGGATGATGACTTCCTGGCGCGCGCCCTCGCCGGTGGCGGCGGTGTCCAGCTCCACGCCGCAGTAGGCCAGGCGGTGGCCGTCGGTGGCGACTGCCATGACCTTCTTGCCGTCCACCACCAGCAGCATGCCGTTGAGGTAGTAGCGGATGTCCTGCTGGGCCATGGCGAAGTGGACCATGGCGAGCAGGTGCTTGAAGGTCTTCTGCGGCAGGCTGACCGAGGCGCCGAACTCACTGGCTTCGGCCACCGTGGGGAATTCCTCGGCGGCCAGGGTCTGCAGCGCGAAGCGGCTCTTGCCGGACTGCACGGTCATGCGCTTGTCGTTGAGCGACAGGGCGACTTCGCCGTCGGGCATGGCGCGCAGGATGTCGAGCAGCTTGCGGGCGGCCACGGTGGTGGCCACGCTGTCGCTGCCCACGCCGCATTCGGCGTGCGTGGTGATCTGGATCTCGATGTCGGTCGAGAGGAACGATACGTTGGACCCCGACTTGCGAATCAACAGGTTGGCCAGGATCGGGAGGGTGTGGCGGCGCTCCACGATGCCGCTCACGATTTGCAGCGGACGCAGCAGATTGTCTCGCGAGGTTTTGACCAATTGCATTGAATTTATCCTTCGTCGTTTGTAGTAAGCGACCGCGGGTTGCGCCTCAACTTCCGTTGATTCCAAAACCACTTAGGAATCAAGGAGTTAATTTGACATTGTACCAAGGATAAGCCGCTGCGGTGAAGCGGGAGAAGCGCGACAGGAGGGGAAAATTGCGCAGCATCAAGCACAATTTCCAGGCTTCCACGACCTTGTTCCGGCCGCGCCCTCCGCCCGCTCGTCCCGACTCACCGCAAAGCCTTAGCCCAGGCCGCTTTCGCGTCAATGACAGGCAATGTTCCCGGCGATGCTTGCCGATTGATTCATGCGCCGGACCCAGCCCGGCGCGTACCCTACAGTATGCCAGCCCCGCGTGACGGGGCCTGCAAATCCACGTTTGCGGCACAAAGTGTCGTAAGCGTGGAGAAAATTCTACAAAGAACGCCTGGCTTGCTCCCTCTTTCGCTTGCGGGAAAGCGAGCAAGCCATCTGCCCTTCGGCGCGCATCACAGCGTGCCGCGGGTCACCCCTTGAGCGTTTGTTCCAGCACGTGCAGCTCGTGGTTGAGCTGCGCGTCCTTGCTGCGCTCGTCGGCGATCTTGCGCACCGCGTGCAGCACGGTGGTGTGATCGCGCCCGCCGAACAGCTCACCAATTTCCGGCAGGCTCTTCTGCGTGAGTTCCTTGGCCAGGTACATGGCAATCTGGCGGGGCCGCGCAATATTGGCGGGCCGCTTCTTGCTGTACATGTCCGCGACCTTGATGTTGTAGAAGTCGGCACAGGTCTTCTGGATGTTCTCCACGGAGATCTGGCGGTTCTGCACGGTCAGCAGGTCCTTCAGCGCTTCACGGGTGACATCGATGGTGATGTCCTTGCCGTGGAAGTTCGAGAAGGCCAGGATCTTGCGCAGCGCGCCTTCGAGCTCGCGCACGTTGGAGCGCAGGTGCTTGGCGACGAAGAAGGCCACTTCCTCGGGCACGCTCACGTTTTCCGCCGCGGCTTTCTTCATCAGGATCGCCACGCGCATTTCCAGCTCGGGCGGCTCGATGGCAACCGTGAGGCCGGAGTCGAAGCGCGAGATCAGGCGATCGTCGATGCCGCTGATTTCCTTCGGGTAGGTATCGCTGGTGATGATCACCTGCGCCCGGTTGGCGATCAGTGCTTCGAAGGCGTAGAAGAACTCTTCCTGCGTGCGGTTCTTGCCCGAGAAGAATTGAATATCGTCGATCAGCAGCAGGTCCAGCGAGTGGTAGTAGCGCTTGAACTCGTCGAAGGCCTTGCGCTGGTACGCCTTGACCACGTCGGAGACGTACTGCTCGGCGTGGATGTAGCGGATACGCGCGCGCGGGTTCTCCAGCAACATGAAGTTGCCGATGGCGTGGATCAAGTGGGTCTTGCCCAGGCCCACGCCGCCGTACAGGTAGAGCGGGTTGTAGGACTTGCCCGGATTGTTGGCCACCTGGATGGCGGCGGCGCGCGCGAGCTGGTTGGCCTTGCCGGTGACGAAGTTGTCGAACGTCAGGATGGGGTTCAGGCGCGAGCGCTCGTGCACCGTGTCGTTCTGCTGGTGGCCGCCCTGCGCGTTGGCGGGATGGCCGCCCTGATGGTTGCCCGGATGCCCGCCCTGATGCCCGACCTGGTGACCCTGGCCGCCCTGCATGGGCTGCTGGGGCTGCTGCACGCGGTAGGAGCGGGCGCTGGCTTCGGCCGGGTCGAGCTGCGGCACGTCGATATCGACCAGTTCACCGCCCATGCCGCCCATGCCGCCCATACCGCCCATGCCACCCATATTGGCGCCCTGGCCGGGATGGGCCTGCTGACCGCCGGGGTAGTTGCCGGGGTAGGGCGCCTGCGCGCCGCGCTGGCCACCCTGGCCAGCGTTGCCCTGGTTGCCATAGCCGGGCGCGCCCTGGCCCGGCTGCATGCCGGGCTGGCCGAAATTCTGCGACAGCGGCTGGCCGGTCGGGTAGCCGGGGCCAGGCTGCTGCGGCTGCATGCCGGGCTGGCCGGGCTGGCCGCCTTGCGGGTAGCCGGCAGCGGCCCGGCCCGAGGCGGCGGGGTCCAGGACGAAGTGAACGCTGACGTTGGCTTCCCAGTACTCGCAGGCGAGCGCGGTGATGCGGCCGGAGAACTGGCTCTTTACCCAGTCGAGCTTGAAGCGGTTGGGCGCGGCGATGCGCAGCGCGTGCGCTTCCTCGTCGAAGGCGACTGGCGCCAGCGGCTTGATCCAGGTCTTGAACTGTTGCGGCGTCAGCTCGCGCTCGAGTTGCGCTGCTGCCGCCTGCCAGAAATCTTGCATTGTTTTGTTGTTCGGTTTTCGCCACGGGTGCGCGGACAGTCCGGCCCAATGGACTGCAGGCAGGGGTCGGTGGTGCATCCCTGCCGGCAATCCGTCATTCTCAAGCCAGGTAAAGCGACCGCAGTCGAGATCAGTCGCGGTCCGCAATTGACCCCGCCGCCCGGGCTCCCCATGGTGATCGACGCGATAAGCGGGAGCCGCTGACGGACAGGTTGGCGAAATGAGACGAAGCCGCCGCTGCCCGCTGCGCGTCCGTTATCCGGCATGCCAGGGGTGAGTCCCGGGTTGCGCTTGCGCCACGCAGCCCGTGTGGTGTTTGGACCCGGATTGTACCCCCCGCCCCGAGTTATCCACAAAGGATAAGTCTGTGGATAAGTTGTGAAGAAGCAGTGAATTGTTGTGCACAACCCCTTGTTTGGCGCGGGTTTCCGGGTAGGTAAAACGCCCGAAAAGCCAATCCAAACAGAGACTTCGCTCTACCTCTGACCATCCCGGAGGCACCCCCGGAACAAAAAAACTTACCCACCGGCGATTGTGGACAATGAAATACAACAGCCTGTTGCGCATTTTTCAGGCAAGGGTGCCGCGCACGTCTCTCGGCCATCTGCAGCCTTGACACATCGCGCGAAAATCAGTTAAATGGCGGGTTCTGCGATGCGGCAGGGGATCACGTATGCGCATCGCCGGGTCTGACCTGTTCCGTGCAAGACCGGTTTCGTTTCACGCGGCTTTGGCTGGCTGAAACGGTCCTGGAAATGGCTGGATTGGCCGGAACAGGCAGCGGGCCAAGCAGGCCGACGGGGTCGGGACGGATGGGTGAATCATGATCCGGTCCGGCTGGATTCCCTCCCGAACCTGCGTCGCGCACGCCGACATTGTCGGTACGCGAGATACACGGCCGGCGGCAAGACAATCACCGCAGTCGGCAAGACCGCATCCGCGGCAGCCCAAGCGAACCATACGCGGCGGCCACGGGGCCCCGGCTCACGCCGGAGGCCGGGCGAGCCAAGATCAACCAGAGAGTGCAACATGAAACGTACATACCAACCTTCCGTTACCCGCCGCAAGCGTACCCATGGTTTCCGCGTGCGCATGAAGACCCGTGGCGGCCGTTCCGTCATCAACGCTCGTCGCGCCAAGGGCCGCAAGCGCCTGGCAGTCTAAGGGCCTGGCGACCGGCCATGATGGCGCCGCGTGCGCTGTCGTGGCCAAACGCCTCGCCTTTCGGATGGCCGGGAGCCCGCAGCCAGGTGCAGCTTTACCGCTAGCTTTGCCCAGCGTGACTACCTATGCCTACCCCAAAGCCGCGAGGCTCACAAAGACGGATGAGTTTTCATCCGTTTTTGCTTTGCGCCCGCGCCGCCGCAGCCAGCACTTCGTGCTGTATGTGGGCGAGAACAACCTGCCGCAGGCCCGCCTTGGCGTGGTCGTGGGCAAGAAGTTCGCGGCGCGCGCCGCCGAACGCAACCTGGTGAAGCGCATGGTGCGGGAACTGTTCCGCCAGCGGCAGGACCAACTCGCGGGCCGCGATGTATTGCTGCGCCTGCAGGCCAAGTTTCCGCGTGCGGAATTTGCCAGCCGCAGCGCGGTGCGCCGGGTGTGCCTGGCGGAGCTGACCAGCCTGTTCGAAGTCGCGGTGCGTCCGCTTGCACCGCGTCCAGCCGCGCCTTCCGGCGTATCGCCGCCGAAGTCCGCGCCCTCCGGCACGCCAGCCTGACCCGCCCGCCGCCATGAAGCGAATCCTGCTAGCCCTGCTGCGCATCTACAAGATCGCCCTGAGCCCGTTTTTCGGCTCGCAGTGCCGCTTCCTGCCTACCTGTTCCGACTACGCCCGCGAAGCGATCGTGCGCCACGGCGCAGGCCGCGGCAGCTGGCTGGCCGCCTGCCGGCTATGCCGTTGCCATCCGTTCACGGATGGCGGGTATGATCCGGTGCCGCCGGTATCGGCGACATCAACACAGCAAGACCGGGCACCCGCCGCGTCTGGCCAGCCGCCAGTCACGATCCGGCTACCCCGCCCCTGATTTCCCCCGACCACAGCGAGACATGGATATCAAACGCACCATACTCTGGGTCATCTTCTCGATGGCCCTCGTGCTGCTCTACGACAACTGGCAGCGCGCCAACGGTCATCAGTCGATGTTCTTCCCGAGCGCGACCCAGCAGGCCGCGCCGGCAGGCGCCGGCGGCGCTTCGGCCGCGCAGGGCGACGTGCCCAAGGCCAATGCAGGCGCCGGCGCCACCGCTGGCGCCCCGGCTGCCGCGCCCGCGGCCGCCGTGCAGCCGGCTGGCGAGAAGATCGTGGTGAGCACCGACGTGATGCGTGCCGAGATCGACACCGCCGGCGGCATCCTCTCGCGGCTGGAGCTGCTGAACCAGCACGAGAAGGACGGCAAGCCCGTGGTGCTGTTCGAGCGCGACGCGACCCGCACCTACATGGCCCGCTCGGGCCTGATCGGCGGCGACATGCCCAACCACACCACGGTGTTTGCCGCCTCGGCCGGTCCGCGCGACCTGGCTGGCACGGACAAGGTGGAAGTGACCCTGACGGCTGAGAAGGATGGCGTCAAGCTGGCCAAGACGTACATCTTCCACAAGGGCAGCTATGTGGTGGACACGCGCTTCGCGGTGACCAACGACAGCGGCAAGCCGGTCTCGCCGACGCTGTACCTGGAACTGACGCGTGACGGCAGCAAGGTCGAGCAGTCGCAGTTCTACAGCACCTTCACCGGCCCGGCCATCTACACCGACGCCGACAAGTACCACAAGATCACCTTCGACGACATCGGCAAGGGCAAGGCCAGCGTACCGGCCGCCACCACCAGCGGCTGGGTGGCGATGGTGCAGCATTACTTTGCCTCGGCCTGGATCCCGCAGTCGGGCAAGGAGCACAGCTTCTACGTCGAGAAGATCGACAACAACCTGTTCCGCGTGGGCGTGCAGCAGCCGCTGGGCCAGGTCGCCCCGGGTGCCACCGTGACCACCGATGCGCGCCTGTTCGCCGGGCCGCAGGAAGAGCGCATGCTCGAGAAGATCACCCCGGGGCTGGAGCTGGTGAAGGACTATGGCTGGCTGACCATCCTGGCCAAGCCGATCTTCTGGCTGCTGGAGAAGATCCACGGCTTCCTGGGCAACTGGGGCTGGTCGATCATTGCGCTGACCGTGCTGATCAAGCTGGTGTTCTTCCCGCTGTCGGCGGCAAGCTACAAGTCCATGGGCAAGATGAAGGACCTGCAGCCCCGCATGACCGCGATGCGCGAGCGCCACAAGGGCGATCCGCAGAAGATGAACCAGGAGATGATGGCGCTGTACCGCACCGAGAAGGTCAACCCGCTGGGCGGCTGCCTGCCCATCGTGATCCAGATCCCGGTGTTCATCGCGCTGTACTGGGTGCTGCTGTCGTCGGTGGAAATGCGCGGCGCGCCGTGGACGGGCTGGATCCATGACCTGTCGGTGCCGGATCCGTTCTACATCCTGCCGGTGCTGATGGCCGTGTCGATGTTCGTGCAGACCAAGCTGAACCCGACCCCGCCGGACCCCGTGCAGGCCAAGGTCATGATGATCATGCCGCTGGTGTTCTCGTTCATGTTCTTCTTCTTCCCGGCTGGCCTGGTGATGTACTGGGTGACCAACAACGTCCTGTCGATCGCCCAGCAATGGCAGATCAACCGGATGCTCGGCAAGAGCAAGGCCACGGCGGCAGCCAAGGCCTGAACCTGAGATGTGACTCCGGCTGGCGGGTGCAAACCCGCCGGCGGCAAAAAAAGCCCGGCGCATGCGCCGGGCTTTTTGTTTGGCTTGCTTCGGCGTTTAGCGTTTAGAGCTTGCCGGCATTCCCCCTCTCCCCACGAGCGGGAGAGTCGGGGAGAAATCCGTCAGGCTATCTACACCCGGCGACTATTCAGCCTACCCCGCCTACTCCGCCTCATGGCATACGGCCTCGATGTTGTGCCCGTCCGGATCGAGCACGAAGGCGCCGTAATAGTTCGGGTGGTAGTGCGGCCGCAGGCCCGGTGCGCCGTTGTCGCGCCCGCCCGCGGCCAGCGCGGCCTGGTAGTAGGCGTCCACCTGCGCGCGCGTCTGCACGCGGAAGGCCAGGTGCAGCGGCGGCTGGTTGGGCGTGCCGCCGTGGATCCAGAACTCCGGCTTCTCCGGCGGCCCGAAACCCGCAACGTCCGAATGGCCGGTCACGCTGGCCGGCAGCTCCATCACCTTGACCATGCCGATGGGTGCGAGCGCGGCGGTGTAGTAAGCGCGGCTCCTGGCGAAATCGCTGACCCCGACTCCGGTGTGATCGATCATCTTCTGGCTTCTCCTTGGGAAAACATCGCTCAGGCCAGGTCGAGCACGCTCATCGTCGCGTTGAAGCGGCTCACCAGCACTGCCTCGCCGTGCACGCTGGCGAACACATCGGCTTCCACCACGATGATGGTGCGGCCCGACTTGAGCACGTCGGCGCGGCAGGTGAGGCGCTCGCTGCGAGCGGCCCTGAGCAGGTTGATCTTGAACTCGGCGGTGACCACGTGGCGCCCGGTATCGAGCATGGTGGTGGCGGCGGCGCCGGCGGTATGGTCGGCAATGGTGGCCTGCACGCCGGCATGCACGATGCCGCCGTGCTGCAGGTGGCGCGGCGTGACCAGCAGCTCGCTCTCGCACCAGCCGGGCCCGCAATCGACCAGGCGGATGCCCACGTCCGTGACAAAGGCCGCGTCACGGAAGCCGGCCTCGATGGTGTCCCGCAGCAAACGCCGTTCTTGTTCGGTGGACATGCTTGTCTCCTCGCGCGGGAGCGCTCGGGTACGGCTTGTGGAAGAGGTGGCGACGAGCCGAAGTTGGCGGCGCTCGTCGCCATGCGTGCTCATTGCAGCGCGAAGCGGCCGCCCTGTCAATGGAGTGCGCCGGCGGTCACCAGGCGCAGTTTGTGCGGCGCAACCGRCACAATCGCCTACACTGGGTCATACCGTCCCCGCTCGCGGGATCTCACCCACAGAGATGCAAAGCGGACACATCATGCGCGCCGCCAACGCTCCCGGCTCCATCCATCCCGGCATGCGCGCCGTGGATGCCTTTGTCTCGCTGGCCGATGCAGGGCTGGTGGCCATTGCCGACCAGCTCGCCGCGTTGACCCGGCGCGACCATCCCGACGACGTGCATGCGCTGCGCGTGGCGACGCGGCACCTGCGCGCGGTCTGCTGGGTGTTCGGGCCGGCCTTGCCCAAGGCCATCCGCGCCCGCTGGCAGGCGGGCCTGCGCCAGCTGGCACGGGCCGCCACCGATGTGCGCGACTGGGACGTGTTTATCAGCGAGACCCTGCAACCGGCGCTACAAGCGCAACCGGACGATCCGGTGCTGGCCGCGCTGTGCGACACCGCCTCGATGCGCCGGCACTATGCGCGCGCGACCATGGTGGCGCAGCTGGCCGAATACCAGCACTGGCCGCTGCCCGTGCTGCATCGCGATCTCACCCACCTGACGCGTGGCGGCACGCGCGGCGGGGGCGCCAGGGCGGGGGCGCGCCTGGACGCGTTCGCGCGCCGCCGCGTACGCCGCGCGCGCATGCGGGTGAAGGTGCTGGCGCGCGCCGCGCGGAGCGAGGATCTCGAGCGCGTGCACCGCTATCGCATCGGCAGCAAGCGGCTGCGCTATGCCATCGAGGCGCTGGCGCCGGTGCTGTCCGGGCGCTATGCCACGCGACTGCGCCACAAGCTGGTCAAGCGGCAGAGCCGGCTCGGCAAGCTGCTCGACGGCGCCGTGGCGCGCCGCCTGATGACCGAGTGCCTGAACATGCCGGGACCGGGCGCGCCGGATGCGCCCCCGCCGCCACCCGCGCCGGACCGATCTGCGACAATATCGCCATGACTGCCTCCCAGCCTCGCTCCAGCGCCGCCGGCGCCACCCCCATCGCCGCCATCGCTACCGCGCCCGGGCGCGGCGGCATCGGCGTGGTGCGCGTGTCCGGCCCCGATGTCAGCGCCATCGCGCATGCCGTGTGCGGCCAGGCGCTCAAGCCCCGCCACGCCACCTACCTGCCGTTCCTCGATGCGCACGGCAAGGCCATCGACCACGGCCTCGCGCTGTACTTCCCCGCGCCGCATTCGTACACCGGCGAGGAAGTGCTGGAACTGCAGGGCCACGGCGGCCCGGTGGTGATGCACATGCTGCTGGCGCGCTGCCTGCACGCGGGTCGCGAGATCGGCCTGCGCCTGGCCGAGCCCGGCGAGTTCACGCGCCGCGCATTTCTCAACGACAAGCTCGACCTGGCCCAGGCCGAAGCCGTGGCCGACCTGATCGAAGCCAGCACCGAAGCGGCCGCGCGCTCGGCGGCGCGCTCCATGGAAGGCGTGTTCTCGCAGGCCATCCATGCGCTGGTGGAGCAGGTGATCCACCTGCGCATGCTGGTCGAAGCCACGCTCGACTTCCCCGAGGAAGAGATCGATTTCCTCGAAGCCTCCAACGCGCGCGGCCAGCTCGCCGCCATCCGCGATGCGCTGTGCGGCGTGCTGGCGCAGGCCCGGCAAGGCTCGCTGCTGCGCGAGGGCCTGTCGGTGGTGCTGGCGGGGCAGCCCAATGTGGGCAAGTCGTCGCTGCTCAACGCGCTGGCCGGCGCGGAGCTGGCCATCGTCACGCCGATCCCCGGCACCACGCGCGACCGCGTGCGCGAGACCATCCAGATCGAGGGCATTCCGCTGCATATCGTCGACACCGCCGGGCTGCGCGAAGACGCCAGCGACGAAGTCGAGCGCATCGGCATCGAGCGCACCTGGGAAGCCGTGCGCCGCGCCGACCTCGTGCTGCACCTGGTGGATGCCGCCGACTATGTCGAGCACGGCCTGTCCGAGATCGACGACGCCATCGACGACCGCCTCTCCGGCCACCTGCCGCCCGGCTCGCCGATCCTGCGCGTGGTCAACAAGATCGACCTCGCCCCCGCGGTGGGCGAGCAGCATTTCGGCGCCAACCGCCCGCACGTGGTGGCCGCCAACGGCCCCAACCCGGCCGAAGTGTGGATCTCCGCGCGCACCGGCGCCGGCATCGAGCTGCTGCGCCGCCAGCTGTTGCGCCTGGTGGGCTGGCAGTCCGGCAACGAAGGCACCTTCCTTGCGCGCGAACGGCATCTCACCGCGCTGCGCAACGCGCAGTCCCACCTCGACCTGGCCGCCGAACGCGCCGACCAGCAGGCGCAGGCGCTCGACCTGTTCGCCGAGGAACTGCGCCTGGCGCAGGACCACCTCAACAGCATCACCGGCGAGTTCACCAGCGACGATCTGCTGGGCACGATCTTCACGCGCTTCTGCATCGGCAAGTAGCCCGCGCGCGGGCGGCGCGGCCCCCGCATCCTCCTATACTGGAACAGCCTCCGCGCGCAGCGTTACGCGCCGGTGCTGGTGTACGCGCGGATTCACATCGGCCCGGACCCAGGCAAGGAGAACGTCATGATGAATGCGCAAGGACAACTCGTCGGCACGCTGAACCACCTGATCGAGGTCGGCAAGGACGGCGAAATGAGCTGCATGACCGGCGCCCGCGAAGTGCATAACCCCGAGATACGCGCCATCCTGACCGGCACCGCGGAAACCTGCCGCGCCTCGGTGATGGAACTGCAGGCGCTGGTGACTTCGATGGGTGCAGAGCCGCGCGACCGCGGCAGCATGGGCGGCACGCTGCACCGCGGCTGGATGGAAGTGATGCACGTGATCGCGCCGCACAACGACGATGCCGTGCTGCAACTGTGCGAACGCGACGAGGAAGCCGCCAGGCGTGAATATCAGTCGGCCCTGACCCAGGACATGCCGGCCGACGTGCGCGCGGTGGTACAGCGCCAGTACGAAGGCATGCAGTGGCACCACGACCGCATCCACGCGATGCGCGGCATGCAGGTGCACTGACGGACGGCTGGACACGATTGCATGGCGGGCATCGGTGACGATGGCCGCCATGGTTCACCACACGAACGGCACCAGCCGGTACCGGACCCGGGCCGCGTAAGCCGCGTAGCCGTCCAGGCCGCGCAGCAGCTCGCGGTCTTCCATTGCCGTGCGAAACACGATGCCGCCGGCGAGCAGCAGCGCGCCCGCCACGCCCCACCACGAACCCAGCAGCAGGGCATTGGCCGGCAGGAAAACCAGCACGGCCGCGTAGAGCGGATGGCGCACCACGGCATAGGGACCGCTCGAGACCACGCGATGCCCGCGCTCGTGCTGGATCCGCACCACCGGCGCGAGGAAGGTGTTCTCGCGGAACACGCGGTCGATGGCGGCCAGCGAGAGCGCCAGCAGCACGGCGCCCAGGCCATGCAGCCACAACGGCATGGCCGACCAGCGAAAGCGCGCCGCGTCCAGCCCCATCAGCACCAGCCAGCCGCACCACGCCACGATCAGCACCAGCATGAAGATGCGGTCCCACAGCGGCTGCCCGCGCTGCAGCGGCGGCTTCATGCGCTCGGCCAGCAGCGCCGGGTCATGGCGGGCCAGCCGCCATGTCACCCAGATGCCTCCGCCGAAGAACAGCGCCAGGTACGCCCACGCGGCAGGCCACGCCAGCGTGCCCGCCGCGCCGAACAGCAGCGCGGCGAACACCAGCGCCTCGGCCACGAATGCAAATCCGACCTTGAATCCCATGGTGGATGCTCCCGGGCCGCGCGGCAGATCGCGCCGCCCGTATGCGCCACGTTAGCACCGAACGCGCGGTGATGTTGCCGGCCGCCGCGGGCAATCGCCGTCGTTCAGGCGGGCTGGAGGAACACGCGAACACCATTGCGGCACGCCTGGCCGTAAGTCCTCGCACATCGTCGCACTTCGTCGCACATATCCGCGCAGTCACATGGACGCGGCCGGCACCCTTGGTATGCCGGCGCACAGAAGCGCATCGGAGCGGCGCGCTAGATTCAGGACGCAGGCGGGCACGGAGCGGCGATGAACAAAGACGGTAACCACGTTTGCACCCTCGACGGCGTGCGCGGCCTGGCGGTGCTGCTTGTCATGCTGTATCACTTCGCGCATGTCGGTGTGGTGTCCGACCTCGCGGTGGACCGGCTCTTCTACCGCTTGTCGATGACGGGCTGGATCGGCGTCGACATCTTCTTCGCGCTGTCGGGTTTCCTGATCACCGGCATCCTGCTGCGCAGCAAGGGCTCGCCCGGCTATCTGCGCTCTTTCTACGGGCGCCGGGTACTGCGCATCTTTCCGCTGTACTACGCCTACCTGGCACTGCTGTTCCTGGTGCTGTTCCCGCTGATCTCGCACCGCGTGGGCGACGCCGAGCAGGCCAAGCTCGAAGCGGTGCGGGCGAGCTGGCCGTGGTTCGTGCTGTACCTGTCCAATCTCAAGCAGGCGCTGGCGGGCACCTTCTTCGGCGCGGGGGCGGGGCATCTGTGGTCGCTTGCCATCGAGGAGCAGTTCTACGCGGCGTGGCCGCTGGTGGTGCTGTTGCTGCCACTGGCCGCCATGCGCCGGCTGTGCCTCGTGCTGCTGGCGGTCGCGCTCGCGTTGCGCATCGGCATGGCGGCGCAGGGCGTCAGCGCGGACACCATCTGGGTGTTCACGCCGGCCCGGCTCGATGGCCTGGTGGCCGGCGCCTTGCTGGCCATGGCGGTGCAGCGCGGGCTGGTGTTCAAGCCCTGGCTGGTGAAGGCGGCGCCGCTCGCGCTGGTGGCGCTGGTATGCGCGCTGGCGGCAATGGGTGCGCGCGTGGAGTCAAGCCCGTGGATCTACACCGTGGGCCTTTCCGTGGTGGCGCTGGTGGCGGCGGGCCTGGTCTACACGGCCTGCGGCGCGCGCGCACATCCGGTGTTCAGCCAGCGCTGGCTGGTGTTCCTGGGCAAGTACAGCTACGCGCTCTATGTGTTCCACCCCATCGTGCGCGTGGTGGCGGCCAAAGCCTTCGGCGAGCCGCGCCTGCTGTTCGGCAGCCAGATCCCGTGGCAGCTGGCGTTCTCCGCGGTGTGCGTGGGCGCCTCGGTCGCGGCGGCGCTGCTGAGCTGGCACCTGCTCGAAAAGCACTTCCTCAGGCGCAAGGACGTGCTGTTCCCGGTGCGCATGCCCGCGCCCGCGCCGCCCCCGCCGGCGCCGGCAGCGGCGCGCGATGCATACGGCGGCGCCGAGCCTGCCGCGGGCCGTCCCACGCTCTAGGCCACTCGGGCGCCCCCGCCATATCGGCCCCGGCGCCGAGATGAAGCCGAGATGAAGCCGATTGCGAAGCGCGGCAAGGGCTACAATGGGCCGTTTTAGCGAACGAGCCACTGCCATGTCCGATCATCCGCGTTACACCCTCAATCGCTCGCTCGTCATCCTGGTGCCCCAGCAGCCGTTCTTCGACTGGATCATGGCCGTGGACACCGACCCCGTACCCTCCCTCACGCTCGAGAATGTGCGCGAGGACCAGAGCGCCTTCCTGGCGCCGGACGAAATCTCCAACGCCCCGCAAGCCGTGCAGTGGGTGGAGGAGCGCTGGCGCGCCTTCTTCGAGTTCATGCTGGGGGAGTGGTTCGAGGAATCCGTCTGGCCCCAGAACCTGACGCTCGAGCAGTTCCGCGAGTGGTTCACGGTGCAGCACCACTCCACCGTGTTCGACATGGCGACCGACTTCGGCATCGAGCACGAGGACTGGGAAGCCGAAGAGGAAGACGAGGACGAAGGCGACGGCGAATCCGGGCTGCGGCGGCTGCACTGAGCCCGGCGCGGCATGGCCCCCGTCACCCCGGACGCGCGCGGTGGCGCACCGCCGGCCCCGTCCCGGCAAGCGCCGCGCCTGTGGACAAGTCTGTGGAGAAGATTGAACAACTCTGTGGGCAAAGCTGTGGGTAAGGTTGTGGGCAAGGCTGTGGGAAACCCGCCTTGCAGTGCCGCCGACGCCTCCCCGCCCACCGCACGACTTCGCGCCACCCCCACCTTTATCGCAGGAACCCCCGGATGTTGAACCGTACCCAGAAGATCCTTATCGCCGTCGTCGCCTTGGCCGTGCTCGGCATGCTCTGGCTGACCGGCAACCACGAGCAGCAGATGCTGGAGCCCGCCGCGGAGCAAGCCGCGCCGGCAGTGGCGGCAGCCGATGCCTCGGCCGCCGCCGCCGAGGCGGCCAGCATCGCGCGCGGCGTGCCGCGCAACGGCACGCTGGACCCGATCAGCATCGACCCGCAACGCTCCACCGATATCCTGCCGCAGTACCAGGCCGACAAGATGGTGGATGACTACCAGGAGAACGCCGGCGCGGCGGACGGCCGCTACCGCGGCCAGTATTTCATCGTGGAAGGCGTGGCCAGCGGCGTGCGGCGCGAGAGCGGCGATACCGTATTCCTCGATATCCGCTCCAACAGCCCGACCCTGGTGGTGCGCGCCAAGCTGCTGCCGCAGCAGATCTGCGGGCCGGCCGGGCGCGTGTGCGGAGTGGAAGCGCGCGCCACCATGGTCCGGCGCGGCCAGAAGGTGGCGGTGGAATGCACCGGCGCGGGCCAGGTGGAAGGCTCGCCGGTTCTGGATGACTGCCTGGTGCGCGGCGGCGCGAACTAGTCGCCCACCGCGTTTGTCCCCGATCGCGCCGCCCGGTTCCGGCGCCAATTCTCGTCTCCCAGCATGCAAACCCTGCTTTCCGTCCTCGCCCTGACCATCCTGATCGTGACCGCGGTCGGCGTGGTCTCGCCGCCGTTCATCAGCAATGCCTTCCTCAAGGGGCGCCCGGTGGGGCGCCTGCAGATCCTGCTGGTGGGGGTCTTCCTCGCCGCGATCTGCCTGGTGGCGGTCGGCAGCCTGTCGACCCCGCTGGCGGCCAGCTAAGCGGCCAGCCAAGTGACCAGCCAGGCGCCCGGCTCGGCGCCCGGGCAGGCGGCATCCGACGCACTTTACGGCGCGCCAGCGCGGCGCATGCGGTACTTTTTCCGTCCGCGCCCGGCCGAAAGCGCCGCCCTCAATACTTGTAGGACACATCCCACAGGAGGATCGGCGCGGCGTCGATGATGGACAGCGGCGGCGCCGTCTATCTTTCCATCACGATACGAACAAATGACAACGAGGCGACAACCGCCACCGCGCTCCGCCGAAGTCCGGCAGTAACGCAGGCCGGGCCGAACATCATGATGGAATACCTTCTCCCGGGCAGTATCACCACGCCGCAAGCCCAGGCACTCGCCAGCATCCTGGCCATCACGCGCCGCGAATGGCAGGTTGCAGAAGGTGGTTCGCCGGGACCGGCCGAGCGGCACAACGATGCACACAGCGGCCCGGCCGGACAGCCTCGCGAGGGCCGCGCCGGCCGTGCCGCCGGTTGCTCCGCTGCCGCCAGCGCCGATCCCGGCTCCCGACAGCACCGCCGCGAGCAGTTTGCCCGGCGTGCCGCGCGCGCCTTCGAAGCGCAGGTGATGGCGCTGCGCTGCCGCCAGGCCTTCGTGCTCTGAGCCGGTGCGCTGAGCCGGTCCGGGCGCCGCGCGACGGCGCCGGTCCCGGCTGGCGCTTTCTTTCGCCGCGCGCCGGCGGACCCGTTTTCCTGCTCTGTTCCTTCGATTGCCCGCGCACCGATCGCCTAAAGTTGGCGGGCGCGCGCACCGACTGCACGCGTGCCCACGCCATGCGCCCAGGAACATCATGAAAAAAGCATTGCTAGCCGCCAGCCTAGGCCTGCTGGCCACCGGCTGCGCCACCTACCAGGCGGTCGTGCCGGTCGACCGCGGCGACCGTATCGCCTCCGTGCAGCCCGCCGACGGCACGCTGTTCTGCGTGATCAGCAACCAGGCCAGCGGCAACGCCTACCTGGACGCCATGCGCGATTCGGTGCAGGCGCGCGGCTTCGAGTTCAAGGTGCTCGGGCCCGGCTCGTCGGTGGCAGCGTGTCCCTATACCGCCACCTACAACGCGCAGCGGCAGTCTTACTGGCGCGATTTCATCAGTACGGTGGATATCGTCGTCTATATCAACGGCGAGCGCGCCGGCCAGGCGAAATACGATGCCTTGCGCAGCGCCGGCGGCATCAACCTGAGCAACTTCGTGCCACCCGAGATGAAGATCGAGGAACTGGTCGACCAGTTGCTGCCGGGCATGCGGCCGAAGCCGGCCACCGCCGGCACGCCGGCATCCCCCGCCAAGCCAGCCTGAACACCTCCACCGCCTGACGCGGCTCGTGCAACTCCCGCGGCAGCTCCCGCGCCTGCTGGCGCAGGCTGTGCGCGGCGGGCGCTGCCTGCCCGGCCATGCTCAGCCGACCAGCTGGCCCAGCCGCACCACGGTCACGCCGGGGCGAAGCTGGCGCAGCGAGGGCATCACCAGCACGCAGTCGGCGTACGGCGTCACCACCGGTTCGCCGTCGCGCCAGCCGATCACGGTGCCGGCGTCGGGGAAGGTTTCCAGCCCGGTATAAGGGCCGGCGAACCGGAAGTCCATGCTGGAGGCCACCACCGGCTCGGTCACGCGTACCACCCGCTGCGGCTGCAGCGGCTGCAGCCAGCCGGCGGGCACATCGGCGGCGTCGATGATGCCGGCGTCGAGCAGGAAGCGGGCGGTGCTGTCCTTCGCCACGCCCACGGCGGCGGCTTCCCAGTGCTGGCCGCATTCGACCAGCAGGGCGTTCTTCGCGCTGGCGGCGTCGCCGAAGCCTTCGTAGTCGCGCATGCGGCGGCCTTCGGGGTGGCCTTCGTCGACAATCACATTGGCCGGCGCGCCGACCGCGCGCGACAGTCCGACGCCCTTGTCGAGCGGGCCGGAGACGATCAGCGGCAGGCTCTTCTCGTGCATCGAGTGCAGGTCCAGCAGCAGGTCCACGGTGTCGATCACCGGGCGCATGGCGCGCGCGCGGCGCAGCTCGGACGAGTCGCGGCCGGTGTCGTCGAGCACGGCGGCGGTCCACACGCGGTTGAAGTCCTGGTCCACGTAGCGCGAGGCATCGGGCCTGGCCGCATCGAAGGTGTGGTACGCGTCGACATTGGCGAAGGCCAGCGTCAGGCGGCCGCGGCGCGGGCGCAGGCCCGCATCCAGCAGCGCCTTGACGGTGATGGCGCCGCACACCTCGTTGCCGTGCGTGAGCGCGTTGACCATCACGTGCGGGCCGGGCACGCCGCTGTCGAAGGTGTGCACATAGGGCACGCCCGCGTTGCCGGCGGCGTAGGGGCGGATATCGGGGAACTCGACTTCGACCGGATAGGCGTCGAAGGTGGGGGCTGGGGTGGTCATGTGTGTGGTTGGCAGCTTGCCTGTGATAGCGGGGGGATCGGGAAGCGCGGCGGCCCGTGCGGCCACCGCCGGCAGCAGGCAAATGGTACGCCTGCTGCGCTTCCTGCGTGCGCCGTTGGTGGTGGCGTTATTCGTGAATTCCCGCGGTCTGCACGATGGTCTTGTACTTCACGGTCTCGCGCTTGATGAAGGCGCCGAACTGCGCCGGGCCGCGGGGCGCCACTTCCACGCCGGCCTCGGCCAGCTTCTTCTTCACGTCGGGCATGGCCAGCACGGCCTGCATCTCGGTGTTCAGGCGCTCGCTCACCGCGCGCGGCGTGCCCGCCGGCGCCATCAGGCCGAACCACACGCCCATGTCCACGCCCTTGAGCGCGCTGCTTTCGGCCAGCGCGGGCACATTGGGCGCCACCTGGGCGCGGCGCGACTCGGTCACGCCGTACGCCTTGACGCGCCCGGCCTGGATATGCGGCAGGGCGGACGACAGCACCATCACGGCGAGATCGATCTGCCCGCCGAGCAGGTCGGTGGACATGGCCGATGCGCCCTTGTAGGGCACGTGCGTGATGTTGACCTTGCCTTGCTGCTTGATCAGCTCGCCCGCCAGGTTCAGCGGCGTGCCCACGCCGGACGAGGCGTAGGCCAGCTTGCCCGGCTGCGCGCGGGCCAGCGCCATCAGTTCGTCGGCGTTCTTCGCCGGCAGCGCGGACTTGCCCACCAGCACCATCGGCTGCGTGCCGACGAAGGTGATGGGCGCCAGGTCGCGCTCGCCGTCGTAGCGCACGGCGGGGTTGGTCAGGCGCGCGATCGAGACCTCGCTGCCCGAGCCCAGCAGCAGCGTGTAGCCGTCGGCGTCGGCCTTGACCACCTTGGACGCGCCGATGGTGCCGCCGGCGCCGCCCAGGTTTTCGATCACCACGCTCTGGCCCAGGCGCTTGCCCAGTTCCGGCGCGATGGTGCGCGCCACCAGGTCGACGCTGCCGCCGGCGGTGTAGCCCACCACCAGCGAAATCGGCTTGGCGGGCCAGCTTGCGGTGCCGGTGGCGCCGGCAGCCCCGGCGAGCAGGCAGAAGGATGCGGTGGCGGCCGCACGCAGCAGTTTGTTCATGGCTCTCTCTTCCCTTTTGTGGATTCGCGCAATCGCGGACATCTGTGGATATGCGGCGATCTTAGAGAGCGTGCGGGCGCAGCAACGTGCGGCTTTGGCAACGCGGCTTGCCGTTTCGGCAAGGCGCGGGCAAGCGCTAGGCGGCAGCCACGGCAGCGCGCCAGAACGACTCCGCCAGCGGCCGCATGGCGGCGCGCGTGCGGTAGAGCAGGATCTGCATCGCCAGGTCGGCCTCGCCGCCGGGCTCGAGCCCGACACGCACCAGGCGCCCGGCGTGGAGATCGTCGGCGATCAGCCGCGCCGGCAGCCAGGCCAGCCCCATGCGCTGGCGCACCATCTCGTGCACCGATTCGGCGAAGTCGCTCACGGCGATCACCTCGAGCCGCCCGGCCAGCCGGCGCCGCGCGATCTCGCCGTTGACCATGCGCCCCAGCGTGAGCGTCTCGGCGTACGCGATCATCGGCACCGGCGCGCGCTGGCCGCGCGCGAGCAGCCTGAATTGCGGCCCGCCGCCGTCCGCCGCGGCGCTCACGCAGACCAGCCGCTCCTCACCCGCCAGGTGGCACAGGTAGCGTGTGTCGTCCAGCGTCACGGGTTGCGCGGGCGAGTTGTAGCAGAGCAGGAAATCGGCGTCGCCTTCGGTGAACATGGCCAGCGCGTCATGCGTGGAGAAGGTGGACAGGCGCGTGCGGAAACCCGCCGCCACCGGATCGTTGCGCAGCGCCTGGCGCAGGCCGGCGAGCCAGGCCGGCACCATCGAACGCGCCAGCGTCTTGCCGGTGGCGATCACCACCGTGCTGGCATCGGCGCGATGCGCCGCCCGCAGCGACAGGCGCGCCTCGTCCAGCGTGCGCAGCGCGCTCTGCGCAGCTTCGAGGAACTGCCGTCCTTCGTCGGTCAGCCGCACCGGGAAGACGCTGCGGTCGATCAGCGGCGCGCCGGCCCATACCTCGAGCGCCTGCATGCGGCGCCCGAACGCGGGCGGCGTGACATTGCGCAGCTCGGCCGCGCGCGCGAGGCTGCCGGCCTGGGCCAGGCACACGAAATCCTCGAGCCAGCGGATATGCATGGGCGTTGCGCGCGAGGCGCGGTGGGGCGCGGCGAACCGCGGCAGAGTTGCAGGGGGCGGCGCCGCGCGGGCCATGCGGGGCAGCGGCGCCGCGGACATTGTAGCGGCATGGGCGCGGTGCGCGGCCGCGGCATGCGCGACCAGCCTCAGCGCGGCGCGGCGCGGCGCGGCGCGGAATTAGAACCAACGCTCCAATTTCGCGCTTGTGAAACGCGCGCGGCACTCGATAGGCTCCGTACAACCGTTTCAAGCATCCGTTTGCCGGCAGGGCGCCGGGCGGGCACAGCCTTGAATTTCGCAGGGGTCATACGCATGACGATAAGAGAGACGCCCCCCATGGAGACAGGAAAAAGGACCGCAGGAGACACCAAGGCCCGCATTCTCGATGCCACCGAGCGCCTGTTCATCGAGGTCGGCTATGAAGCCACGTCGCTGCGGCAAGTGACATCGCGCGCGATCGTCAACCTGGCTGCCGTCAACTACCACTTCCGCAGCAAGGAAATCATGATGCAGGCGGTGCTGGGGCGCCGGCTGGATCCGCTCAACGCACGGCGCCTTGCCGTGCTGGATGCCTGCGAGGCGCGCTGGCCGGGCAAGCAGATCCGCTGCGAGCACGTCATGGGCGCGCTGTTCGTGCCCGCGCTGCAGATGGCGCGCGAGCCCGAGACCGGCGGGCCATCCTTCATGCGGCTGCTGGGGCGCGTGTATTCCGACACCTCGCCGTTCATCCAGTCCTACCTGCTCGGCCACTACGCGCCGGTGTTCGGCCGCTTCTCCGACGCGTTCGCCCGCGCGCTGCCGGAAATTCCGCCGCAGGAACTGGGCTGGCGCCTGAACTTCGCGCTCAAGGCGCTGGCCGGCGTGCTGGCCGGCGACGAGCTGGGCAAGCTGCTGCCGGCCTTCACGCAGGGCAGGGACATGAGCGACGCGCACGTGCTGGCCCAGCTGAGCGCGATGGTGATCGCCGCGCTCAAGACGCCGGTGCCCGCCAGCCAGCAACTGTGCGCACTGCAGGACGTGTTCCTGATCGGCGAGACCCAGCATGCCGAAGCGCGCGCCGAGCAGGACACGCTGAATGCACTGATGGCCGAACAGGCGCAACGCGCCGAGACGCAAGCGGCGGCCGCGCGCAAGACGCGCCGCGCGGCACGCAACGAGGGCGCCACGCGCGCCGCCGTCGCCAGCATGGCGGTGCGCGAGGCGCGCGAGCATCCCCCCATCGTCTTCCCGAGCAATCCGCTCGACGACTGGATGCGTACCCGCTCCAGGACCTAGCGCGGCTCCCGCACAGGCGCGTGCCAGCCAACCGCCGGCGTGCGCCTGGACTACGCGGCCTGCCTGACGCCTTTCGCCATCTCGGTGGTGGCATGCCAGCCCAGCGCAACGTAGAGCGAGCGGCCCATCTCGGTGGCGTGCAGGATGGCGTACTGGACATCGCGCCGCGCGAATTCGTCCTCCGCCAGCTGCATCAACCTGCGTCCCAGGCCCTGCTTGCGGTGTGACTTCTCCACGTACACATTGAGCACGTAGCCGCGCTTGTCCTGGGTGGGGTGGGCAGGGTGGGGCGGCCAGTCGATGGCCATCAGGCCGATGCCCGCCACCGCCTGCCCGTGATCCATCAGCACGAAGCCGAAGTAGCTGCCGTCGCCCAGGCGCGGCGCCAGCCACGGGCGAAAGCGCCCGGTCATGGTGCGCAGCACGTCGTCGCTGCGGCCGGCCTCGCGGAACATCTCCTCCCGGTGCCTGCAAACGAGATCGATATCGTCGGGACCAAGTTCGCGCACTTCCATGGCTGGCTTCCTTGCGGCTGGCTGGAGATCTGTGAATCGCCATCCTAACGCAGGCAGGACGATTCGCAAACGTCGTTCCGCACGCCGGGCCGGTGCGCGCAGGCACAAAAAAAGCGAAGCGCCGGAGCGCTTCGCTTCAGGCCTTCCCCGGCATGCCGGCAAGGCAGGACAAAAGACGGCTGTCTTACTGCGTGTTCACCACCGGCTTGACGCTGTCGGCCGAGGCCACCGCACCGGTCTCGATCAGGCCGCCGCCGAGCGCGCGGTACAGGTCGATGGCGTTGTTCAGGCGCAGCTGCCGCGCCTGGATCAGCGCCTGGTCGGCGTTGAACAGCTCGCGCTGCGCGTCGAGCTGGTCGAGCTGGCTCGATATGCCGCTGCGAAAACGCACGGTGGACAGCTCGAAGCGCGCCAGTTCGGCATTGCGCACCTGCTCCTGGCTCTGCACCTGATCTTCCAGCGTGCCGCGCGCCACCAGCGCGTCCGCCACTTCCGCGAAGGCCGTCTGGATGGTCTTCTCGTAGTTGGCGATCTGGATGTTCTTGCGCACGTTGGCCAGATCCAGGTTGGACAGGTTGCGGCCGTAGTCGAAGATCGGCAGCACCAGCTGCGGCGCGAACGACCACACGCCGGTGCCGGCATCGAACAGGCCCGAGAACGACGGGCTGATCGAGCCGGCGTTGGCGGTGAGCGTGATGCGCGGGAAGAAGGCCGCGCGCGCCGCGCCGATATTGGCATTGGCCGACAGCAACTGCTGCTCGGCCTGGCGGATGTCGGGGCGCTGCTCGAGCAGGTCCGACGGCAGCCCGGCCGGGATGTCGCTGATGATGCGCTCATCCGACAGGTGCATGGCCTGCGGCAGGTTCCCGATGCTGCCCAGCGGCTTGCCCACCAGCACTTCGAGCGCGTTCTGGGCCTGCGCGCGCTGGCGCGCGAGCTGCGCGGCGGAGACGCGCGCCTGCGCCACCAGCGACTCGTTGTCGCGCAGGTCCAGCGCCGACGTGGCGCCGGCGTTGAAGCGCTGGCGCGACAGGCTCAGCGTGTACTCGCGCGTCTTCAGCGTGTTCTGCGCCAGCTCGTACTGCTCGGCGAAGGAGCGCTCGGACAGGTAGGCCTTGGCCACTTCCGAGACCAGCGAGATCTGCGCCGAGCGGCGCGCTTCCTCGGTGGAGAAGTACTGCGACAGCGCGGCGTTCGACAGGCTGCGCACGCGGCCGAAGAAATCCAGCTCGTACGACGTGATGCCGGCGCCAACCTGGTAGAACTCCGAGACCGCGGTGGCGGCCTGGCCGCCGAACTGCGCGCCCGAGAGGCGCTGGCGCGTGTAGCCGCCGGTGGCGTTGACCGTGGGCAGCAGGTCCGCGCGCTGCACCTGGTACTGCGCACGCGCTTCCTCGATGCGCAGCGCGGCGGTGCGCAGGTCGCGGTTGTTCTCGAGCGAGGTGGCGATCAGCACCTGCAGGCGCGGGTCGTGGAAGAACTCGCGCCAGCCGATCGCGCTGGCCGGGCGGGTCTCGCCGCTCTTCACCTCGGCCGCGGCGTAGCCTTCCGGCGCGCCCGGATACTGCGTGGCCACCGGCGGGGCGGGACGCTCATAGGTCGGCGCCAGCGTGCAGCCCGAGAGGACGCCCGCCACCAGCAACAGCGTGGTCAGTGTCTTTGTCATGTCAAAGTTCCTGTTTGGGTTCGAGCCACTTCTGCTCTTGCTCTTGCTCGTGGTCGGCCTCGGGCTTGCGGCCCTTGAAGCGGCTGCGGATCACCACGAAGAACACCGGGACCAGGAAGATCGCCAGCACCGTGGCGGTGACCATGCCGCCGATCACGCCGGTGCCGATGGCGCGCTGGCCACCGGACCCCGCGCCACTGGCGATCGCCAGCGGCAGCACGCCCAGGATAAAGGCCATCGAGGTCATCAGGATCGGGCGGAAGCGCAGGTGCACCGCCTCGAGCGTGGCGTCGATCACGCTGCGGCCCTGCGCCTGCAGGTCCTTGGCGAATTCCACGATCAGGATGGCGTTCTTCGCGGACAAGCCGATCGTGGCGATCAGGCCGACCTTGAAGTACACGTCGTTGGGCATGCCGCGCAGCGTCACGCCGAGCAGCGCGCCGAGCACGCCCAGCGGCACCACCAGCAGCACCGACACCGGGATCGACCAGCTCTCGTAGAGCGCGGCCAGGCACAGGAACACGATGATCAGCGACAGCGTGTACAGCATCGGCTCCTGCGAGCCGGCCAGGCGTTCTTCATAGGACTGGCCAGACCACTCGAAGCCGAAGCCCGGCGGCAGCTTGGCGAAGTTCGCTTCCATGATCTTCATGGCCTCGCCGGTACTGCGGCCGGGCGCGGCCTGGCCGGCGATCTTCACCGCCGGCAGCCCGTTGTAGCGCTCCAGGCGCGGCGAGCCCATGATCCACTTCGACGTGGCGAACGCGGCGAACGCGACCATCTCGCCGCTGGCGTTCTTCACGCGCAGCTTGGTCAGGTCGTCGGGCAGCTTGCGGTCGCCGCCTTCGGCCTGCGCGATCACCTTGCGCACGCGGCCTTCGTAGATGAAGTCGTTCACGTAGGACGAGCCGAACGCGATGCCCAGGGTCTGGTTGATGCTGGCCACCGAGACGCCGAGCGCGCGTGCCTTCTCGCGGTCGATGTCGATCTGCAACTGCGCCGCGTCTTCCTGGCCTTCAGGACGCACGCCGGCCAGCTCGGGGCTCTTGGCCGCCATGCCCAGCATCATGTTGCGCGCTTCCATCAGCTTGGCGTGGCCCTGGCCGGAGCGGTCCTGCAGGCGGAAGTCGAAGCCCGAGGAGTTGCCCAGCTCGGAAATCGCCGGCGGGTTGAGCGGGAAGATGATGGCGTCCTTGATGAAGGACAGCGCGCCGAACGCGCGGCCCACCAGTGCCTGCGCGGTCTCGTTGGCGCCGGTGCGCTCCTTCCAGTCCTTGAGCTTCACGAACGCGATGCCGCCGTTCTGGCCACGACCGAAGAACGAGAAGCCGGCCACCGTGATCATCTGGTCCACCACCTTCTTTTCCTTCTCCAGGTAGTAGTCCTCGATCTGCTTGAGCACGCCCAGGGTACGCTCCTGGGTGGCGCCGTTGGGCAGCTGCACCACGGTGATCATGTAGCCCTGGTCTTCCTCGGGGAGGAAGGAGGAGGGCAGGCGCTTGTACAGCACCACCACGCCGACCAGGATGACGGCGTAGATGATCAGGTAGCGGCCGGCGCGGCCCAGGATGCGGCCCACCATGCTCTGGTAGCCGGTGGCCGCGCGCGCGAACGTGCGGTTGAACCAGCCGAAGAAGCCGCGCTTCTCGTGGTGGTGCCCGGCCTCGACCGGCTTGAGCAATGTGGCGCACAGTGCCGGCGTCAGCGTCAGCGCGAGCAGCGCCGAGAACGCCATCGACGAGATCAGCGAGAGCGAGAACTGGCGGTAGATGTTACCCACCGAGCCGGCGAAGAACGCCATCGGGATGAACACCGCGGTCAGCACCAGCGTGATGCCGACGATGGCGCCGGTGATCTGGCCCATCGCCTTGCGCGTGGCCTGGCGGGGCGAGAGACCTTCCTCGCTCATGATCCGCTCGACGTTTTCCACCACCACGATCGCATCGTCCACCAGGATACCGATCGCCAGCACCATGCCGAACATCGTCAGCACGTTGATGGAGAAGCCGAACGCCAGCAGCATGCCGAAGGTACCCATCAGGGCCACCGGCACCACCAGCGTGGGGATCAGCGTGGCGCGGAAGTTCTGCAGGAACAGGTACATCACCAGGAACACGAGCACCACGGCTTCGAGCAGGGTCTTGATCACTTCCTCGATCGAGATCTTCACGAAGGCCGACGTGTCGTAGGGCACGCTGTACTCGTAGTCGCCCGGGAAGAACTTCGAGAGCTCTTCCATCTTCGCGCGCACGGCGGTGGCCGTGGCCAGCGCGTTGCCGGTCGGCGCGAGCTTGATGGCGATGGCCGCCGACGGCTTGCCGTTGGTGCGTGCCAGCGTGGAGTAGTCGGCGCCGCCGAGCTCGACGCGGCCGACGTCCTTGATGCGCACCGAGGAGCCGTCCGGGTTCACGCGCAGCAGGATGTTGGCGAACTGCTCCGGCGTGGTGAGGCGGCTTTCGGTGGTGACGGTGGCGTTGAGCTCGGTGCCCTTGGGCGACGGCGTGCCGCCCAGTTCGCCCACGGCGACCTGCACGTTCTGCTCGGCGATGGCGGCGGTGACATCCTGCGGCGTCAGGTTGAAACCCGTCAGCTTGGACGGGTCCACCCAGATGCGCATGGCGTACTCGGTGCCGAACAGGTCGGCCTGGCCCACGCCCGGCACGCGGCGGATCGAGTCGATCACGCTGGCCGAGACATAGTTGCCGAGCTGGATGGCGTCAGCCTGTCCAGACTTGGACGAGACCGTCAGGAACATCATGTAGTTGTTCCCGGCCTTGTCCACGCGCACGCCCTGCTGGCGCACTTCCGCCGGCAGGCGCGCTTCCACGCGCTTGAGGCGGTTCTGCACCTCGACCGAGTTCAGGTCGATGTTGGAGCCCGGCTCGAAGGCGATGGTGATCGACGCCAGGCCGGTGGCTTCGCTGGTGGACTGGTAGTACAGCAGGCCAGGCGCGCCGTTGAGTTCCTGCTCGATCACCGAGGTGACCGAATCCTCCAGCGTCTTGGCCGAGGCGCCCGGGTACGTCGCCGTGACCGAGATCGTCGGCGGTGCGATGTTGGGGTACTGGGCGATCGGCAACTGCTGGATCGACAACACCCCGGCCAGCACGATGATCAGCGCGAGAACCCACGCGAAGACCGGCCGGTCAATGAAAAACTTGGCCATAAAACTGGCTCCCTTGGTATTGCGCTGTGATTAGCCTTGCTTGGCGTCGGCCTTCTTGTCGGCCTTTTCCGTGGCGACCGCGGCCGGTGCCGAGGCGCCGCCGGCGGCCTGCTGCGCGGCAGGCTCGGAGGCGGCGGTGACCGGCGCGGCGAACGGCACCGCCCTGGCGGGCGCGCCGACCTTGACCTTCTGCAAGCCCTCGACGATCACCTTCTCGCCGCCCTTGAGCCCTTCGGTGACGATCCAGTTGTCGCCGATGGCCTGGGGCGCCTTGACCGGCAGCGAGGCGACCTTGCCGTCGCCGCCCACCACCAGCACCGACGCGCCCTGCGCCGTGCGGATCAGCGCGCGCTGCGGCACGGTCAGCGCGTTCTCGTCGACGCCCTGCTCGATCTTCACGCGCACGAAGGTGCCCGACAGCAGCTCCCGCTTGGCGTTGGGGAACTGCGCGCGCAGCGTGATGGCGCCCGTGGTCGGGTCCACCGTCATGTCGGAGAACAGCAGCTTGCCGGTCTCGGCGTACTCGCGGCCGTCCTCGATGAACAGGTGCACGCGCGCGCCGCCGTCGACGCCCTTGACCTTGCCGCTCTCGATGGCGCGCTGCAGCTTCATCACTTCGCTGGCTGGCTGGGTGAAGGTGACCCAGATCGGGTCGACCTGCTCGACCATGGTCAGCTTGGTGGCTTCGCCGCTGCCGACCAGCGCGCCTTCGGTCACCAGCGCGCGGCCCACGCGGCCGCTGATGGGCGCGGTCACGGCGGTGTAGCCGAGGTTGATCTGGGCGGTGGTGACCGCGGCCTTGGCCGCGGCGATGTCGGCGCTGGCCTGGCCGGCGGCGGCCACGGCTTCGTCGTATTCCTGCTTGCTGACGGCGTTCACGGCCACCAGCGGCTTGTAGCGCTCGGCCTTCTGGCGCGCCGCCACGGCATTGGCCTCGGCGCGCGCAAGGCTGGCCTTGGCAGACTCGGCCTGCGCCTGGTATGGCGCCGGGTCGATCTTGAACAGCAGCTGGCCGGCCTTGACCTCGCCGCCCTCGCGATAGTTGCGCGACAGCACGATGCCGGCGACGCGCGCCCGCACTTCGGCGGTGCGCACGCCTTCGAGGCGGCCCGGCAGTTCATTGATGACCGACACCGTGGTCGGCGTCACGGTGACCACACCCACCTCGGGCGGCGGCATGGCGCCGGCTTGCGGCTTCTTGTCGCCGCAGGCGGTGAGCGCAAGCGCCGACAGTACGGCAGCGGCAACGCAGGTGATACGTTGGGACTTACTCATCGATAACCCCATGATGGCAATTTGAAATCGGCCGCATGCGCTCCCGGTGTCGTGTCCGGATACGGCGCGGCCTGCCAGCCGGCAACGCCGGCGGCAGGCAAAAAAGATGGACGTTAGCCACTTCGGGCTGCCCTGGCAGGGCCAAAGCGACGAATGGCGAAAAGCCGGTAACGACATGCCGACCGGGCACCGCGAACAAGCCGGCGAACAGCCGCCGGAGACGAAGGAGATCGCGGCGCCACTCCGGACCGTTTGGCTGGCCGAAAGTCAGGCGAACGCGTATTATATATACATCCGCGCATGTATGTAAGTGCCTGTTGCAATGCGTCGATACTTGCCCCATATATCGGCGGCCCGGCGATGGCCTGGCGCGCTCGTGGAGCGCACCCTCGTGCGCGGCGGCCCCACCGCCGGCACCCCGGGAGAGACAACCAGACCGGCCCGCGTGGCCGGCAGCTGAGAACATCATGGTCAGACGCACCAAGGAAGAGGCGCTTGAGACGCGCCACCGCATTCTCGACGCGGCCGAGGCCGTGTTCCACGCCCGCGGCGTGGCCCGCCCGTCACTCGCCGACATTGCGGAGGCCGCCGGCGTGACGCGCGGCGCCATCTACTGGCACTTCAAGAACAAGAGCGATGTGTTTGCCGCCATGTCGGATCGCGTGCACTTGCCACTCGAGGCGCTGTGCGAGCCCGAGCGCATCGCCAGCCAGGAAGACCCGCTGGGCAGCATCCGCGACATCTGCGCCTTCGCGCTGCGCCAGACCGTGGAGAACCCCCAGTGGCGGCGCGTGTTCGAGATCGTCTTCCACAAGTGCGAGATGGTCGAAGAGAACGGCGCCATCTTCCAGCGCCAGCGCCAGTCGCACCACGAAGGCACGGTCAAGATGCGCGAGCACCTGCGCCTGGCGGTGGAGCGCGGCCAGCTGCCGGCGGACCTCGACCTCGACCTGGCCGTCAACGTCTTCCATGCCTCCATTGGCGGCATGCTGTCGCACTGGCTGTTCGCGCCGGAGGACTTCGATCTCGAGACCAACGCCGCGCGCGTGGCGGACGCCTTCATCGACACGCTCAGGCTGTCGCCCGCCTTGCGCCAGGGCTACGTGGCGCGCCCGGTGGCCGCGCTGAACGAGGAAATCGATTCGATGTGCCAGGAGGCCCAGGCCAAGGAAGCCGGGCAGGCCGCGCAGAAGGCGGCACAGAAGGCCGCGCGCGCCACGCAGCCTGGCTGAGGCGCCGCCCGCTCAGCCGCGCGTGGCGTCGCGCCAGCGCGCGAAGAAGGCGCGCTTGCGCAGCGTGTCCTGCGCCGCCAGCAGGCCGGGACCCACGCTGATCGGCTTGAGCGCGTAGCCCAGGCGCTCGGCCAGCGCCGCCGCGGTGTGCACGCTGTCGGTATCGGAGCGGATCGTATAGAGCTGCGAGGCGCTCTGCCCCAGCACGGTCTGGCCCGCGCGCGACAGCAGGAAGTCCAGCCACAGCCGCGCCGCATTGGGATGGGCCGCGCGGCGCGCGATAAAGGCCACGCGCGACATCACCAGGGTGTAGTCGCGCGGCGCGATCACATCGATCTCCGCGCCCCGCTCCATCAGTGACAGCGCATACGAGCCCAGCAGGTTGTAGCCCATGACGAACTCGCCAGAGGCGATGCGCTCGATCATGCTGGCCGTCGACGCCGACAGTTGCACGCCGCAGCGGCCCAGCGCCTGCGCCAGGTACCAGAACTCGTCGCCCATGCGCGCGTCCTGCTGCGCCAGCAGGTAGCCCACCCCGGATTTCTCCACGTCATAGGTCACCACGCGCTGGCGCCAGCGCGGCGTGTTGTCCTGCAGCAGCCGCGCCAGGCCGGTGCGGCTGCGCGGCGCCTGCATGCCGGCGAAATGGCGGCGGTTGTAGACGATCACGGCCGGCTCGAAGGTGGTTCCCCAGGCCTCGTCGCGCCACGCCGCCCACGACGGCAGCCCGGCGCGCTCGGGCGAGGCGTAGCGCAGCGCATGGCCGTCGTTGACCAGCTTGATCTGCAGGTCCATCGCCGTGCTCCACAGCACGTCGGCGGTGTCGGCGCCAGGCGGCTGGCCGGCGGCAAGGCGCGCGCTGTCGGCCAGGAAGCGGTCGTTGAGCTCCAGCGTGTTGAGATCGCGGTAGCGCACCTTGATGCCCGGATAGCGCGCCTCGAAGGCGCTCACCAGGGGCTGCGCGACCTCGGTGTCGGTGGAGGCATGCACACTGACCACGCCTTCCTGCAGCGCGCGCGCGATGATCTCCGCGTAGCTCTGCGGATAGCCCGCCGGCAACGCCGGCACGGATTGCGCGCGCAGTGCCCCGCTCCATCCCGTGCCCAGCCCGGCGCCAAGCGCGGCGGCGCCGGCCAGCACGCGGCGGCGTTGCGGGCTCGGCGGCAGGCCGGCGGTGCGCGGCGCGGCAGACGGCGACAGGGGCGGTAAAGAGGCTGCGGGCGGAGCGGAGACGGGGAGCAACTTGCGCAAGGCTGGAACCATCGGTGCTGACATCGGTGGCTGGGAGGGCCCTGGCGCGCTCGCCGCGCCCGGCCCGGGGCGGGGTTATTATAGGCGCCCGCGGCCAGTCCCCCGCGGCGGCGGCGGTGCCGCATTGTGAACAACGGACGTTTATCGAGCATGGGAGGACCGGCGTGCGCTTGCTGCTGGTGGAAGACGAAATCGAACTGGCGCGCTGGGTGGCGCGCGCGCTGGAGCAGGGCGGCTTCGTGATCGAGCACGTGGCCGACGGCCTGCAGGCCGAGGCGCGGCTGATGGCCGAGGAGTACGACGCCGTGGTGCTGGACCTGCGCCTGCCCGGCAAGGACGGCCTGGCCGTGCTCAAGTCCATGCGCGGGCGCGACGACCGCACCCCGGTGCTGATCCTCACCGCGCAGGACACGCTCGACGAGCGCGTGCGCGGCCTCAACCTGGGCGCCGACGACTACCTGCCCAAGCCCTTCGCCATCGCCGAGCTGGAGGCGCGCATCCTGGCGCTGATCCGCCGCAGCCGCGGGCGCGCCCATCCGCGCCTGCAATGCGGCTCGCTGGTGTTCGACGGCGAGACCCGCAGCTTCACCCTGGGTGGTGCGCCGCTGGCGCTGACGCCGCGCGAATCGACGCTGCTGGGCGCGCTGCTGGCCAGGAGCGGCCAGCCGCTGACCAAGGCGCAACTGCTCGACAAGGTGTTCTCGCTCGATGCCGACGTCAGCCCCGACGCCATCGAAGTGCTGGTCTACCGCCTGCGCAAGAAACTGTCGGGCCACGGCGTGACCATCGTCACGCTGCGCGGCTTCGGCTACCTGCTGGAACCGGAAGGGCAGGCCTGATGCTGCGCCGCCTGCCCCGGCACTGGCTGCGGCACTGGCTGCAAGGCAGCCTGCGCCGCCAGCTGCTGCTGCTGCTGGTGCCCGCGCTGGCGGCGATGATGGCGCTCGATACCTGGCTGACCTACGGCACCTTGCGCGACGCCGCCAATGCCGCCTACGACCGCTCGCTGTACGGCTCGGTGCGTGCCATCGACAACGCCATCGGCATGGCCGGCGAGAGCGTGCAGATCGCGCTGCCCGACGCCGCCATGGAGATGTTCGAGACGGCCACGCAGACCCACGTGTTCTACCGCGTCTCGCTCGAGCGCGACGGCCGCATCGAGACCGTCACCGGCTACGACGACCTGCCCCTGCCAGCCGGTGCGCTGCCCAGCAACCAGTCGCGCTTCTACGACGCCGACTACCGCGGCGACCCGGTCCGCATCGCCGTGCTGGCGCATCCCGTGTACCGGCCCAATGCGCACATGCGCGTGATCGTGCAGGTAGCCGAAAGCGCCGAGCCGCGCCTGGAGCTGATCGCCACCGTATGGCGCGGCGCGCTGGCGCGCGACGTGCTGCTGATCCTGGTCAGCGCGGCCATCCTGGTTGCCGGCATCACCTACGTGCTGCGCCCGCTCGCCCGCGTGCGCGACGACGTGCAGGCGCGCCCGGCGGAAGACCTCACGCCGCTGGCCTTCGACCACGTGCCGCTCGAAGTGCGCCCGCTGGTCGACGCCGTCAACCTGCACGTCTCGCGCTCCAACGCGATGACCCAGGCCCAGGCCCAGTTCATCGCCGACGCCGCGCACCAGTTGCGCACCCCGCTGGCCATCCTCAAGACGCAGGCCGAATTCGCCCAGCGCCAGCTGAGCGCCGGCGCGGATCCCGCGCACGCGCCCCAGGCCGCCCGCGAAGCCGTGGGGGGCATCGTCACCCAGCTCGAGCAAGCCGCGCGCCTCACCAACCAGCTGCTGGCGCTGGCGCGCGTGCGCCAGCAAGCCGGCACCGACAACCCCGGCGACGCCGCCGAACCGGCGCCCCTGACCGACGCCGTGGCGGTGGCCGAGCAGGTCGCGCTGGACTACCTGCCGCTGGCGCGCGGCAAGCAGCAGGACTTCGGCTGGGAGCGGCCTGCCGGGCTGGTGCTGCCGGTGCGCGCGGATGCGGCGCTGCTGCGCGAGGCCTTCGCCAACCTGGTCCACAACGCCATCCAGTATTCGCCGAGGGGCAGCCGCATCACGCTCTTTGCTGCCCGCGCCGGAAACACGGCCTGCCTCGTGGTGGAAGACGACGGGCCGGGGATTCCCCCCGAGGAGCGCGAGAAGGTGTTCGCGCGGTTCTACCGGCGGGTCGGCAATACCGAGCCCGGCTCCGGGCTGGGACTGGCCATTTCGCGCGAGATGGCGGCGCGCTTCGGAGGCACGGTGGAACTGGGCGAGGCGGTGCAGGGCAAGGGGGTGAGGGCGGTGCTGGGGTTGCCGGCAGCGGGCTGAGCGCGTCGCCGCGCCAGGGCATTGCCAAGGCCGGAATGCAAATGTTCCATACATCCACCCCCACGTAAACCCCAGCCTAATACCTGTCAATTTGACAGCCTTTTGACAGTTTCCCCCACCTAGAATGCCCCCCATGGCCTGCATAGCGGCCATCCGGGCAAAATACCGCCTGGCAAAAATCAAAGAACAAGTCCGGCATGCACGCTGAGCAGCGGACGGGAGACAACACTTCGCCACCGGGTCCTGCCCGGCGCGCCGGAATGCCCCCCCGCCCCCCGCAAGCCCGTTGGAATGCCAGCCGGATGCTCCCCGGGTCGGCGCGCGCCAGGCGCCACAAACTCCGTGCTCCGATCACCGGCAACCCTAAAACAAGCAGGAGACCGCAATGCGCCGTTCGATTCATCGCTTCGCCCATGTCGTCATGGCCTCGGCCGCAATCACCGCCACCGTGGCTGCCGCGCCCGCATTCGCCCTCGACAACGTCAAGTTCATGATCGGCGCCAACCCGGGCGGCGGCTATGACCAGACCGGCCGTTCGCTGGGCGCCGCGCTGGTGTCCGCCGGCGTGGCCAAGACGGCTTCGTACGATAACAAGGGCGGCGCGGGCGGCACCATCGGCCTGACGCAGTTCGTCAACACCGACAAGGGCAACCCCAACGCGCTGGTCGTCACCGGCGCGGTCATGGTGGGCGCGATCGAGACCAACAAGCCGCCGGTCACGCTGAAGAACGCGACGCCGGTGGCGCGCCTGTTCGCGGACACCATGGTGATCACGGTGCCGGCGAATTCGCCGCTGAAGTCGGTCAAGGACCTGACCACGCAGCTCAAGGCCAACCCGGGCAGCGTGAGCTGGGGCGGCGGCTCCAAAGGTTCGATCGACCACATCCTGGCCGGCCTGATCGCCAAGGACGTCGGCGTGGATCCGAAGAAGATCAACTACGTGCCCTTCCAGGGCGGCGGTGAAGCGTCGGCCTCGATCCTGGGCGGCCACGTGACCGTCGGCATCGCCGGCGTGTCCGAGTTCCTGCCCTTCATCAAGAGCGGCAAGATGCGCGCGCTGGCCGTGACCTCGAAGGAGCGCACCGCGGACATCCCGACGCTCAAGGAGCAGGGCGTGAACGTGGAAATCTACAACTGGCGCGGCGTGTACGGCGCGCCCGGCATCTCCGCCGAACAGCGCAAGGCGCTGGTGGACGCGGTGGTCAAGGCGACCGAGACGCCGGTGTGGAAGGAAACGCTGACCAAGAACGACTGGACGCCGTTCCTGCTGACCGGCGACGAGTTCGGCAAGTTCGTGGACAGCGAGTCGACCCGCCTGGGCAGCACGCTGCGCGAACTGGGCGTGGCCAAGTAAGCGATGCGCCGGCGCGCGGCGCCGGCCAGCAGCATCATGGATTCACCGCATCACCGCATCACCGCTTCATTGCTTCATCGCTTCACCTGTCGGCCCTGCCTGCGGCGCACCGGAATGCCCGGTGCGTGCGCGGCGGTCGGGGGCCTGGTGTCCACCTGCGATACCCAATAACCAAACCATAAGTCGCCGGGCCCCCGCCGCGTGCGGGGCGACAAACCGCGGCGCGCCACGCACGGCCGCCCGAAGGAGTCCTTGATGAAACCCTCGCACCTGGCGATCGGCATTGCCGTATTGCTGCTCTCCCTGTTCTACTTCGTGGGCCTGCCGGGCATCTCCGGCGACGAAGGCTATGCCGGGCTGTCGCCGCGCTTCATGCCCACGCTGGTCGCCATCGGCCTGGCCGTGTGCGGCGCCGCGCTGACCTGGCAAGGCATCCGCGGCGGCTTTCGCAACATGCCCGAGGAAGATGCCGAGCTGCCCTCGGCCCCGCACAACTTCCGCGGCTTCCTGTGGGTCGCGGCCGGCCTGGTGGCCAATATGGCCCTGATCGGCACGCTGGGCTTCGTGCTGGCCTCGACGCTGCTGATGATCTGCGTGGCGCGCGGCTACGGCAGCAAGCGTTTCCTGCGCGACGGCTTCATCGGCCTGTGCATCACGGTGCCGATGTGGGCGCTGTTCGAATTCCTGCTCGGCATCAACCTGCCGCTGCTGCCCGTCGCCGGGTTCTGACCGGAGCTGATCCATGGACACTCTCAATCTGCTGATGCACGGCTTTGCCGTCGCCATCACCCCGATCAACCTGATGTGGGCGCTGGTGGGCTGCTTCCTCGGCACCGCCATCGGCGTGCTGCCCGGCATCGGCCCGGCGCTGACGGTGGCGATGCTGCTGCCGCTGACCACCAAGGTGGAACCGACCGCCGCCCTGATCATGTTCGCCGGCATCTACTACGGCGCCATGTACGGCGGCTCCACCACCTCCATCCTGATGAACACGCCGGGCGAATCGTCCACCATGGTCACCGCCATGGAAGGCAACCTGATGGCCAAGAGCGGCCGCGCCGGCCCGGCGCTGGCCACCGCGGCGATCGGCTCGTTCGCGGCGGGCACCATCGCCACCGTGCTGCTGTCGATGTTCGCGCCGGTGGCGGCGGACGTGGCGCTGCAGTTCGGCCCCGGCGAGTACTTCATGATCATGCTGCTGGCCTTCACCACCGTGTCGGCGGTGCTGGGCTCGTCGCTGCTGCGCGGCATGACCAGCCTGTTCCTGGGCCTTGGCATCGGCCTGATCGGCATGGACTCGCTGTCGGGCCAGACGCGCTACTCGATGAACGTGCAGGAACTGTACGACGGCGTCGATATCGTGGTGGTGGCGGTGGGCCTGTTCGCGGTGGGCGAGGCGCTGTTCAACGCCTTCTTCCCGCAGCCCGGCGGCAGCTTCAACAAGCTCAGCAGCATCATGATGACCAAGTCGGACTGGAAGCGCTCGGTGCCGGCCTGGATCCGCGGCACCATCATCGGCTTCCCGTTCGGCCTGATCCCGGCCGGCGGCGCGGAAATCCCGACCTTCCTGTCCTACGCCACCGAGAAAAAGCTGTCCAAGCACAAGGGCGAGTTCGGCACGGTCGGCGCGATCGAAGGCGTGGCCGGCCCCGAAGCCGCCAACAACGCCGCGGTCACCGCCACGCTGGCGCCGCTGCTGACGCTGGGCATCCCCACCTCGAACACCACCGCGATCCTGCTGGCGGCGTTCCAGAACTACAACCTGCAGCCGGGCCCGATGCTGTTCCAGACCTCGGGCGACCTGGTGTGGGGCCTGCTGGCTTCGCTGTACATCGGCAACGTGATGCTGCTGGTGCTGAACCTGCCGGCCATCGGCCTGTGGGTGCGCATGCTGCGCATCCCCACGCCGCTGCTGTACGGCGGCATCCTGATCTTCGCGGGCCTGGGCGCCTACGGCATCCGCCAGTCGTGGTTCGACCTGCTGCTGCTGTTCGTGATCGGCGTGCTGGGCATGGCCATGCGCCGCTTCGACTTCCCCACCGCGCCGGTGATCGTGGGCATGATCCTCGGTCCCATCGCGGAGAAGCAGCTGCGCAACGCGCTGTCCATCAGCCAGGGCGACTGGTCGATCTTCGTGACGCAGCCGATCTCGGCCACCATCCTCGCCATGACCGTGGCGGTGGTGGTGATCCCGCGCGTGCTGGGCTGGCTCGCGCGGCGCTCGGCGCGGCGCGGCGAGGTAGCCGACGCCGCCGGCTGATCCGGGGCAAAATGCGGGCAAGGCCCGGCACTTCGCGGTGCCGGGCTTTTTTTTGTTGCTGACCAACATGATCTCGCGCATGCATTCTCCCCTCCGCCCCTGGGGGGCGCGGGAGCAAGCACCGCCGTCATTCCAGACGGTCCTGGCGCATTCGCCAGGCCGCCGCCACATGTCCACTCTCTATCACCGCTGGCGTCCGGTCGTGCTGACGCTGCTGCTCGGCCTGACGGCCGCGCTGCTCTGCACGCTGCTGCACACGCCGCTGCCCTGGATGATCGGGCCGCTGCTGGCCGTGGCCATCGCGCGCATGCGCGGGGCCGACCTGCGCGCGCCGACGCAGGCCCGCAACGCCGGGCAGTGGGCCATCGGCACCTCGCTCGGGCTCTACTTCACCGCCGACGTGGTGGCGCGACTGCTGGAGTTCCTCCCCTATATCGTGGCCGGTTCGCTGTTCGCCCTGGCGCTGGGCTGCGGCGGCGCGTTCCTGCTGCGCGGGAGCACCGGCGTGGCGTTCAAGACGGCGTACTTCTCCACCGCCATCGGCGGCGCATCCGAGATGGCCAACCTGGCCGAGCGCAACGGCGCGCGCATCGACCAGGTCGCCGCCGCGCATTCGCTGCGCGTGCTGATGGTGGTGGTGGCGGTGCCGGCGCTGTTCCAGTACGGCGGCATCCACGGGCTCGATCCCTATATCCCGGGCCCGCGCACGGTGAACTACGCCGGGCTGCTGGTGCTGATCGCCATCACCGTCAGCGTGGCGCTGCTCGCGCGGCGCGCGAACCTGCCCAACCCCTTCGTGATCGGCACGCTGCTGGCCGCGGCGGTGCTGACGGCATCGGGCATCGAGCTGTCGGCCATTCCCACCTGGATGAGCCGCGCGGGCCAGCTGCTGATCGGTGTTTCGCTGGGCGCACGCTTCTCGCGTGATTTCCTGCACACCGCGCCGCGCTTCCTGACCGGCGTGGCACTCTACACGCTGGTGGCGCTGGTGCTGTCCGCGCTGTTCGGCTGGCTCCTGTCGGCGCTGTCGGGCGTGCATCCGGCCACCGTCATCCTCGCCACCACGCCGGGCGGCATCGCCGAGATGTGCATCACCGCCAAGGTGCTCGAGCTGGGCGTGCCGCTGGTCACCGCCTTCCATGTGATCCGGATGGCCTTCGTGGTGCTGTGCACCGGCCCCCTGTATCATTGGCTCAAACATCGCGCCGCGCCGGAGGAGACCGAGTAGCAGCCTGGCCGGCCGCCACCCAGGACAGACGGGACTGCCATGCCAGAGCCAATGCCGGAATCCACTCTCACGCCCGCCGATATCGACGGCATGCTGCAGCGCGTGCTGGCACCCTGGGTGCGCCAGCTCGGCCTGCGCGCCGAAGCCGTTGATGCGCAAGGCGTAACACTGCGGCTTCCGTTCGACGAATCGTTTCGCCACGCAGGTGGCGTGGTGTGCGGCCAGGTGCTGATGTCCGCTGCCGATACCGCCATGATCGTGGCCATCGCCAGCGCGCTGGGCAGCTTCCGCCCCATGACCACCGTCACGCTGACCACCAACTTCATGCGCCCCGTGATCGAGGGCGACGTGCTGGTGCACGCCCGCGTGCTGCGCCTGGGCAAGACCGTGGTGTTCGGCGAGATCGAACTGACCGGCACGGACGGCAAGCTGGCCGTGCAGGCCACCACAACCTACGCGCTGCTGTGAGCGGCGCTTCGCCCGGCTTGCCCACCGACATTGCGCGCCATCCGGCGCATGACCCTCACCGCATGAGCCCTGCAACCCTCCGGCCCGGCGCTTCGCCTTGCGCCTCCCCCTTCGACCAGGTCGTGTTCGCCGGCGGCGGCAACCGCTGCTGGTGGCAGGCCGGCTGGTGGGACAAGGTGGCGCCTGAGCTGGGCCTGCGCCCCCGCGTGATCGCCGGGATCTCGGCCGGCGCCGCCACCGCGTGCATGATCTACACGCACGATGCGCGCCAGGTGATGGCGTACTACCAGGACGTGCTGGCCAGCAACCGCCGCAATGTCTACTGGAGCAACCTGCTGACCAGGCAGCGCGTGTTTCCGCACTACGGCATCTACCGCACCGCGCTGCTGAATATCTTCGCCGACGGCCGCCTGGCGCAGTTGCAGGACGCGCCCGAGATCCGCATCGGCGTGGCGCATATCCCGCGCTGGAGCGGGCCGCGCACGGCGGTGATGGCCGGGCTGCTGGCGTACAACATCGAGAAGCACTGGTTCAAGACGCTGCATCCGCGGCTTGGGCGCAAGCTCGGCTTCCATCCGGAATTCGTGCGCGCGCAGGATTGCGCCTCGCCCGAGCAACTGGCCGACCTGCTGCTGCAATCGGCGTCCACGCCGCCGTTCACGCCGGTGCTGCGGCGCAACGGGCGCCCGGTGCTGGACGGCGGCATGGTGGACAACGTGCCGGTCGACGCGCTCGACCCGACGCCGGGCAACGTCCTGGTACTGGTGACAAGGCTCTATCCGCGCCCGCAGCGCTTCGTGCTGCAGCAGGGCGGGCAGCGGCGGCTCTATCTGCAACCTTCGCAACGGGTACCGATCTCGAGCTGGGACTACACCCAGCCCGGCGCGATGATCGGTGCCTACGAACTCGGCCAGCGCGACGCGGAAACCTTCCTGCGCGACTGGCCGTCTGTCATGAAGACGGAGCTGGGCGCCGGCGCGTAGCGGGCAACAACGCGCCGGTCCGGCGCCCGGCTCTGTCATCACGATGTGCAATGCGGCCAAGGCCGCCACAGGAGGCATTGATGACAAAACGCCAGGCAAGACCGGCAAGCGAGCGCCAGAGCGCACGCAGGGCGACAACCGAGCAGGCCGTCGAGCGCGTGCCGCGCCGCGGCAAGCGCAAGTCCGGCGCGCAGCGCGAAGCGGATTTCGTGGTGATCGGCGCCGGCTCCGGCGGCGTGGCCGCGGCACGGCGCGCCGCATCGCACGGCGCGCGCGTGGTGCTCGTCGAGCGCGACGCCATCGGCGGCACCTGCGTCAACCGCGGCTGCGTGCCCAAGAAGATGCTCTCCTACGGCGGCACCCTGGCCGCCATCCTCTCCGGCTGCCTCTCGCACACCGGCGGGCGCGAGGACTGGAGCGACGCCATCGTGCGCGTCAACGCCGAGATGGCGCGCCTGCACGTGGCCTATACGCACAACCTGCAGAACGCCGGCGTGGAACTGCTGCACGGCGAGGCCACCGTCACCGCCCCCGACCAGGTACTGGTCGGCGCCGAGACCATCCGCGCACGCCGCATCCTGATCGCCACCGGCGCGCGCCCGCGCACGCTGCCGGTGCCCGGCGGCGAGCTGGCCAGCAGCTCCGACGACATCTTCACCTGGCAGAGCCTGCCTGCCTCGATCGTGGTGATCGGCGGCGGCTATATCGCGGTGGAGCAGGCCTCGATCCTGTCGCGCTACGGCGTCAAGGTCGAACTGCTGGTGCGCGAAGACCGCCTGCTGCAGCGCTTCGACCACGAGATCGCCGCGGCGCTGGCCGAAGCACTCGCCGCCAAGGGCGTGCGCCTGCATTTCAATGCCGAGGTCACGCTGCTCAACCAGGCCAACGGCGCCATCGACGTGTGCTACCGGCAAGCGGGCAACGGCGGCAATGGCGGAAATGGCGGAAATGGCGGCAAGGAGCGCATCCACACCGTGCGCGCGCAGGCCGCGCTCGCCGCCATCGGCCGCGAACCGGTCTGGGACGGTCTCGGCCTCGAAGCGCTCGGCGTGGAACGGGCCGAGAAGGGCGGCATCCAGGTCGACCGCTCCTTCCGCAGCAAGGTACGCTCGATCCACGCCGTCGGCGACGTCATCGACGGCCTGCACCTTACCCCCGTGGCCAGCGCCCAGGGACGCTGGCTGGCCGACCGCCTGTTCGGGCGGCGCGGCGACCGCGCGGATTTCGACATGGTGCCCACGGCCGTCTTCTGCGAACCCGCCATCGGCAGCGTCGGCCTGAGCGAGCGGCAGGCCATCGAAGACGCCGGCAAGGCCGAGCGCGTGCAGAGCGTGGTGCGCCGCTTCGTCTCGCTGGAAAGCCGCTTCGGCGGCAGCGAGCAGGCATCGATGGTGAAGCTGGTGGTCAACGCGCGCAGCGGCCGCGTGCTGGGCGCGCACATGATGGACAACGCCGCGCCGGAAATCATCCAGGCCTTCGCGGTAGCGCTGCGCCTTGGCGTGAAGCTGTCGCACCTGCACACCACGGTGCAACTGCATCCGACGGTGGCGGAGGAGCTGTTCGGCTGATAGGCGGCTGATACGGTTGATGGCCGGTTGATAGCCGGCCGATAGCCGGCTTGAGTCCGGCTGGCGCTGGCCGAGTGCGCGGGCAGGGCATGCGCCGCGCAGTTGGCGCAGCGCAAGCCGGTCTGGCCACTCAGGCCGGCGCGGCCTCCGCGCCGGGTTTCGCATCCTTGCACGGGTCCGGCCGCTTGTGCGCGGGCACCAGCACCACGCGGTCATAGGCGCCCACTTCGCCGGCGCCGGCTTGTTCGAGATAGCCCACGCTGTAGATCTTGCCCTGCTCGGTGGCGAGCCAGCGCGGCGCGCCGACGTCGCGGCGCACGTGGCCGTTGCCGGCGATCAGCACGGCGCCGCGGTCGGCGTAGGCACGCATGGCGGCGGCCATCACGGCGTCGCGCGCGGCCTGGGCGTCGAGCATGCCGGGCAGCATGGCCTTGGGGAAATTGCCGCAGTGGCCGCGCTCGAGCACGGCGGTCTGTTCGCTGGCCACGTCGGCGGGCAGCGGCGCGGCGAGACCGAGGCGCTTGCGCTCGGCCGTATCGAACAGGCCGTCGAGCCCGCCGCGCACGATCTTGCCCGCATCGGCGCGCGAGAGGTTGGCCGCCACCAGCGGCAGGTCGTAGCGCAGCGCGAGCGCCACCACCGGCGTGTACAGCTCCCATTGCCAGCCCGTGCCGCCGGCCTGCGCGACCACGTAGGCCGCATCGCCGGGACGCTCGCGGCGCGCGCGGTCGATATCGGCCTGGCGTTCGCGGTCGAACTGTTCCATGGCGATGGCGGGCCGCCAGCCTGCCTCGAGCGCGCTCGACAGCGCCAGCAGGCGCCGTTTCTGGCCGTCGGCATTGTCGTGCACCTCGCCCAGCAGCACGTAAGTCTTACCGGTGAACTGGTGCGCGACATCCCCCGCGACGGCGGCGGGCGGCGTGCCGGCGCAACCGGCCAGTCCCGCCAGGATGGCGGACGCGGCGGCCGCGATCACCATTCCGGCGGCGCGGCGAGGAGCAAGGCGGGTAAGTGTGGGCATGGCGGGGTGGTCCTGTTTCAATGCTACGGTTGTTGCTCGCGGCGCTTGTACGGGCATTCGCGCTGCACGAAGCGTGCCACGCGCGCCATCGGCACGGGCGGCGCGTCGTGACTATTATTGTCCAGTTGCGCCTTCCGGCACATACACCATCGAGCCATCCTTCAGGCGATACGCCACGCCGGCCTTGGTGCCGTCGCCGCTGCCGACCTGGCCGCTGGCCTGGTAGCGCACGACCTTCTCGCCCTGCCTGGACACGATTTCCATATTGGGCTTGCCCGGATTGGTGATGACGGTGACGTCGGCATGCGTGAACGGGTTCATCGGGTTCTGCGCGATCGCCACCAGCAGTGCGGCGATCACCACCAGGAACACGTCGATGAGATTCACCACCGACAGGATGGGATCGTCGGCTTCGCTCTCTTCGAGGAATTTCATGCGTCCACCTCCCATTGCGGCTGGTGCTTGCCGAGCCAGACCAGTTCCTCGGCCAGCCAGCGCCGGCGCACGTTGACCACGTAGAACGTGATGCTGGCCGCGATCAGCGCCAGGATCACGGCGGAGAAGGCAATGGTGAGGTTCTCGCCCACATTGGCGAGATTGCCGCCGGACAAGCCCTTGAGCGCGGGGCCCATCGGGATCATGGTCGCCACCAGTCCCAGCATGGGCGCCACGCGCGTGGCGATGCGCGGCCATTCCAGCAGGCGGTGCGCGGCGACGTCGAGCGCGTCGGGGTCCTGCACGCGATGGCGCAGCGCGAATGTCACCAGTGCGTAGCCGCGCCCGCTCTCGATGGCGTTGCGCCGGCGCTGCCAGGCCTGCATGGCGAACTCGCCGAGCGCCCAGAAGGCGTAGAGAAAGAGCAGGCCGATCAAGGCGAGCGTCGGGTACAGGAACAACTGGCCGACGTCATACATCAGGGTTTCAAGCAGGGTAGGGGTCATGATGTTCAGTGGGTCTTGGTGTGTTTTTCGGGGAGAAGCGCGACGCCGCCGCGGCGGCGCGCGCTGATGGCGCCGCCAAGCAGCGCCCCGCCCAGCGCGATGCCCGCGGCGAGCCAGGACAGCACCGGCACGATGGCCGCGGCGGGCGGCTTGCGCTCGACCAGCTGCATGCCTTGCACCGCTTGCGTCTGCGCAGGCGGCGCGGGCGGCCGTGGCCGTGGCTGCGGCTCGGCCTGCTGCCGCGGTTTCGGCGGCGTCGCGGCTTGTGGCGTTGCGGGCTTCGGTGCGCCGGACGGCGGCGCCGCGGGCGCCTGCATGCCGTAGCCCGGCGCGCCGGCCGCGTCAGCCTGCTGCTGCACGTAACGGTTGAAGCTGCGGTTGTCGCTGCGGATATCGTGCCGCTGCGCCAGCGTCTGCCAGCGCTCGGCCAGCGTCTTGAGCAGTTCGGGATCGGCCTTCCAGTAGCCTTTGCGCGCGGCCTCCATCATGCGCTCGATGACCTGCGCCTGGGCCCGCGGCGCGTTGCGCTCGAACCATTCGTCGAGGCCGAGCTTGTGCTTGTCCTTGACGTAGACCTCGGCGAACTCGGTCCACTGGTCGTCGCGCACGATCTCCGGCGCCACCGCGGTCCAGCCCCAGAAGTTGTTGACGGTGTCGAGCATATTGAGCGCGCCGCTGTAGCCTTCGGCCTTCATGCCCTCGATCCAGCCGGGATGGAAGTAACGCGTGCGCAGTTCGGTGGCGAGAAAGGACGCGGCCGTTTCGGTGCGCGCATGGTTCGCGTCGCGCAGGTTGGAGATCAGCAGCTCCGGCGCCTTGCCGGTGAGGTGCCGCACCGCCAGCCCGATGCCGCCGAGATACTGGAACGGATCGTCGGTGGTGAGCATGCCATACAGGTTGGAGCTGCGCGCCAGCAGCGCGCCCTCCACGCCCTTGAGATTCTCCGCATAGAGATTGAGCTGCGGCAGCTTTTCGCCCCAGGTCTTTTCATCGGGGCCGTAGGCGTATTGCATGCGCGCGAGATAGAGGCCGGCAAGCTTCGCATCCGCCGCCTTGCCGCTGCCGAAGCTGTCGCTGGCGAGGGTGGCGTCGTTGAGGCCCGTGCCGTAGTTGCCGGATTCGCTGGCGAAGATGCGCGTGAGCGCCAGCGCCTCGATGCGCTCCGCGCTCATGTCCTGCGCCTTGAGTTGCGCCAGGCGCTCGCGCGCCAGGCGCGTGCCGGCGGCCACCGCGTTGTCGGGCTCGGGCTGCGCCGCGGCCAGCCTGACGGCTTCGGCCAGCCACTTCATCAGGTTGGGAAAGTGATCCCGGTAGAGGCCGGTGGCGGACAGCACCACATCCACGCGCGGACGCTTGAGTTCCGCCGCCGGGATCGCTTCCACGCCGATCACGCGGCCGCCGCCGTCCCACTGCGGGCGGATGCCCATGGCAGCCAGCGCCTGTGCCTCGAGCATGCCCTGGTGCCGCATGGTTTCCACGCTCCACAGCGAGAAGGCGAGCTTGGCGGGCCATCTGCCGTGGCGCGCGCGCCAGTCCGCGATCATCGCTTCAGCGGCAGCCTGCCCCGCCTGCCATGCCTCGCGGCTCGGCACCTTGGACGGATCGAAGCCGTACAGGTTGCGCCCGGTCGGCAACGCATCGGGATTGCGCACGGGATCGCCGCCGGTGCCGGCAAGCACATAGCGGCCGGCCAGCGCGGTGAGCACCGCTTCGCCCTCGGGCGCTGCGTCGAGGCTGGCGTAGAGCGTGCGGGCGCGTTGCATGTCTTCGCGCTGGCGCACATCGGCCAGGCTGGCCAGCGGCGCGCCGTCGCTTACGTAACGGCGCAGCATGGCGTAGGGCGCGGTCTGCGCGAGCTGCCTGTAGTCGAGCGCGAACAGTTCCTCCGGCTCCTGCGGAAACACACGCTTGAGCCATGCCGGGCCGAGCATGGCCATCACCGTGTAGAGACGCAGCTCGGGCTGCTGCGATTCGCCGAAGGTGTGCAGTCCGTAAGGCTGCAGCGCGCCGGCGAGTTCGTGCAGATGCGTGTGCAGCGCATCCAGGAATCCCGTGAACTGCGCGCTGGCGCGTGCCCGCGGCCAGCCCATGTCGTCGAGCAGGTGCAGGCGATCGCTGCGCGCGAGGATGTCGTCGCGCAGCGTGTCCTTCACCGCGCCTTCGTCCTGCTGCAGGTAGTTGTGCAGCTGGTCATGCAGCGTGGAGAGATCCGTATGCAGGCCCGCCGGCTTGAACGGCGGGGTCTGGTGGCTGACGATGGTGGCGCGGCCGCGGCGCTTGGCCTGCAGCGCTTCGCCCACGTCGTCGACGATGTAGGGATAGATCACCGGCACGCTGCCCAGCACCAGGTAGGGCTGGTCGGTCACGGACAGGCCGCGCTCCTTGCCGGGCGTCCATTCCTGCGTGCCGTGGGTGCCGTAGTGGACCAGCGCGTCGCGCCCTTCGCGGGCCCACAGGTAGGCGGCCATGTAGAAATGGTTGAGCGGCGTCCTGGTGGAGTGGTAGAGCGCTTTCTCGGCGGCTTCGTCGCGCTCGCCGCGCGGCGGTACCGGCATCAGCGCCACATTGCCGAGCTGCAGGCGCGGGATGGCAAAACCCGCCTCGCCGTTGCGGCGGGTCGCCATGGCCGATGATTCGGGTTCGCCCCAGCGCGCCTTGACCTCGGCGCGGAATCCGGCCGGCTGCGCGTCGTACCAGCGGCGGTATTGCGCCATCGGCATCCATGCCGCGCGGCCTGCGTCGAGCAGGCGGCCGAGCTGGCCTTCGCGATAGAAGGGCGCGAGCAGCGCGCCGAGCTCGCGCTGCAGCAGGGCTTCGTTCGCGGCTTCGGTGCGGTAGCCCGCGGCATGCAGCGAAGCAAGCGTGGACGAAAGGCTGCGCGGCAGGTTGAGGAACGATGCCGACAGGTTTTTCTCGCCCGCCGGATAGTTGTAGAACAGCACCGCCACGCGCTTGTCGGCATTCGGCGTGCGCTGCAGGCGCGCGAGCGCGAGCGCCTTGTCGGCGACGGCATCGAGCTGCGCCGGCAGGCTGACGATGCTGCCGTCCTTCTGCGAAGTGGCGGCCGCCAGCATGGGATCGCTGACGCCGGCCAGTTCCGGCTGCACGAGGTAGAAGGGCGTGTCGGTGAGGCTGATGCCTTGCGGGTCGCGCGCCCAGTCCTGCGCGTCGCCACGGCGATAGGGCATGACCTGCAACACCGGAATGCCGAGCGTTTCGAACTCGGCCTTGCGGCCCGCGGCGTTGAGCATGATCTGCCCGTTGACCAGCACGTCGGTGATGCGCTTGCCGCCGGGCGCGGCCATGCGCAGCACGCCGTCGGCATCCATCACGGGGCTGTAGAACACCAGGGCGCGGGCGCCGCGCGCCTCGATGCGCGCGACCAGGTCATCGACGAAAGCGCTGTCGAGTCCCGACACATAGGCCTGGTGGATCGCCACGCCGATCACCGGCTCGCCCGCATGGCCGGAGACGGCGAGCGCGGCATCCGGCGATTCGGTGACCACGCTCGCCAGGCGCGGGTGATAGTAGGCGGCCTTGGGGAAGATCACCGGCGCGGGGATGGTGCTGTCTTCGCCCATGGCGGCGCGCAGCCGGAATTGCTGCGCGGCCAGCGTGCGCATCATGGCGTCGAAGTTGGCGCGGCCGCCGTTGACGTAGTACGCGTGCACGCGCTTGCCGAGCGCGGCGTCGACGCCGTGCGCTTCGAAGCGGTCGGTGGCGATCAGCAGTCGCGGCACGCGCGCGTTCGTCCACAGCGGCCCGAGCCTGGCGAGCATGTCGGTCACGATGTGATCGCGTGGCGCATCCAGGATCAGCAGTGCGGCGCCGTCGATGAACGGCGCCACATCCTGCGCGCTCATGCGTTCGAGATAGCGCGCGCCGAGCGTCATGCCATGCGCGCGCGCCATCGCCTGCAGCGGCTCGAACTTGCCGGCCGGCACCGGCGAGGTGGTGAGCACGGCGATGCGCGGCGGCGCCGCACCGGCGTGCTGGGCACCGAACGCCAGCAAGGCCAGCAAAGCCAGCCATAGCAGGCCGAGCGCGCGCAGCAGACGCAGGCAGTCGTTTCTTTGTGGGGACATGGTTTGTTCTACGCCTTTCGGTCAGAACGACAGCTTCACGCTGGCGGCAAAGGTGCGGCCCGGCTGCGTGTAGAAATCCAGGCCCGGTTCGCTGGCGGCCACGCCGGACTGGCGCACGTCGCCCCACAGCCAGTACTTCTTGTCGAACAGGTTGTTTACCGACAGCACGATGCTGGCGTAGCGGTTGAAGCGCCACCATGCCTGCACGTCGGTCACGCCATAGCCGCCCGGCTTGAAGTAGGTGAAGCTGCTGTCGTCGGTGCGCGTGACGGGACGCGCGCCGCGCCAGCGCAGGCTGGCGCCCTGGCCCTGGCTGTTGCTGCCGCGCTCCCACGTCAGCGCGGCGCTGGCGCGCAGCGGCGAGACGCTGTTGAGCGGGCGGTCGGTCTGCTCGTTGGTGCCGTGCGCATAGGCCACCGCGCCATCGACGCGCCATTGCGGCAGCAAGCGATAGCTACCGCGCCACTCGGCGCCATAGATGCGCACGCTGCTCTGGTTGCGATACTGGTAGGTGGCGCGCAGCCCCGCCAGGCAGGCCGGGTCGGAAGGGCAGTTCAGCTGCACCTGCTCGATGAAGTCCTTGTAGCGGTTGTCGAACAGCGCCACGCTGCTCTGCACGCGTTCGTCGGAGTAGCGCGCGCCGATCTCGAAGGAGCGGCTCTTCTCGGAGTTGAGGTCGCCGTTGGGCGCGGCGCCGTAGCCCTGGATGGTATTGCGGAAGCTGCCGTTGACTTCCTGGTAGTTGGGCGCGCGGAAGCCGAACACGTATTGCGCCCACAGGTTGATCCGGTCGGTGGCCTGCCACAGCGCGGACAGCTTGGGCGAGAGCGCGGAGTCGCTCTTGCTGATGGCGGGCTTGGAGGCCACGCTGTTGTAGAGCTTGTCGTCGTCCGGGCCAAGCGAGTAGTGGTCGAAGCGCAGGCCCGGCGTGAGCGTGAAGCGGCCGCCGGCGAACTGCAGCGCGTCCTGCACGAACACGCCGGTCTGGCGCGTCTCGCCGCTGGGGAAATCGTGGATCGGGAAGTTGTCGCCGGCCAGCGACTTCGATACCGTACCCGTGGTGCGGTTGTACGCGGTGCCGTCGCGGTTCTCGCTCGAGCGCACGCGGATGAAATCCACGCCGCCGGTAAACAGGTGGCCGACCGGGCCGGTGGCGAACGATTTGTCCGCCTGCAGGTTGAAGCCGGTCTGCTGCTGGCGGAAGCCGAACAGCAGGTGCACGTCGCACAGGCTGGTGCCGGCCGTCGAGCCGGAGCAGCCGGCGCTGGTGCGGCTGCGCACCTGGTCGGTCACGGTGCGGTTCTCGCTCTCCTGGTAGAACACGGTGGCGCCGAGTCGGTCGAGCACGCGGCTGGCCGGCTTCCATTCGTAGTCCAGGCTGACGCGGTTGCGCGAGACGTCCTCGGTGCCGCTGGCGGAGGTCACGCGCGGCAGTGACGGCGACAGGCGGCGGATATCGGTGAAGGTATCGCCCTCGCGGTGCTCGTAGGTCAGCCTGAAGCGATGGCCGGCGGCGGGATCGAACACCAGCTTGCCCAGCCAGGCATTGGTCTCGCTGTTCTGCGGGTTGGCCACGGAGCGGCCGGTGGAGGTGGAATCGTCGCCGCCCATGCTTTGCACCGCGTGCGCCTTGCGGTGCGCGTACATGAACAGGCCCTTGATGGTTTCGTTGCCGCCGGCCACGCCCGCGGTCTGGCCGAAACCGCTGTCGATGCCGTTCCACGACAGGCCCGCTTCGCCGCCCGCGGCATTGCCGCGCATCAGGTCCTCGGGATCCTTGGTGACATAGGACACCACGCCGCCGATGGCGTCCGAGCCGTACAGGCTGGAAGCCGGCCCGCGCAGCACTTCGACGCGCTTGAGGAAGGAGAACTCCGGCGCGTCGCGGGTGGCGCTGGACAGGTTGGAGGGACCGCCGCCGTTGTAGTAGTCGGGCAGGCGCACGCCGTCCACCATCAGCAGCACGCGGTTGTCCTCGATGCCGCGGATATTGATGCTGCCGGTGCCGAAGCGGCGCCGGTCGCGCGGCACGTCGACATCGGGTTCGTCGGCGAACAGGCCGGCTTCGTCGACCGGCTGGGTGCGCTCGATCTGGCGCGCCTCGATGGCGGTGATGGTCGAGGCGACCGCATCGGCGCGCTCCTCGGTGCGGGTGGCGGTGACCACCACCTCGCTCAGCGGGCGGACCGGCTCCTCGGCCGGTCCGGCGGCGAAGGCAGGGCAGGCCAGCGTGGCGCAGACGGCGATGGGCGTGACTCGGACGGAGGCGCGCAGGCGCGCCAGACAGCGGCGTTTCATGGATTTTCCCCCATATGAAAACGAAACGCTGGCTGGCTGGAGCGATGGTGCGGGTGGCTGGCTGGCGTGGTCAGGCGCAGCTCGGCACAGCCGGCTACGCTCTATTGAGAATGCGAATTATTATCAATTGGTAACGATTTGTAAAGCAGACATGCAGAGGCCTTGTGCCGCCCATGCCACACCGATGTGGCCTGCGGGGCCGGCCGCAAGGCAAAAGGGCGGTGCCGGCTGACCGGCACCGCCCCCTGGCGTGGACGCAACTGCGGCGAGTGCGCTCAGTGCCGCTCGACGGCCGCCTCGCCTCCCACCAGCACCGGCATGCGATTGTCTTCGGCATCGATCTGCAGCGGTCCGGTGCCCGAGAAGCGGTCCAGTGCGAGATAGATCACCGGCGTGATGAACAGCGTGATCACCTGCGAGAACAGCAGGCCGCCCACCACCGCCAGGCCGAGCGGCTGGCGCAGCTCGGCGCCGGCGCCCAGGCCGAGCGCCAGTGGCAGCGCGCCCATCACGGCGGCGAAGGTGGTCATCAGGATCGGGCGGAAGCGCAGCAGGCAGGCCTGCCGGATCGCGCGCGCCGGGGCCATGCCCTGCTCGCGCTGCGCCGCCAGCGCGAAGTCGATCATCATGATGGCGTTCTTCTTCACGATGCCGATCAGCATCAGCACGCCGATGGTGGCGATCAGCGACAGCTCGATATTGAAGATGAACAGCGTGAGCAGCGCGCCCACCGCCGCCGAGGGCAGGCCGGCCAGGATGGTCAGCGGGTGGATGTAGCTTTCGTACAGCACGCCCAGCAGCGTGTAGATGACGGCGATGGCCGCCACCAGCAACAGCACCTGGGTCGCCTGCGAAGACTGGAACACCGCCGCGTCGCCGCCCCAGCTGGTGAAGATCGAGGTCGGCATGGCGATCTCCTGCCGGTAGGCATCGATCTTCGACGACGCGTCGCCCAGCGCCGCGCCCGGCGCGAGATTGAACGACACCGTCACCGAAGGCAGCTGGCCCTGGTGGTTCACGGCAATCGGCCCGACCCGGCGCTCGGTGGTGGAGAAGGCCGAGATCGGCACCATCTGCCCGGTCTTGCTGCGCACGTAGAGCTTGGAGAACGCGGTCTCGTCGGCGCGGTCGATGTCGGCCGCCTGCAGGATCACGTAGTAGTTGTCGATCGGCGTGTAGATGGTGGAGACCTGCCGCTCGCCGAAGGCGGAATACAGTGCCTGGCGCACGTCCTGGATCTGCACGCCGAGCGCGTTGGCCTTGTCCCGGTCGATGGAGAGCTGCGCCTCCAGGCCGGATTGCTGCGAGTCGCTGGTGACGTCGCGGAACACCGGGTCGGCGCGCATCTTGACCATCAGCTTGTCGGAAAACTCCTGCAGCTGGCCGGCCTTCACGCTCTGCAGCGTGTACTGGTAGCGGCTCTTGCTCTGGCGCCCGCCCAGGCGCAGGTTCTGCACCGGCGAGAAGTAGACCGCCAGGCCCGGGATGCCGGCCACGTCGCGGCGCAGCGATTCCACCACCTTGGCCATGCGCGGACGCTCGCCCAGCGGCTTGAGCTCGACGAACATGCGGCCGGTGTTGATGGCGGGCGAGTTGCCGCCGCCGATCGACACCACGATGCTGCGCACCGCGGGATTCTTGCGCATGCGCTCCGCGGCGTCGCGCAGGCGGTCGGCCATGGCGTCGAAGGAGATGTCCTGCGGGCCTTCGGCGTTGACCTGGATCTGGCCGATGTCTTCTTCCGGGAAAAAGCCCTTGGGAATGGTGGCGAACAGCACCGCGGTCAGCACGAAGGTCAGCCCGGCCACCGCCAGCACCGACTTGCGGTGGGCCAGGCACCAGTCGAGCCCGCGCGCATAGCGGTGCAGCGTGAACTCGAACAGGTCCTCGAACCACTGCGTGGAGCGCATCCCGATGGTCTGCTTCTGCGCCACGGCCGGTGCGTGCGCGCCGCCGGCGTGGTCGCCATACGCGTGCTGGGACTCGTCGATGGGCACGTTCTCGGCCGAGAGGAAGCGCGCGCACAGCATCGGGATCAGGGTCAGCGATACCAGCGCCGACACCAGGATCGACAGCGACACCACCGCGGCGAACTCGTGGAACAGCAGGCCGATCACGCCCGGCATGAAGAAGATCGGGATAAACACCGCGATCAGCGAGATCGAGATCGAGAGGATGGTGAAGCCCATCTCGCGCGAGCCGACCAGCGCGGCCTTGAGCGGCGGCACGCCTTCCTCGATATGGCGCACGATGTTTTCCAGCATCACGATGGCATCGTCCACCACCAGGCCCACGGCGAGCGTGATGGCCAGCAGCGAGACGTTGTCCAGGCTGTAGCCGAAGGCCTTCATCAGCGCCACCGTGCCGATCAGCGAGATCGGCAGCGAGACGGTGGGGATCAGCGTGGCCGCGGCGCGGCGCAGGAACAGGAAGATCACCAGCACCACCAGCGCCACGGTCAGGGCCAGTGTGAACTGCACATCGTGGATCGACTCGCGGATCGACTGCGAGCGGTCATTGACCACGTTGACGCTCACCGAGGCCGGCATCTGCTGGATCAGGCGGGGCAGGGCGTTCTTGATGGCGTCGACCACCGCCACCGTGTTGGCGTCGGGCTGGCGCAGCACGGCCAGCACGATGGAGCGCTCGTTGTTGAGCCAGCTGCCGGTCTTGATGGTCTCGACGCTGTCCTCCACCTCGGCCACGTCGGACAGCCGCACCAGCGCGCCGCTGGGCTGGCTGGCCACGATGATGTTGCGGAAGGCGTCGGCGCTGGCGAGCTGGCGGTTGGCCTGGATGGTGAGCGTCTGGCGCGCGCCGTCGAGCGTGCCGACCGGGGTGTTGGCGTTGGCGCGGTTCAGCGCGGTGGCCAGCTCGTCGAGCGTCAGGCCGCGCGCGGCAAGCGCATCCGGATGGGCGCGCACGCGCACCGCGAAGCGCTTCTGGCCGAAGATCTGGACCTGCGCCACGCCCGGAAGGGTAGCCAGCGTGGGCGAGATCAGGTTGTCGCCGAACGCGTTGAGCTCGGCCAGGCTCATGGCCGGCGAGTTGATCGCCAGCAGCAGCACCGGCGCATCGGCCGGGTTGACCTTGCGGTACGACGGCGGCACCGTCATCTCGATCGGCAGCGAACGCTGCGCGCGGAACAGCGCCGCCTGCACGTCCACGGCCGCGGCATCGATGTCGCGGTCGTTGTTGAACTCGATGGTGATGCTCGAGTTGCCCAGCGTGTTCGACGAGCTGATCACCGACACGCCCGGAATGGTGGCGAACTGCTTTTCCAGCTGCGTCGCCACCGAGGCCGCCATGGTCTCGGGGCTGGCCCCGGGCAGCGTCGCCGTGACCTGGATCACCGGCGAGTTGAACGAGGGCAGCGCCGCGATCGGGATGGTGGGGTAAAGCGCGATGCCGGTGACGATCACCGCAAGGCACAGCAGCACCGTCATCACCGGACGGCGGATACAGAGCTCGGACAGGGTCATGGCGTTGGGGCTCTGGAATTCAATGCTTGGCGTCGGCGGCTGCGGCGCTGGCCGCGACGGCCTTGGCCGCCGGCGCGCCTTCGCGCACCAGGCTGCCCGCGCGCAGGTTCTGCGCGCCCTCCACCACCACGCGCGTGCCCGGGGGCACGCCTTCGATGACGGCGGCGCCGGCGGTCGAGACCTGCACCTTCACCGGCACCGGCTTGACGCGGTTGTCGGGCTGCACGACGTAGACGAAGCGGCCCTCGGGGCCGGTCACCACGGCCTGCGGCGGCACCGACAACGCACCCTTGAGGGTCTGCACCACGACATCGACGTTGGCATAGGTGCCCGGCCACAGGCGCTGCTCCTCGTTGCCGAACTGGGCCTTGATGCGGATGCTGCCGTACTGCGGGTCGACCGTGTTATCCACGAAGCTGATCTTGCCGGTGACCGGGCTCTTGCTGCCGTCGTTGGGCAGCGCGGTGACGGTGACCGGGCCGGCGTGCATCGCCTCGCGCAGCGCCGCGAGCTGGCGCTCGGGCAGCGTGAAGGTGACGGCGATGGGCTGGATCTGGGCGATGGTGACCATCGGCAGCGCGCTGTTGGGCATCACCAGCGAGCCGGGGAACATATTGATCACGCCGGTGCGCCCGGCGATGGTGGCGCGGATGGCGCCGTAGCTGACCGCCACGCGGCCGGCCTCGATCGCGGCCTGGTCGGCGCGGATGGTGGCTTCGAAGCCGTCGACCTTGGCCTGGGCGGTATCGACCGCGCTCTTGGAGATGAAGTTGCGCTGGAGCAACTCGTTGCTGCGCGCCAGGGTGCGGCGGGCGTCGGACAGGTCGGCCTGGTCGCGCATCAGCTGGGCCTGCGCGCGGGCAAGGTTGGCCTCGTCCATGCGGGTGTCCAGTGTGAACAGCAGGTCACCCGGCTTGACGGTCTGGCCTTCCTTGATGTGCACGGCGCGCACCGTGCTCGAGACCTGCGGGCGGACCTCGACCGTGGACAGCGCACTGACCGTCCCGTTAGCGCTTACTTTCAGCGGAACGTCCCCCTGCTGGACCACGGCCGTGCTCACCACCACCGTGACAGGCGCCTTTGCGGCGGGCTTGGGCGCCAGCCACGCGCGCCAGCCGTACCATCCGCCCGCTGCCAGCGCGGCCAGGACCACGGCCAGCACCCATGGGGAGACGCGTCCCTTTCCCGTGCCCATGCCTGGACTCCACTTACCGTCGACGAAGCCCTTGGCCTGGTCGATGCCGTTCGTTTTCATGTGAGGACTCTCTTACAGTGCGCGCATCAGGCGCCGCTCCCCGACGGCCCGGTTTCTGGGAACCAGTGCCGACTCGCGACAAAACCGCTACTAGTACAGGATCGGGACCGCCGGCGGCTAGTGGCGGCGCCATCCACCCCATTACAAACTATTACAGCACGGGGGGTACCTGCTTGTATCAAGAGCCAAACATTAGCAGAAAGCCAGCCGTGTCGGCCATCCCGCGGGCGGGCGCTGATGCTTTCTATCGACACATCGCGGCGCTGGCGGCGGAGCGCATGCCGGCCTGAGCGCAGACCCGGGTACGCGCGCTCAGGCCTGTGGCGCGGGTGCCTCGCGCTGGCTCCAGCGGCAGCCCAGCACGCGCGCGCGCCGGGACACGCCCAGCGCCAGCAGCATCAGCACGGCGGCGCCCCAGTGCAGGGCGCCGGCGCCGGCGGTGGCGTAGATCGCCGCGCCACCCATGGCGCCGAGGGCCTGGCCGAGGTAGATCGAGGAAGAGTTGAGCGAGATCGAGGCCGAGGCGCGCTCCGGCGCCAGCGCCACCAGCCGCGCCTGCTGCGCGCTGTTGGTGGCGAAGCCGCCCACGCCCCACAGCATGAAGATCAGCACCAGCGCCACCGGCCCGACGGTGGCCAGCGGCCACAGCAGCATCGCCGCCAGCGAGGTCAGCATGGCGACCTGGACGATGCGCGCTGGCGTAGCCCGGTCCATGCGCGCGGCAGCCAGCACATTGCCGGTCACGCCGCAGGCGCCGTAGGCCAGGAACATCAGGCTCAGCGTGGCGCCGCTGATGCCGTGCACATCGCGCAACAGCGGGGCGATGTAGGTAAACAGCGTGAACATGCCGGCGGACTGGATCATGGTGGTGGCCACCACCAGCACCATCGGCGTATGGCGCAGCACCGCGCCCCAGGCGGCGCGGCCGACCGGCTCCACGTACAGCCGCGGCGGCAGCGCCCGCCACACGGCCAGCGCCGCGGCCAGCGCCATCACGCCCACCAGCGCCATGCTGAAGCGCCAGCCCAGCGTGCTGGAGATCCACGTGCCCAGCGGCACGCCGACCACGCTGGCCACGCTCCAGCCGAGAAAGACGAAGCTGATGGCGCGCCCGCGCGTCTGCGCGTTGACCAGCAGCGGCAGCGTGGCGGCGGTCTGCGGCGTATAGATGGCCGCGCCGATGGCGGTCAGGAAGCGGACCGCCATCAGGGCGGCAAAGCTCGGCGCCAGCGCCGCGGCCAGGTGCATGACGGCATAGACCAGCAGCGATCCGGCCAGCAGCAGGCGGCGGTCGATGCGCGAGCCGAGCGTGGCGAACAGCGGGGCGCCCACGCAGGTAGCCAGCGCGAACACCGCGATCAGCTGGCCGGCGGTGCCCGCGCTCAGGCCGAAGTCGCCGGCGATGTCGTTGAGCATGCCGGTGACGATCATCGCGCCGGTGCCGATGACGAAATTGCCGAAGCACAGCGTCAGGAGCCTGGGATCCATGGCGGGCGGCGCTAGAAAAAAGAGGGCGGAAAGACGAAAAACGCGGCCGGAGGCCGCGCGGGATGAGGCGAGTGTAGCGGGTTTGCCCGGTTCGCGTTTGCGGCGAACCGGGCACCGCGCCGCGGACTCCGGTGCCGGCTCTAGCGCGACAGGGCCGGCGTCAGCGCCTTGGGATTGGCGATGCTGTCGTGCTTGCCGGCCAGTACGTCGAGGATGTTCTGGAAGGCGATGCGGAAGTACATCTCGTAGCTCTCCCGCTCCACGTAGCCCAGGTGCGGCGTGCAGATGCAGTTTTCCATGCGCAGCAGGGCATGGCCCTGGAGGATGGGCTCGGACTCGAACACGTCGACCGCCGCCATGCCCGGGCGGCCGCGGTTGAGCGCGGTCAGCAGGGCGTTTTCCTCGACCAGCTCGGCGCGGCTGGTATTCACGAACAGCGCGGTCGGCTTCATGCGAGTGAGGTCGGACAGCTTGACCAGCCCGCGGGTCTCGTCGTTCAGGCGCAGGTGCAGCGACAGCACATCGCTTTCGGCGAACAACTGCTCCTGCGACTCGGCCACCGCCAGGCCGTCCTCCCGGGCGCTTTTCTGCGAGTTCTCGCGGCCCCACACCAGCACATTCATGCCGAAGGCGCGGCCGTAGCCGGCCAGCAGCTTGCCGATCTTGCCGTAGCCCCAGATGCCCAGCGTCTGCCCGCGCAGCACCTGGCCCAGGCCGAAATTGGGCGGCATGGTGGTGGACTTGAGCCCGGACTGCTGCCAGGCGCCGTGCTTGAGGCTGGCCACGTACTGGGGAATGCGGCGCTGGGCCGCCATGATCAGGGCCCAGGTGAGTTCGGCCGGCGCCACCGGCGAGCCGGAGCCTTCCAGCACTGCCACGCCGCGCTCGGTACAGGCATCGATGTCGACATGGCCGCCGACGCGGCCGGTCTGGCTGACGATCTTGAGCTTAGGCAGTTTTTCCAGCAGTTGGCGGGGGATGCGCGAGCGTTCGCGGATCAGCACCACGGCTTCCACGTCCGACAGGCGCGCCGCCAGCTGGCCGACGCCCTTCACGGTGTTGTTGAACACCTTGACGTCATGGCCGTCGAGCAGGCTGAAACAGGGCAGTTTGCGAACGGAGTCCTGGTAATCGTCGAGTACGGCAATCTTCATCGGCAACTCTGGTTTGGCAATGGCTAAGGTGCGCGCGACCACAAAGCGGCGCGCGCATCCACTGTATTGTTTTACTACCTGCCGCGCGACACTGCCGCAGGTGCGGCGTGCGGCGCAGACTTTTTGGCGCAAGGCAGAAGTGCGCTGCCAGGCAGGTGAACAGGACAATACGGCACGGCAGGAAAGATGCGCCGGCACTGCGCCAACATTGCTGCGGAGCAAAAAACAGCGGCCCGAGGCAGTGGTATCCTTGCCGGCTCCGATGCTACCGGATTGTCGGTCGAGCCACGCTCCCGTCCGCCGGATTGTGCCGGACAAAGCCTGCCCGGCCCTGTCGCGCGGAAAGCGCAACTGTAGCGCAGCCACGAGGCCCGCCGCGACCTTTTGCTGGGTCGGGGCTGCCGCTCAGTTGTAACGGGATGTGACGATGTTGGCCCGTGGATGTCCCGGTGCCGCCTGCACGCGGCGACGCGATGGCGCGGCCCAGGCTTTGGAAAGAATTCTTTTTCGCTTTGGAGTAACTGTATGAACCATCCCGCCATGCAGGGCACGCCCGCACTCAACGTTCCGGCCTGGGTCAAGCACCAGAAGCTGGTCGCCTGGGTAGCCGAGATCGCGGCGCTTGCCAAACCCGACAACATCTACTGGTGCGACGGCTCGCAGGAAGAGTACGACCGCCTGTGCGACCAGATGGTCGCCGCGGGCACCATGAAGCGCCTCAACCCGGCCAAGCGCAAGAACTCCTTCCTCGCGCTGTCCGATCCGTCGGACGTGGCGCGCGTCGAAGACCGCACCTTCATCTGCTCGGAAAAGCAGGAAGATGCCGGCGCCACCAACAACTGGACCGCCCCGGCCGAAATGCGCCAGACCCTGGCCGGCCTGTTCGAAGGCTGCATGCGTGGCCGCACCCTCTACGTGGTGCCGTTCTCGATGGGCCCGCTGGGCTCGCCGATCGCCCATATCGGCGTGGAACTGTCCGATTCGCCGTATGTGGCGGTGAACATGCGCATCATGACCCGCATGGGCCGCGCGGTGTTCGACGTGCTCGGCACCGACCGCGACTTCGTGCCTTGCGTGCACACCGTCGGCAAGCCGCTGGCCGCGGGCGAGAAGGACGTGCCCTGGCCCTGCAACGCCACCAAGTACATCGTGCATTTCCCGGAAACGCGCGAGATCTGGTCGTATGGCTCGGGCTATGGCGGCAACGCGCTGCTGGGCAAGAAGTGCTTCGCCCTGCGCATCGCTTCCACCATGGGCCGTGACGAAGGCTGGCTGGCCGAACACATGCTGATCCTGGGCGTGACCTCGCCCGAGGGCAAGAAGTACCACGTGGCGGCCGCCTTCCCGTCGGCCTGCGGCAAGACCAACTTCGCCATGCTGATCCCGCCCAAGGGCTTCGAAGGCTGGAAGGTCACCACCATCGGCGACGACATCGCCTGGATCAAGCCCGGCCAGGACGGCCGCCTGTACGCCATCAACCCGGAAGCCGGCTACTTCGGCGTGGCCCCGGGCACCAGCGAGAAGACCAACTTCAACGCGATGGCGACGCTCAAGGAAAACGTCATCTTCACCAACGTGGCGCTGACCGACGACGGCGACGTGTGGTGGGAAGGCATGAGCAAGGAAGCCCCGGCCCACCTGGTCGACTGGCAGGGCAAGGACTGGACCCCGGCCATCGCCCGCGAGACCGGCGCCAAGGCCGCGCACCCGAACGCCCGTTTCACCGCGCCGGCCGTGCAGTGCCCGTCGATCGACGATAACTGGGACAACCCGGCCGGCGTCGCCATCGACGCCTTCATCTTCGGCGGCCGCCGCTCCACCACGGTGCCGCTGGTGACCGAGGCGCGCAACTGGACCGAAGGCGTCTACATGGCCGCCACCATGGGCTCGGAAACCACCGCCGCGGCGGCCGGCCAGCAAGGCGTGGTGCGCCGCGACCCGTTCGCCATGCTGCCGTTCTGCGGCTACAACATGGCCGACTATTTCGGCCACTGGCTGGCGCTGGGCAAGAAGCTCGAAGCCAGCGGCGCCAGGCTGCCGGGCATCTACTGCGTCAACTGGTTCCGCAAGGACGCGGACGGCAACTTCGTGTGGCCGGGCTTCGGCGAGAACATGCGCGTGCTGTCGTGGATGATCGACCGCGTCGAAGGACACGGCAAGGGCACCGACCACGTGTTCGGCACCTCGCCGCGCTTCGAGGACCTGAACTGGGAAGGGCTGGAATTCACGCGCCAGCAGTTCGACCAGGTCACCTCGATCGACCACGCCGCATGGCAGCGCGAGCTGACCCTGCACGAAGAGCTGTTCACCCAGCTCAAGCACAACCTGCCGCAGGCGCTGGTGGACACCAAGGCCGCACTGGCCAAGCGCCTGGCTGACTAAGCCGCCGCGATTCCGGCTGCAGGCGAGAGCCCCCTGGAAACAGGGGGCTTTTTCTTTTGGCCGGCGTATTGCGCGCCGATGCTCGCCAGAGCCGCCACGGGCTACGTGCCCGGCGGCGTATCGCCCGCCGTGCCCGCGCCGAGCTGCTCCACCGCGTACTTCACCAGTTCCGCGCGGCCTTCGATGCCGAGCTTGCGGCGCAGATTGAGCCGGTGCGTCTCGATGGTGCGCACCGATACGCCCAGCGCGGCGGCGATGTCCTTGTTGGCCTGCCCGCGCCCGATGCAGTTGAGGATGGCGCGCTCGCGCGGCGTGAGCGCATCGAGCGGCCCGGCGGCGGGGCTTTCCTCGACCATGCGGCGCGCAATGCGGGCGCTGTAGAAGACGCGGCCGGCGAGCACGGCGCCGATGGCCGCCATCAGTTCGTCGGCGGGCGCATCCTTGAGCACATAGCCGCGCGCGCCGGCGCGGATCGCCTGGCGCACATACTCCAGGTTGTCGTGCATGGACACCACCAGCACGGCCAGCTCGGGATAGTCGTCGTGCAGCGCGGCGGCCAGCGCGATGCCGCCCATGCCGCGCATGCCGATATCGGTGATCACCAGTTCGGGCATCTGCTCGGGCGCGGCGCGGGCCAGCCAGGCCAGCGCGGCCTCGCCGTCGTCGGCTTCGCCGACCACGCTCAGCTCGGGCTGCAGGCCCAGGCGCATGCGCATGCCGTCGCGCACCAGCGCGTGGTCGTCGATCAGCAGCACGCGGGCAGGGGCTTGGGTCATGATGGATTTCCTGAACTGTCTTGTCGGGCCGCGGCGGGCGCGGGGCCCGGGCGCGGCAGTGGCACCGCGGCGTGCAGGCGGGTGGCGCCGGGACGGGAGCTGATCTCGAACTCGCCGCCCAGCGCGGCGGTGCGCTCGCGCAGGTTGCGCAGGCCGATGCCACGCTTGGGGTCGTGCTGCATGCGCGCCACGTCGAAGCCGGCGCCGTCGTCCTGCACCGTCAGCCGGGTGGCGTCGGCGTCGAAGGCCAGTTCCAGCGCCACATGGCGCGCGTGCGCATGCCGCTCCACATTGGTCAGCGCTTCCTGGGCAATGCGGAACAGCGCGGTGGCCTGTTCGTCGGGCAGCTCGCGCGGCGTGCCGCTGCGCGAGACCGCGATGCGCAGGCCGCTGCCTTCCTGCATCTCGCGCGCCAGGTGCTCCAGCGCGGCGTAGAGGCCGAGATCGTCGAGCAGGGCGGGGCGCAGGTTGCGCGCCACCCGCCGCACCTCGTTGAACACGCTGTCCAGGCGCGCCAGCGCGGTGCCGAGCACGGGCGACACCGTGGCGCCTTCGCCCGGCGCCAGGCGCAGGCGGTTGGCCGCGGTTTCCAGCAGCAGCTTGACCGACACCAGCAACTGGCTGATGCCGTCATGCAGCTCGCGCGACAGCCGTGCCCGTTCTTCTTCCTGCGACTGCACCACGCGCTGGGCCAGCTGGCGCAGCTTGGCGTCGGCCTCGCGGTGCTCGCTCACGTTGAGGGCCAGCCCGCTGGCGGCCACCAGCAGGATGCTGATGGCGGCGATCACCCCGATCCATGCCATGGTTTCGCGGATATCGGTCTCGGCGCGCGCATCGAGCTGGCGCAGGGTGCGCTCGACGTCGTCCAGGTAGATGCCGGTGCCAAGCATCCAGTTCCATTCCGGCACCCCGACCACGTAGCCGAGCTTGGGCGCCACCTGCTGGGACGACGGCTTCTTCCACATGTAGCGTACCGAACCGCCGCCGGCGCGCGCGGCCGCGATCAGCCGCTGGATGGTGAGCGCGCCCTGCGGGTCGCGCAGGCTCCACAGGTCCTGTCCGACCAGCTCGGGCTGGCGCGGGTGCATCAGGTTGCGGCCCTGCATGTCGTAGAGGAAGAAGTAGCCGTCGGGGCCGTAGTCCAGGCGCGCCAGCGCTTCCATGGCGGCGTGGCGGGTGGCGTCATCGTTGCGGCCCGAGTGCACCATGGGCGCGATCGCGCTCTGCGCCAGCTCTACGTAGTGGCGCAGCTCGACCTCCTTGCTCTGCAGGTAGGCCGCCTCGACCAGGGTGCGCTCGTGGCGGGCCAGCGCGGTGGCCTGGTAGCGCACCGCCAGCGCGATGCCGAACATGGCGACGGCGAGCGGCGCGACGGCCAGCAGCAGGATCTTCTGACGGAGTTTCATCGATGCCGGGGCAGTGCCTGAGTAGTGCTCGAGTGGTGCTCGCGTGGTGCTTGCGTGGTGCCGGGATGGCGCCGGGTGCGTCCCCGGGGTAAACACGGATGACGCGCAAGCGGCATATGACCGTGGATCTACGTAGTAACACGCAACGTCGCTGCGTAGTTCCGCGCTTGTGCCGCCAGGGGCGGGTGTCAATACTACACGCCGGACGTGCGACCGCTGCCACGCAGCATCATGCATGCGTCCTGCGCAGCGGGTGCGGCCAGCGATTGCCGGCAGCATCGCCCGCCTGCGACGACCAGATCCGGAGCTTGCGAGACTCACCGGGCACCGACGAAAAACTGGCAGGAGACAACCACGCCACCCCCTCGTCAGCCCGCCGTCCCCGGCGCGCGCCGTCCGCTTGGACGCCCTCGCGCGCCGCGCCATGCATGCCGGACCTGCCGCCGCCGGCATTTCCATAAACGGTCTGAGGAGACCCTCATCATGAATCGCATCGGGCAACACCTGGTGTGGCTGGCCGTCGCCGTACTCGGCGCCTTCGCCTTTGCCACCGTTGCACTGTCTCGCGGCGAAGCCGTCAGTGCCTTGTGGATCGTGGTCGCCGCGATCTGCATCTACCTGATCGCCTACCGCTACTACAGCAAGTTCATCGCCGACAAGGTCATGCAGCTCGACCCCAGGCGCATGACGCCGGCCTGGCGCCACAACGACGGGCTGGACTACGTGCCGACCAACAAGGCGGTGCTGTTCGGCCACCACTTCGCCGCGATCGCCGGCGCCGGCCCGCTGGTGGGCCCGGTGCTGGCCGCGCAGATGGGCTACATGCCCGGCATGCTGTGGATCCTGGCCGGCGTGGTGTTCGCCGGCGCGGTGCAGGACTTCATGGTGCTGTTCATCTCCACGCGCCGCGACGGCCGCTCGCTGGGCGACCTGATCAAGTCCGAGATGGGCACGGTGCCGGGCATGATCGCGCTGTTCGGCTGCTTCATGATCATGATCATCATCCTGGCGGTGCTGGCGCTGATCGTGGTGAAGGCGCTGGCCGGCTCGCCGTGGGGCACCTTCACCGTGGGCGTGACGATTCCCATCGCCATCTTCATGGGCGTGTACACGCGCTACATCCGCCCGGGCCGCATCGGCGAGGTGTCGGTGATCGGCTTCGTGCTGCTGATGCTGGCCATCATCGGCGGCCAGTACGTGCACGAGAGCGCCGTGCTGGCGCCGCTGTTCACGTACGACGGCAAGGCCCTGACGTGGATGCTGATCGTCTACGGCTTTATCGCCGCGGTGCTGCCGGTGTGGCTGCTGCTGGCCCCGCGCGACTACCTCTCGACCTTCCTCAAGATCGGCACCATCATCGCGCTGGCCGTGGGCATCGTGATCGTGGCGCCGGAGCTGAAGATGCCGGCGTTCACGCAGTTCGCCAAGGGCGGCGGGCCGGTGTGGTCGGGCAACCTGTTCCCGTTCCTCTTCATCACCATCGCCTGCGGCGCGGTGTCGGGCTTCCATGCGCTGATCTCCTCGGGCACCACGCCCAAGCTGCTGGAGAGCGAGTCGCACATGCGCTTCATCGGCTACGGCGCGATGCTGGCCGAATCCTTCGTCGCCATCATGGCGCTGGTGGCCGCCTCGGTGATCGAGCCGGGCGTGTACTTCGCCATGAACAGCCCGGCCGCCGTGATCGGCACGTCGCCGGAAGCGGTGGCCGCGGTGGTGTCCGGCTGGGGCTTCGTGATCACGCCTGACGTGCTGATCCAGACCGCCAAGGACGTCGGCGAGAACACCATCATCTCGCGTGCCGGCGGCGCGCCGACGCTGGCGGTGGGCATTGCCCACATCCTGCACCAGGTGGTGGGCGGCCAGGCCATGATGGCCTTCTGGTACCACTTCGCCATCCTGTTCGAGGCGCTCTTCATCCTGACCGCCGTGGACGCGGGCACCCGCGCCGGGCGCTTTATGCTGCAGGACCTGCTGGGCAGCTTCGTGCCCTCGTTCCGCCGCACCGACTCGCTGCCTGCCAACCTGATCGCCACCGCGCTGTGCGTGGCGTTCTGGGGCTATTTCCTGTACCAGGGCGTGGTCGACCCGCTGGGCGGCATCAACACGCTGTGGCCGCTGTTTGGCATCTCCAACCAGATGCTGGCCGCGGTGGCACTGGTGCTCGGTACCTGCGTGCTGGTGAAGATGAAGCGCGGCAAGTACGCCTGGGTCACCCTGGTGCCCACCATCTGGCTGCTGATCTGCACGCTGACCGCCGGCTGGCAGAAGCTGTTCGACGCCGATCCCAAGGTCAGCTTCCTGACCCACGCGGCCAGGTTCAGCGACGCCATCGCCGCGGGCAAGGTGCTGGCCCCGGCCAAGTCGATGGAGCAGATGCACCGCATCGTCTTCAACGACTACCTGGACGCCGGCCTGTGCGCGCTGTTCATGTTCGTGGTGCTGTCGGTCGTGTTCTACGGCTTCAAGACCGCGCTGGCCGCGCGCGCCGCGAGCCGCCCGACCGACCGCGAGACGCCGTTCGAGCCGATGCCGGCAACGACCTCGGCGCAGCACTGAGTACGCCCGAACCCGCTACAGGAACAGGAGAATCGTCATGATCGAGCAACTGGGAACCATGGGCCGCTACCTCGGCCAGTCCCTGCGCCTGATGGTGGGGCTGCCGGACTACCAGACCTACGTGGCGCACATGGAAAGCACCCACCCCGACCGCGCGCCGATGAGCTACGAGGAATTTTTCCGCGAACGCCAGGAAGCGCGCTACGGCGGGGGACAAGGCAAGTGCTGCTAAGCCGCCGGATTGTGCGCAGTCCGGCGCGTAATCCGGGGTGCAAGTGATGCTTTAGGTGGGCCGCTGCGAAAGCGGCCCTTTTTGCGTTTCCCTAGCCGTTACAGCGCCTTACACGTGGTTACAGCAAGCTTGGGGCGACCTCTCTACACTTGCGTCAAAAGTTGATAATCATTGCTAACCCAAGGAAGAAGAACATGTCTCGGCACACCGTTCGCAGTTTCACCCTGGCCATCGCCCTGGCGGCATCCGCGCTGCCGGTGTTTGCGGGCGATATGAACAATGCCCTCGGCGGCGCACTCGGCGGTGTCGCCGGCGCGGCGGTGGGCGGCGCACTCGGCGGCTCGACCGGCGCGGTGATCGGCGGCGCAGTAGGCGGCGGCGCAGGCGGCGCGGTCACCTCCAACCGCCGCGAGCGCACCGGCGCCATCATCGGCGGCGCGCTGGGCGGCGGCGCGGGCACGGCGGCCGGCAATGCCATGGGCGGGCGCACCGGCGGCCTGCTGGGCGCGGCCGTGGGCGGCGGCGCGGGCGCGGCGCTGGGCGGCAATGTGTCGCGCAGCAATTCCTACGACGATGACCGCGGCCGCGGCTATCGTGGCGGCTACAAGCGCAAGCACAAGCATCACCACCACGACGACTGATCGGCAGGATCGGACGATCAGCAGCAAAACGGGCCCCGAGGGGCCCGTTTTTCATTGGCCCGGGTGGGCGCTCGACCAGGCACGGCGAAGCGGTGCACGAATGCGGGCCATGCCGGGGGTATCATGGATCACGTTCATGCCGCTTCGCCGGGGCGATGCGGGACCGGGTTTGCGGGACCGGGTTTGCGGGACCGGGTTTGCGGAACCGGGTTTGCGGACCCTCAATGCGGAGCCCCGGGGTGGAGCCCAAAAACAAACACGCCCGTACCGGCGCGGTACGGGCGTGTTCTCCGGTAGATGCGGGGAGAGCGCTTGCGCTCCCTCCCCACCGGCCTGTGGAGATCAGCCGAATGGGGCGGGGCCGCCACGGGCGGCCCCGGCCAACGGGCAGGCTGCCTTACAGGGCAGCGGCGCCGTCGGTGAAGACGTCGAACTTGCCGCCCTTGGCGCCGTCGGTGTACGGGTCGAACTTGCCGACCTTGGCACCGTCGGTGAACGGGTCGAACTTACCGGCGCGGGCGCCATCGGTGAAGCTGTCGAACTTGCCGGTCTTGCCACCGTTGCTGTACACCGAAGTCTGGGTGATGCGGGCGCCATCGGCGAACACATCGAACTTGCCGCTCTTGGCAAACGCGGGCGCGGCCGACAGGGTGGCGGCGAGCGTGGCGGCAGCGGCGATCAGGGCAAAACGTTGGGTCTTCATGATGGTTCCTTTCCACTGGCGAGGACACCGGCTCTTTTTTTCAGCAGCTTCGCTGCAATGCGGCATCCGATGGCTCGATATTAGGCATTTCCCTCATATGAATAAATATTGTTGCGGACAATGATTAGTTCTAGTTTTCGCAATAAATAGCCCACAATCCGTAAGAGTTCACGAGCAAGACTGGAGACTATGTCATGGACCGGCTGCAATCGATGCGCGTCTTTTCCAAAGTAGTGGAGCTGGGCAGCTTTGCACGTGCAGCGCAGCAACTGGAAATGTCCAATGCCGTGGTGACGCGCTACGTGGCCGACCTGGAGAGCCATCTGGGCACCCGGCTGCTCAACCGCACGACCCGTAGCTTGTCGCTCACGGACGCCGGAGAGACCTATCTGCAGCGTTGCCAGCAGATCCTGGAGGACGTGGAAGAGGCCGAATCGGTGGTAACGGCGCGCAGCCAGTCGCTGTCAGGCACGCTGCGGCTGGTGGCCCCGGTGATGTTCGGCCTGCACCTGCTGCCGGAAGCGCTGGCCCGTTTCCAGGCCATGTACCCGGATGTGGTGTTCGACGTGCAGTTGTCCGACCGCATTGTCGATATCGTGGAAGAAGGCCGCGACGTAGGCGTGGTGCTGTCGGACCTGGGGCTGGGCTCGCACCTGGTGGCGCGTCCCCTGATTTCCGCCGAGATCATCCTGTGCGCCTCGCCGGGCTACCTGCGCCAGCACGCGCCGCTGCGCCACGCGCACGAACTCAGCCATCACCGCTGCATCGCGATGCGCCTGCCCACGGCGGAGCATGAGTGGACGCTGTCGGGGCCCGAGGGCGAAGTGACGGTGCCGATCCGGCCCAGCCTGCTGTGCAGCAATGCGGAACTGGCGCACCAGGCGGCCCTGGCCGACATGGGCGTGGCGATGCTGTCGTCCTACCTTGCGCGGCCCAATATCGAGTCCGGAAGGCTGACGCACATCCTGACGCAGTACCAGTTGCCACGGCGCGACGTCAGCGTGGTCTACCCCAGCCGCAAGTTCCTGCCGACCAAGGTGCGCGCCTTTATCGATTTTCTGCTGGCGGATGGCATGGAGCGCAGCAAGCACCAGGTCTAGCCAGCCCGGTGCGGTTGGCGCGGGCGGCGCCACATTGGCCCCGCCCGCGCCGCGGACTTACTCCTCGGCGTCGGCCGTGGCTTCGTCGCCGGTGCGCGACTTGCCGGTGGCGCGCTTGGCAGCTGGCGCCTTGGCAGCGGCCTTCTTGGCCGCGGGCGCCTTCTTTGCCGGTGCCTTGGCCGCCGTCTTGGTGGCGGCCTTGGCCGGCGCCTTGCCGGCCTTTTCCTCGGCCTGTGCTTCGTCGCCGCCGCTCTTGGCGGCAGCCGTCTTCGCCGCCGCGCCCTTCGCGCCCGCCTTGGGTTCGCGTGCCTCGAACTCGAAGCCGATCTTGCCGTCCGGCTGCTTGGCCAGGTAGGCCTTGAAGTTGCGCCCGGTGCGCGAGGACTTGAAGCCGATCAGCAGGTCGGTGCGGCCTGCGCCCAGCAGCTTGCCGATCTGCTCGCGCGAGATCTCCTGCTGCAGGATGATCTTGCCGGTGGTGAAATCGCAGGTCTTCGGGCTGGCCACGGCGTTCTCGCACACGTACTTCATGCCGTGCTCGTACACAGCGCCGGCGCACTTGGGACAGGCGCCGACCGATTCCTGGCCGGTGAAATCCACCGGCTCGCCGTCGTTGTCGTCGTCGTTCTGGCCGAAGTCGAACTCCATCTTGTAGTGGCCTTCGTCATCGCGGGCCAGCTTGAGGATGGCGGCGAAGGGGCGGCCCATCTTGCTGCGGAAGCCCTGCAGCGGACCGATCTCCTTCTTGAGCAGCAGCTCTTCCACCTCGTCGATCTCGAACTGGCGGCCGCCCGGGATCTTGCTGATGGAGAACTCGCACGCGGTGCAGGCAAAGCGGCGGTAGTTCTCCTTGACCTGGCTGCCGCACTGCGGGCACGGCGTGGCCAGCGTGGCGTAGTCGCCGGGGATGGTATCGCTGTCGTACTCCTTGGCGCGCTTGACGATCTGCTGCGTCATCTGCGCGATCTCGCGCATGAACTCGTCGCGCTTCAGGCCGCCGCGTTCGATCTGCGACAGCTTGTGCTCCCATTCGCCGGTCAGCTCGGCCTGGGTCAGCTCCAGCACGCCCAGGCCGCGCAGCAGCGTCATCAGCTGGAAGGCCTTGGCGGTGGGAATCAGTTCGCGGCCTTCGCGCACCAGGTATTTCTCGGCGAGCAGGCCTTCGATGATGGCCGCGCGCGTGGCCGGCGTGCCCAGGCCCTTGCCGGCCATGGCTTCGCGCAGCGCGTCGTCGTCCACCAGCTTGCCGGCGCCTTCCATGGCGGACAGCAGCGTGGCTTCGTTGTAGCGGGCGGGCGGCTTGGTGGTCAGGCCGACCGAATCGACCTTGTCGACCTTGACCCGCTCGTCCTTGGCCACCGCCACCAGGTTGGACTCGTCGCCCTGGGACTCGCGGCCGTAGACCACGAGCCAGCCCGGGTTGACCAGCACCTTGCCCTCGGTCTTGAAATGATGGCCCGCCACCTCGGTGACGCGCGTGGTGACCAGGAACTCGGCCGCCGGGAAGAACACTGCCAGGAAACGGCGCACCACCAGGTCGTACAGCTTCTGCTCCGGCTCCGACAGGTTCTTCGGCGCCTGCAGCGTCGGGATGATGGCGAAGTGGTCGCTGATCTTGCTGTTGTCGAAGATCTTCTTGTTCGGCTTRATCCAGCCGCTGGACAGCACCTTCTTGGCGTGCGGCAGGTAGTTCGGCGAGCTGTCGGCCAGCATGTCCATGGTCTGCTTGACCGTGTCCAGGTAGTCCTCGGGCAGCGCGCGCGCGTCGGTACGCGGGTAGGTCAGCACCTTGTGCTTTTCGTACAGCGCCTGCGCCAGGCCGAGCGTGTTCTTGGCCGAGAAGCCAAAGCGGGAGTTGGCCTCGCGCTGCAGCGTGGTCAGGTCGAACAGGGCCGGCGACTGCTGCGTGGAGGGCTTGGATTCCTCGGTGACGGTGCCGGTCTTGTCGCGGCAGGCCACCACGATGCTCTTGGCCTCGGCCTCGCTCCACAGGCGCGATTCGCGCGCCTCGGGATCGAACTCGTTCTTCTTGAACTTGGGATCGAACCAGCGGCCTTCATACAGGCCCGCGGCGGCGATGAACTCGGCGCGCACTTCCCAGTAGTCGCGCGGGACGAACTTCTTGATCTTCTCCTCGCGCTCCACCACGATCGACAGCGTCGGGGTCTGCACCCGGCCCACGGTGGTCAGGAAGAAGCCGCCGCCCTTGCTGTTGAAGGCCGTCATGGCGCGCGTGCCGTTGATGCCCACCAGCCAGTCGGCCTCGGAGCGGCAGCGCGCGGCATCGGCCAGCGGCAGCATGTCGGCGTCGTCGCGCAGGCGGGCGAAACCGTCGCGGATGGCCTGCGGCGTCATCGACTGCAGCCACAGGCGCTGCACCGGCTGGCGGGCCTTGGCCTGCTGCTGGATCAGGCGGAAGATCAGTTCGCCCTCGCGCCCCGCGTCGCAGGCGTTCACCAGCCCGGTGACGTCCTTGCGCTTGATGAGGCGGTTCAGCACCTTGAGGCGCGACTCGGTCTTGGCGATCGGGCGCAGGTCGAAGTGGGGCGGGATCACCGGCAGGTTGGCGAAGCTCCACTTGCCCCGCTTGACCTCGTATTCGTCCGGGGCGGCAATCTCAACCAGGTGGCCGACGGCCGACGAAAGGACGTATTCGTCGCTTTCGAAGTATTCGTCATGCTTGGTAAAGCCCCCGAGGGCACGGGCGATATCGGCCGCAACCGATGGCTTTTCCGCGATGATGAGGGCTTTTGACATGGATCGGGTCCTTGCTGGCCGCTCACTGGCGGCCTGCGAATTATTGCCACTGAAGGCTATGCACTATATGTAAACAGCGAGCCTGGGCTTTGAGGCGCCAATAATAAGCGCGGTTTCGACGGCGGTGCAAGCTGGCCCGTGCGTCGCTGCCCCCGGGCGGTGCCATCCGGCCCGCCCCGCCGGCTAGGCGTTGCTGTCTCCGGCCTGCAGCCACTCGAGCACCTCCGGGAGCTCCGTGCCGGCTGCAAGCCGCATGGCGGCGCCGCGCGCCAGCATGCGTTCGAGCACTTCGATATGCGGCAGCAACGTGCCGTAGAACTGCGGCGCGCCACCGGCCGCAGGCTGTACCAGCACGGTCGGGAAATTCTCGATGTCGAGGTCGCCAAGCCGGTCGGCGTGGGTCTCGATATCGATCCAGACAAAGCAGTCTTGCGGGAAACGCGCCGCCAGCCGCCGCAGCGCCTCCAGGTAGTCCTTGCAGGTGCCACACCACTCGGCGCACAGGCAGGCCACCAGGCGGCCTTGCGGACGCGCTGCCAGCGCCTGGGCGATCTCGCCCGCATTGTGCTCCGGAAAGTAAACGGTCATGGCGGAATAAACATGAGCCTTTTCAGGCACGGGAATCGTTTGATTGTAGCGGGCGGCGGGAAAACCGTTCGGCGCGCTCACCCGATGCGCCGGTAAACGTTGCCGGGCAGGCGCTCCACCGCGCCCTCCAGCTCCAGCGCCAGCAGGGTGGCCGCCACCTGCTCGGGCGGCAGGGCGGAGCGCGCGCACAGCGCGTCCAGCGTGACCGGATCGTGGGTGAGCGCCTGGCCCAGCAGGTCGTCCAGCCGCGGCACCTGCGCTGGCGCCACGCGCGGCACGCCGCCGGCTTCCATGCCGAGCTCCTCCAGCACGTCCTGCGCAGTCTCGACCAGCTTGGCTCCCTGCCGGATCAGCAGGTGGCAACCCTTGGACAAGGGGGCGTGGATCGAGCCGGGCATGGCGTAGACCTCGCGCCCGAGCTCGGCGGCAAGCCGTGCCGTGATCAGCGAACCCGAGCGCGCCGCCGCCTCCACCACCAGCACGCCACGCGCCAGCGCAGCGATGATGCGGTTGCGCTGGGGAAAATGCTGGCTGCGTCCCGGCGCGCCAAGCGCAAACTCGCTGACGATCGCGCCTTCGGCTGCGATGCGGTGGGCCAACTCGCGGTGGCGCGCCGGGTAGACCAGGTCGGCGCCGGTGCCGATCACCGCCACGGTGCCGCCGGGGCCGGCGAGCGCGCCGTCATGGGCGGCGCCATCGATGCCCAGCGCCATGCCCGAGACCACGGTCAGCCCGGCCCGGGACAGCACGGTGGCAAAGCGCCGCGCATCCTCCACGCCCTGCACGGTGGCATTGCGCGCGCCCACCATGGCCACGGCCGGGCCGGCCAGCGCCTCGGGCCGGCCTTTCACGTAGAGCATGGGGGGCGGATCGGACAGATCCAGCAAGGCGCGCGGGTAGGCCGCATCGGCCAGAGTCAGCAGATGGTTGCCGGGTTCGCCGGCCCAGGCCACGGTGCGCTCGATCAGCGCCAGCGTGGCCGCGTCGGGGTCCGCCAGCAGGGCGCGGGCCTGCCTGGCGGGTATGACCCGGGACAGGGTGGCGAAGTCCAGCGCGAACAGCTGCTGCGGCAGCCCGAAGGCCGCCAGCAGCTGCCGCACCGCGGCCTTGCCAAGACCCGGCGCCTGGGTCAGCCGCAGCCAGGCCGCGATCTCGGCGGCGTCAGGCACGGCGGCCGGCGCCGCGCCCGGGCCGGCTGCTGGCCATGCGCTCAACGCGGCGATGTGACGTGGTCGCCCACCTCGATCGCATTCGAGGCGTCGGTGACCAGGGCGTACGCAACGCCAGGGAAGACCCGGAACACGAAGGCCAGGCCGTAGCGCTCATCGGGCAACTGGACCGGGCGGTTGCCATCGGTGCGGTCGCGCACCACCAGGCCCGCGCGCGACAGCGCCACCACATGGCCGGGTTCGAGCCCGGCCGCGGTGCCCAGGTTGAGCACCACCACCTGCTTGGCGCCGCCAAACTGCACGCCGCCGTAGACCGCCGCGATGCGGCCGTCGAGCAGGGCATCCGGTGCGTGCGGGATATAGCGCACGGCCTCGCGAGCGGGTTGCGGCATCAATAGCGTGCCCGTGCCCATTTCCTGCTGGGCCTGGGTGACCTTGAGCGTGGTGACGGCCTCGAAGCCTTCCGGCGGGCGCGAGATGCGCACGTTGCCCTGGTACTCTGCCTCGAAAGCCAGCACTTGGCCGGTGACGGGATCCTTGATCGGCCTGACCGGCTTGAACGCCTGCCAGTCGCTGCCGACCACGGCCTCGGGCGGGGAGATGCCGCGCGCGTAGGCGGTGTCGCCCATGCCGAGGTACACGCGCGACTCGGGCAGGCCGATGATGCGCGCGGACGTCTGCAGCGTGCCCTCGTCGACCACCTGCGGGCGGATCAGGAAGGGCTCGATGTCCTTGGCGGGGATGCTGGCAATGGCGCCGTCGGGGCCGCCCTCGGAACGCACGGCCGGAGTGAGGCGCACCGTGTCGCCCGCCGCGGGCGTGGTCGAGAGCCAGGCCCGGCCGTCACGCTGGATCAGGTACAGGACCTGGCCCGGATAGATGAGGTGCGGGTTGCGGATCTGCTGCCGGTTCATGCCCCACAGTTCGGGCCAGCGCCAGGGCTGGCGCAGGAAGCGCCCGGAGATGCCCCACAGCGTATCGCCGCCGCGCACCACATATTGGGTGGGCGCGTTCGCGGCCAGGTCGGCGGCGGGTATGCCTTGCTGCGCCGTGGTCGACGCCCGCGCCTGCTGGGCAGGGGTGACGACCAGTTCGGCAGCCTGGACCATCGCCCCCGTAGCGACAGTGATGCCAGCCGCACACAGCATTGAACAGGCAAACGCGTACGTCCTGCGGCCCGGCGCCGCCTGGTGTTCTTTGGTAAGATCGCGCATTTTCTCGAACCGGCTGGCAGAACAGCCGGATTGACCCTGGAGAGCGCGCCTGCTGCGACGCGCCTTGAATTTTTGTACTTGCGCCCCGATTCTGCATGTAAACACCCGTTGCCGCAACGCGGGCCACATGTGTGAGCAGTGGGGGCGTTGCGCCCCAGCATCATGGCCAAACTCGATATCCTGACCTACCCCGATCCCCGCCTGCATATCGTGGCAAAACCGGTTGCCGCGGTGGACGACCGCATCCGCCAGCTGGTAAATGACATGGCCGAGACCATGTACGAGGCGCCGGGCATCGGCCTGGCCGCGACACAGGTGAACGTGCACGAGCAGGTGGTGGTGATCGACATCTCCGAAAGCCGCGACGAACTGCGCGTCTTCATCAACCCGGAAATCACCTGGGCCAGCGATAACCGCAAGGTGTGGGAAGAAGGCTGCCTGTCGGTGCCCGAGGTCTATGACCGCGTGGAACGCCCGGACCGCGTGCGCGTGCGCGCCCTGAACGAGAAGGGCGAGACCTTCGAGCTGGACGCGGACGACCTGCTGGCCGTGTGCATCCAGCACGAGATGGACCACCTCAAGGGCAAGGTCTTCGTGGAATACCTGTCGCCGCTGAAGGTCCAGCGCATCAAGTCCAAGCTGCACAAGCGCGAACGCAGCCGCATGTAGGCCCGGGCGGCTGCGCAACGGTGCTGGCGCCATTGCGCGGCCTTGTCGTACCGCTTGTGCTGCCTGCGGCCACGCGCCAGGCCAGAACCGCTGCGCTTCGCCCTGAATGCCGAAGCAATCTCGCAAGAACAGCCGGCGGCTTCGCCGCTCCGGCGCGCTCTGCTATCGTATTGCCTTCCCGATGATTCCCTCGCCGGCCGCTGATGCGGCCGGTGCCGCTTTACGCCGGAGCGCTCCATGTCAGACGTGTCCCAACCAGCCAGCCAGCCCGCGCCGCTGCGCGTCGCCTTCGCCGGCACGCCCGAATTCGCCCGGGTGGCGCTGGCCGCCATCCACGAGGCCGGCTTTCCGGTGGTGGCGGTGCTCAGCCAGCCGGACCGCCCCGCCGGGCGCGGCCTGCAGTTGCAGGCCAGCCCGGTCAAGCAGTACGCGCTGGAGCATGGCCTGGCGCCGGTGCTGCAGCCGCGTTCCCTGCGTCGCCACGGCAAGTATCCCGAGGAAGCCGGCGCCGCCGTCGATGCGCTGGCGCAGATCGCGCCGGACGTGATGGTGGTGGCCGCCTACGGCCTGATCCTGCCGGCCGAGGTGCTGGCGCTGCCGCGCCTGGGCTGCCTCAATATCCATGGCTCGCTGCTGCCGCGCTGGCGCGGCGCCGCGCCGATCCACCGCGCCATCGAGGCCGGCGACACGCAGACCGGCATCACGCTCATGCAGATGGACGAAGGCCTGGACACCGGCGACATGCTGACGCTGGAGGCCGTGCCCATCTCTGCGCACGACACCACCGCCGCGCTGCACGACACCCTGGCCGCGCTGGGCGGCCGCATGGTGGTGGAGGCGCTGCGCCGCCTGGCCGCCGGCGAGCGCCTGCCGGCCACGCCGCAGCCCGCCGAGGGCGTCACCTACGCCGAGAAGATCGGCAAGGACGAAGCCCCGCTGGACCTGCGCCGCCCCGCCACGGCGCTGGCCGCGCAGGTGCGCGCCTTCAACCCGTTCCCGGGCGCCACGCTGCAGGTCGGCCAGACCGTCATCAAGTGCTGGCAGGCCGATGCGCTGCCCGCGGCGGGCGCGGGCGAGGCGCCGGGCACGGTGCTGGCGGCCGACGCCGGCGGCGTGGTGATCGCCTGCGGCGACGGCGCGCTGCGCGTGACCGAGCTGCAGAAGCCGGGCGGGCGCCGCCTGCCGGCGCAGCAGTTCCTGCAAGGCATGCCGCTGCCGCCGGGCACGCGCTGCGCCTTGCCCGAAGGCGCGGCATAGTCCGCCAGGCACCCCGACCCGCTTTCGCCGCCAGGAGCCCCCGATGCTAGGCATTACTGACTTCCCCTTGTTCGTCGGCGCCGTATTCCTGCTCAATGTGACGCCGGGCCCGGATACGGCGTATATCGTCGGCCGCAGCGTCGCGCAAGGCAGGGCGGCCGGCGTGGTTTCGGCACTTGGCGTCAGCGCCGGCTGCTGCGTGCACTCGGTGGCCATCGCCTTTGGCCTGACCGCGCTGCTGGCGGCCTCGGCCACGGCCTTTACCGTCATCAAGTTCGCCGGCGCCGCCTACCTGGTGTGGCTGGGCCTGCGCCTGATCTGGCAACGGCAGGCGCCAGGCCGCGCCGAGGCGGCCGCCACCGTGCCGCCGGGCTCGCGCGGCTTGCGCTCGCTGTTCATGCAGGGTTTCCTCACCAATGTGCTGAATCCGAAGGTGATCCTGTTCTTCGTGTCCTTCTTCCCGCAGTTCGTCGATCCGCAGGCGGGACACCAGGCCGCGGCCTTCCTGGCACTGGGCGGGGTGATGGTGCTGATGTCGACGCTGTGGAACGGGCTGGTGGCCTGGATGGCCGGCACGCTGACGCGCAAGGTCGGGCAGGCGCCGCGCCTGAAGTGCTGGCTGGATCGCTTTGTCGGCGCGGCGTTCATCGCCCTGGGTGCCCGGCTGGCCCTGGTGCAGCGCTAGCCAGGGCCGGGCCACTGCCTGTTTTTCAGGCAGCGACCCGTTGAATTTCCGCCTGTGGCGCCCATCTAAACATCACCGCGCCGCGCTTGCGCGAACTGGCCGGCCCGGTCGTGCGCACCACGGCCGGCAATGACTTCTTCGGAGATCAAGGCAATGTTCAACTGGGTCAAGACCTTCATGTTGATGGCGGCCATCACGGCCCTGTTCATCGTCATCGGCGGCATGATCGGGGGCCGCAGCGGCATGATGTTCGCGCTGGTGATGGCGCTGGGCATGAATTTCTTCTCGTACTGGTTCTCGGACAAGATGGTCCTGCGCATGTATAACGCGCAGGAGGTCGATGCCAGCACGGCACCGCAGTTCTACGGCATGGTGCAGGAGCTGGCGCAGCGCGCCCAATTGCCGATGCCGCGCGTGTACCTGATCAACGAGGACGCGCCCAATGCCTTTGCCACCGGCCGCAACCCCGAGAACGCCGCGGTGGCGGCCACCACCGGCATCCTGCGCGTGCTGTCCGAGCGCGAGCTGCGCGGCGTGATGGCGCACGAGCTGGCCCATGTGCAGCATCGCGACATCCTGATTTCGACCATTGCCGCCACCATGGCCGGCGCCATCGCCGCGCTGGCGAACTTCGCCATGTTCTTCGGCGGGCGCGACGAGAACGGCAACCGTAGCAATCCCATCGCCAGCATCGCGGTGGCGATCCTGGCGCCGCTGGCGGCCTCGCTGATCCAGATGGCCATCTCGCGCGCGCGCGAATTCGAGGCCGACCGGGGTGGCGCCACCATCAGCGGCGACCCGCAGGCGCTGGCGATGGCGCTGGACAAGATCCACCGCTACGCCCAGGGCATTCCGTTCCAGACCGCGGAGCAACACCCCGCCACCGCGCAGATGATGATCATGAACCCGCTCTCCGGTGGCGGCATCGCCAACCTGTTCTCGACCCACCCGGCCACCGAGGAACGGATCGCCCGCCTGATGCAGATGGCGCAAACCGGCACCTATCCGGTGTGATGGCGCCCGATCAGCGCCCGATCGGAGCCTGATCCCGCGCCGAGCCGCCCCGAAGGCCGGCAAAAACGCCGGCCCGGGGCGCATACAGGGTAAACTGCCCGCCGTGCTTCCCCTGGAAACGGCGGGCAGTTCGTTTCCGGCCGTTCCGGGCCTGTCCGGCCTGTCGGGTCTTGCCGCCAGTGCTTGCGGCCGGGTCCCTTGCCATTCCGTATCACTGCCTCACCGCTTCGCTGCCCACTGTCATGCGCCTGCCACACGAATCCCTCGCCTTCCAGATGCTCGCTGCCGCGACTGCCGTACGCGGCGTCAACGAAGGCAGTGCGCTGCCGCTGGCCATCGACAATGCCGCCGCGCAGTTCCGCCTCGACCGCGTGCGCGATGCCGCCACGCGCGGCGCGCTGCAGGACCTGGCCTACCGCACCATGCGCCAGTTCGGCACGGCGCGCGCACTGGTCACCAAGCTGGTGACGCGCCCGCCCGGCGCGCAGGTGGACTCGTTGCTGGCGGTGGCGCTGGCGCTGCTGGTCGAAGACGAGCAGGGCGAGGGCGGCTACACCGAGTTCACGGTGGTGGACCAGGCCGTCAGCGCGGCCGCCTCCGAACCGAAGACCGCGCACGCGCGCGGGCTGGTCAATGCCGTGCTGCGCCGTTTCCTGCGCGAGCGCCGCGCGCTGCTCGACGAAGTGCGCCGCGACGACGAGGCGCGCTGGAACCTGCCTGCGTGGTGGCTGAAGATGCTGCGCGAGGCGTATCCCGAGCAGTGGACGGCGCTTGCCGAAAGCGCCAATGTGCGCCCGCCCATGACCCTGCGCGTCAACACCGCGCGCGTCTCGGTGCCTGAGTACCTCACGCATGTGGCCAATGCCGGCATGGCGGCCACGGCCATCGGCACGCAGGCGGTACGCCTGGTGCGCGCCTTCCCGGTGTCGCAGATTCCCGGGTTTGCCCAGGGCGACGTCTCGGTGCAGGACGCCGGCGCGCAGCTGGCCGCGCCGCTGCTCCAGCTGGCCGACGGCCAGCGCGTGCTCGATGCCTGTGCCGCGCCCGGCGGCAAGACCGGACACATCCTGGAGCTGGCCCGCGTGGATGTCACCGCGCTCGAGAGCGATGCCCTGCGCGCCGCGCGCATCGACGAGAACCTGGCCCGCCTGGGCCAGCAGGCCAAGGTGGTGGTGGGCGATGCGAGCCGCCCGCAGGACTGGTGGGATGGCCAGCCCTACGACCGCATCCTGGCCGACGTGCCATGCTCGGCCTCCGGCATCGTGCGCCGCCACCCGGACATCCGCTGGCTGCGCCGCGAGGTGGATATCGCGCGCCTGGTGACCGAGCAGCGGCGCATCGTCTCCCAGCTGTGGAACCTGCTCAAGCCGGGCGGCATCCTGGTCTACGTCACCTGTTCTATTTTCCCAACGGAGGGGGAAGAGCAGGCGCGCTGGTTTGGTGCACAGCTACCAGATGCGATACGATTGCAAGCGCCCGGCCAGATGCTGCCCGGCAGTAGAGACCATGGAGGCCAGGCGGCCGGCGGCGGGAGTGCCAGCCAGGAAGGCCTGCCCTCCGATCACGACGGCTTCTTCTACGCGCGCTTCCAGAAACGACCCTGACCGCTCCCGACCGATTCCAATGCCGAACCCGCTGCGCTTGTTCGTCCTTCGCGTCCCTGACGACAATGCGTGCGGTTGCGTGGCGGCAGGCGGTGGCCGGGATGGTGCACGCGGCAGGCGCGGCGCGCGCGCCTGGCTCGCATCGTGGTGGTTCGCGGCAGCCGTCGCGCTGACCGTGCTGCTGACGCTGACGGCGCTCCCGGGTAGCGCGCGCGCCGACGTCATCGAAGTCAACGAGGCCCGCATCGAATACCAGGATGGCGGTTTCGACCTCGCCGCAAGCTTCGATTTCGACCTGCCGGCACCGCTCGAGGACGCGCTCAACAAAGGTATCTCGCTCTATTTCGTGGTCGATTTCCAGCTCACGCGCCCGCGCTGGTACTGGTTCGACGAGAAGCCGGTCAATGCCAGCCGCAGCGTGCGGCTGTCCTACCATCCGCTCACACGCCAGTACCGCGTCTCCACCGGCGGGCTGCAACTGCCGTTCACGCGCCTGAAGGGCGCGCTGCAGTTCATCCAGCGCGTGCGCGGCTGGCGCGTATTCGACCGCGGCATGGTCAAGGCCGGCGAAACCTACCAGGCCGAGGCGCGCATGCGACTGGACCTGACCCAGCTGCCCAAGCCATTCCAGATCAACGCCGTGAACACGCGCGAATGGAATCTCGCCTCGGAATGGCGCCGCTTCAGCTTCACCGTACCTACCGAGTATCCGGCGCCGCCGCCCGCGCCGCCGGTGGTGCCAGTGCCGCCACCTGCGCCGGCCCCTGCATCGGCCGCTCCGGCGCCCGTGGCCGGCGAAACGCGCGCGGTGCCGTTCGCGCAGACCGTGTCCACGGCGCTGTCGCCCACCGCCCTGGTGCAGCCGGCCCCGGGCCAGCCATGATCGCCAGCAACAGCCTGTGGGACAGCCGCTTCCGGCGCGTGCTCTATCGCGTGGTGGCGGGCATCATCGTCTTCCTGGCGCTGGTGCTGGTGGCGCTGCTGGCCGGCGCCTCGGCCAACACGGAATTCTTCGACCGCTACTTCACGCTGCTGTTCAAGATCAACCTGGTGATCGGCGTGCTGCTGGTGCTGATCATCGGTGCGCTGGCGCTGACCTTGTGGCTGCGCTATCGCCGCGGCAAGTTCGGCACGCGCCTGATGACCAAGCTCGCCGTGTTCTTCGGCGTGGTGGGCGTGCTGCCGGGCGTGCTGATCTACCTGGTATCGCTGCAGTTCGTCTCGCGCAGCATCGAGTCATGGTTCGACGTGCGCGTGGAGACTGCGCTCGAGGCCGGCCTCAACCTGGGCCGCTCCACCATCGACAGCGCGCTGTCCGACCTGCAGGGCAAGGCCCGGCTGATGGCCGACCAGCTCACCAGTTCGTCCAACGTGGCCACCTCGCTGCAGCTCAACCGGTTGCGCGAGCAATACGGCGTGCAGGAAGCCGCGATCTTCACCGGCAGCGGACGCGTGATCGCCACGGCCTCGAGCAGCTATGCATCGCTGGTGCCGGACCTGCCCTCGGGCGTGCTGGCAGAGCAGGCCCGCCTGGCCGGCGGCTACGCCGCGGTGGAAGGCGGCACCGACCCGGCCGTCGATGGCCATCACCCGCCCGAACGCACCGATGCCAGCCACCTCTACCGCCTGCGCGTGATCGTGCCGCTGGGCCCCGCGCCCACGGCGCAGGCCAGCGCGGCGAGCCCCGCCGGCACCGCCAGCCAGCCGGGCGCCAAGGCGCCGCTGAACCTGGCCAGCCGCTGGGCCGGCTCCGGCCTGTCGGTGGAGCGCCGGCCCGAGGATGCCGCGTCATCGGGCTTCGGCCTGATGGGCGAGACCGTGCGCGAAGAGCGCTACCTGCAAGTCGTGCATCCCGTGCCGACGGCGCTGGCGCGCAATGCCGACGAGGTCCAGCGCGCCTACCAGGAGTACCAGGAGAAGGCGCTCGGGCGCACCGGCCTGCGCAAGATGTATATCGGCACGCTGACGCTCACGCTGTTCCTCGCGGTGTTCATCGCCGTGATGCTGGCGCTGCTGCTCGGTGGCCAGCTGGCGCGGCCGTTGCTGATGCTGCTGCAAGGGACCAAGGAAGTCGCCGAGGGCGACCTCTCGCCCAAGCGCGAGCTCAAGAGCCGCGACGAGCTCGGCATGCTCACGCAGCAGTTCAACATGATGACGCGCCAGTTGTCGGAGGCGCGCATCGCGGTGGAACAGAACCGCAGCGCGCTGGAGAAATCCACCGCCTACCTGGAGAGCGTGCTGCAGAACCTGACCGCCGGCGTGTTCGTATTCGACCGCCGCTTCGTGCTGATCACGGCCAACCCCGGCGCCGAGCGCATCTTCCGCCAGCCCTTTGCCGGCGCGCTGGGCCAGCCCATCGAAGGCATCCCGGTGCTCGGCGCGTTCGGCGACATCGTGCGGCAAGCGTTTTCCGAGCAGAGCACCAGCGAGATGCTGGGCGGCTCGCAGCACTGGCAAAAGCAGATCGAGCTGCCGCAGAGCGACGAAGAACAGGCGCTGACGCTGCTGGTGCGCGGAGCACGGCTGCCGGGTGGCAGTGTCGGCGAGCGCGACGAGCCGGGCTACGTGGTGGTGTTCGACGACATCTCCGATGTGATTTCCGCTCAACGCTCGGTGGCGTGGGGCGAAGTGGCGCGGCGCCTCGCGCACGAGATCAAGAACCCGCTGACCCCGATCCAGCTCTCGGCCGAGCGCCTGCAGATGAAGCTCTCGCCCAAGCTCGAGGGGCCCGATGCCGACGTGCTCAAGCGTGGCGCCACCACCATCGTCAACCAGGTGGCGGCCATGAAGCGCATGGTCGACGACTTCCGCGACTACGCGCGCACGCCGCCGGCGATGTTGCAGTCACTGCAGATCAATGCCCTGGTTGCCGAGGTGCTGCACCTGTACGGCATCGACGACGCCGGCGTGCACGAGCATGCCGTGATTCATCCGGCGCTGGCGGCCGGCCTGCCCGAGATCAAGGGCGATCCGACCCAGTTGCGCCAGGTGATTCACAATCTGCTGCAGAATGCGCAGGACGCGGTGGCGGACAACGTTGCGGCGGCCCGTCCGGCGCCCCGTATCGCTCTGCACACCGAGACTGTAGAATACAAAGATTCTGCCGGCGAAGACCGGCAGGCCGTCAAGCTCACCATTGCGGATAACGGTCCCGGTTTCGCCCCGCGCATCCTCAGCCGCGCGTTCGAACCCTACGTGACCACCAAGGCCAAGGGTACCGGCCTGGGGCTCGCGATGGTGAAGAAGATCATTGACGAACACGGCGCCCGCATCGAACTGCGCAATCGCATGGAGGGCACCGAACTCATCGGGGCGCAGATCTCCATCCTGTTCGTTAAACTGGCATAGTCACAATGTAGCGGCCCCGAACCCGGTGAGCCGCGGTGGGGTCAAGAGGGGAAGTATGGCAACCATCCTCGTAGTCGACGACGAAATGGGTATCCGGGAGTTGCTCTCGGAGATCCTCAGCGACGAAGGCCATGTGGTCGAAGTGGCAGAAAACGCGCAGAAAGCGCGTGAGTACCGTGCCGGCAATACGCCTGACCTGGTGCTGCTTGACATCTGGATGCCCGATACCGACGGCGTCACGCTGCTCAAGGAGTGGTCGGCGCAGGGCCTGCTTTCCATGCCTGTCATCATGATGTCGGGCCATGCCACCATCGATACCGCGGTGGAGGCGACCAAGATCGGTGCGCTCAACTTCCTCGAGAAGCCGATCGCACTGCAGAAGCTGCTGTCCGCCGTCGAGCAGGGGCTCGCACGCGGCGTCGAACGTCCGCGCGCAAGCGCTGGCGCCGGCACCGCACTGCCCACCGCCAGTAACGGCGAAGCCGCACCATTGGTGGCCACGGAGGCCGCTGCCGAGGCAGTCAACGGCAGCCCGCAACGCTTGCCCGAAGCCGAGATGCATTTCTCCTTCGACATGCCCCTGCGCGAAGCACGCGACCTGTTCGAGCGTGCCTATTTCGAGTACCACCTGGTGCGCGAACACGGCAGCATGACCCGCGTCGCCGAGAAAACCGGCCTTGAACGCACCCACCTGTACCGCAAGCTCAAGCAACTCGGCGTGGAACTGGGTCGCAACAAGCCGGAGCCGGCGGAACAGTAAGTTATTTTTCGGGCAGTGCTTGACCGGGCAAAAAAGCACTGCTATTATTTCGCTTCTTTGGCCCGGTAGCTCAGTCGGTAGAGCAGAGGATTGAAAATCCTTGTGTCGGCGGTTCGATTCCGTCCCAGGCCACCAGCATTAATGAGAAAGCCCAAGATCTGAAAAGGTCTTGGGCTTTTTTCATTGGGGCCAGCATATGGCCCGTGCCTTCCCAGGGCATTCGCCGCGCATATCGCCCATGCGCTTGCAATTGCATATGGGCTTCCGTTTCCCGCAGCGCGCCTGCGCGCACGATTGCGTATCGACGTGTCGCGGCGTAGCGTAGCGTGTCGCGACGAAGGCGGCGTATTGCACCGCATTGCACTGTATTGCGACGTAACACGACGTATTGCACTGTCGAGCAGGAGGGCATCACGCGCGCCTGCACAGCGCCTTCGAGCTTGCATCGCACCTTGTCCCCGACGCCCCTTCAGGCACGCCTCGCCATCCTGTGGCGCGGCGCATGCGCGCTTGCATTGTTGCCCCTCACCGCCTAATGTTCATGCACGAATTCCGCCGCGAATTCCTGCTCGAGTGCCGCCGCGTCAGCGATTATCGGCATTGCGTCAATTCCCCTTGAAATCCGCCTTTTGAATTTGATCCTGCGCGCCGAAATTCGTCGTCGCATGGAGTAGATCGGGCATTCCCGATACCTGCGGAAAACCGACCCCTTCCTACATTCGATACCTCCGGTTCATTCATAAGATGCCGGACATGCATTGACGCTCCAGGCGGAAAAACGGAACACTGCGCCCTCTGCCATTCGCGCTGGATTCCTCCGCGCCCCTCCTTTGCAAACCCGATGCACGCTTCCCACGATGTGACCGCGGCCCCGGTCCGCTCCCTTGGCCCGCAAGACGGCAGTCCGCGCGTACCCACGCCTGCGGTCCCGCTCGCCAGGCGCCTGGTGGCGGAGGCATTGGGTACGGCCCTGCTGGTAGCGGTGGTGGTGGGCTCGGGCATTCGCGCGCAGCAGCTGGCGAGCGGCAATGTCGCGTTGGCGCTGCTGGCCAATGCGCTGGCCACGGGTGGCGGGCTGATCGCGCTGCTGCTTGCGCTGGGGCCGGTGTCGGGCGGGCATTTCAACCCGGTGGTGAGCCTGTCGGCGATGCTGCGCGGGGAACTGGCCGCGCGCGATGCATGGCGCTATGCGCTGGTGCAGGTGGGCGGTGCCGTTGGCGGCGTGATGTGTGCGCATGCGATGTTCGGCGAGCCCATGCTGGCCTGGTCGGCGCAAAGCCGTAGCGGCGCATCGATGTGGTGGAGCGAATGCGTTGCCACCTTCGGCCTGATCGGCGTGGCGATGGGCACCGCGCGCAGCCGGCCTGGCGTGGTGCCGTTCGCGGTGGCAGCGTACATCACGGCGGGATACTGGTTCACGGCATCGACCTCGTTCGCCAATCCGGCACTGACCATCGGGTGCGCGCTGACGGCGACCTTCACCGGTATCCGCGCCATCGATGTACCCGGTTTCGTGCTGGCGCAACTGGCCGGCGGGCTGGGGGCCACGCTGGTGTTCCAATGGCTGCTGGGCGTGCCCCGCCGCAGCCTGCCGGGGGCAGGGCGCGGTGCCAGGTGGCGCGCCGGGGCGGCGCCTACCAGCGCCGATTGAGCTGTACGCCGAAGACCGAGCCGGAGTTCTGCGTCGCCCAGGTGTCCGAGGGCGCGGTGAAGGCGATGCCGTCGACATCGCTGGCGCGGCTGTAGGTGTAGAACGCGCGCAGGTTGGCGTTACCGGCAGCCTTGCCGAGCGTGAAGGTCGGCGCCACCGTCAGCGCGGTGCGCTGGCCGCTGGTGCCGAAGCCAGAGGTGATCTGGTCGTGCGCGACCTCGAAGGTGAGCTTGAACTGGTCGCTGGCGATGTAGGCCGGACGCACGCGCGTGGCAGTCCATTGCAGGGTGCCCACCGGCGAGCGGTCGAACTGCATGCTGGATTCCACCGAGCCGGCCAGTCCCAGGCCCGAAGCCCGCTTCCACTCCATCGATTCCGCCACGCGCACGCGCGACAGCGACGGCCCCATGCCGGTATAGCCGGTGAGGGCGTTGCGGCTGCCTTCGCCGAACTGCATGCCGAAGCGGTTGGTGCCTGCCAGCACGCCTTTCTGTTCATGCATGGCGGAAACCCACCATGCGCTGCCGGTCTGCGCTATCAGCGGCTCGGCTTCCACGCGCGTATAGCCCAGCTGCACCGAACCTTTCTCGTTGGTGTTGATGGGCGCGGTGCGCAGCGAATGGTAGCTCGGCAGGTTGGCACCATTGAGATCGTTGCGCGAGGTGTACTGGTAGTTCAGCGCGATATCGCCGAAGCGCGCGTTATCCACGCCGAAACGCATGGCCGGCGAAGTGGGCGGCAGCAGCCCCGACGACATCAGGAAGGACGAATCCTCGCGCCGGCCGGCCCACATGGTGGCGCCGTCGAGCACGGAAAGGCCGCTGACCGCCGTGTAGAACTGCGGCAGCAGCGCATACGGGTCGACCGCGGCGGGGCGGCCATTGACCGAGGTGGCATCCGTGCCCTTGGCCTGCGCCACCAGCTGCACCTGCGCGCCGCCATCGAGCGAGAACAGCGATTCCTTCACCTTGACCTCGCCGGTGCTGCGGCAGGCCAGCCCGCCGATGCCGGCGGACGGCGTGCCGCCGCCCGCGCAGGCGCGCGTGGTGGTCGTGCGGTCATCGTAGGCGGCGCGGCCGCTGTAGCCCAGGCGCCAGACCTGGTCGCCGGCGGGATCGTCGGCCGGCAATCGGGAGGCCAGGGAGAAACCTTCCGCGGCGGGCGCTTCGGGGGCGTCGCCGTCCGGCAGCCTGGGTGGTGTTTCCGCCACGAACTGGCCAAGGCGCTTGGGGAACAGCACCACCGGCGGCGGCGGGGCTATGTAGGGCTGCAGCGGGAATTCGGGATCGGGCGGCCCGGCGAGTTCGGTGCCATCGTCAGACAAGCCGGCATTGACCCAGCTGGCGGGCGCGGGCGGCGGCGGGGCCACTGCCCCGGATGCGGCAGCGCCGGCTGCTGTTTGAGGCTCCGCGCCGGGAGGTGGGGCGGATGTGGCCGGTGTGGCCGGTGTGGCCGGTGTGGCCGGTGCGGCCGGTGCGGCCGGTGCAGCAGGTGCGGCGGCAGGCGCCGGGTCTTGCGCGCCCGCGATCAGTGCTGCCAGCGGATCACTTTCCGCCGCCGCTGGAATCATTGCCAGCGACTGCTTCGCAACGCCGTGCGGCGTCGCCTGCACCGCCGGCGGCGTCACATCCGCGCCGGCAGGCGTCTGCGCGCACGCATTCAAACCCCAGGTGGCCAGGATGGCCAGCACGAGGCAGCGCGGGAGACGATCCGGCGGGAAGCGGGGGACAGGCGAGGCGAACAACATAGGCGATACGGGCAAGGCGTGATTTTTTAACAGTCGAGCAATTGGACAGCAAGCGGGGTTACAAAATCCGCGGCGAAGCGGCCTTCTCACCATACGAAAAACGGGGTCAGGGCTACCGGAAAGCACCTGGGACATCATGTGCGGCCGCAGCATGGCAAATGCTGTCCACCACTCCGCATGTCGTGTTCTCCCGCGGCTCGCTCCTAGCGAAAACCCGGACTTTCCCGGCCCCCCGTGGCGAAAGGGCCACCGCTATAATCAGCGGGCTAGCCCGACGGGTACGGGCCGGCCTCTCGAGCCTGTTACGAAGGCATGCCAGCATACGTCATTGCCATGGCAAGTCTCCGTAACAGGCTCATTGTTGCGCCGCAGCCGTATCCCGGCTCCATGCGCGTCTCGGTACGGGGGCGGAGGTTCGCGCAAGACGCGGGCTGTCCCGGTCCTGCTGCCGCACTACAAAATCGATAAAGAGGAGAAGTAATGGAACGTCGTTCCTTTCTGTTGAAGGCATCGGCCGTGGCGGCCACCGGCGCGCTGGCCGCTTGCGGCAAGGAAGAAAAACCCGCGGCGCCGGCCGCCGCCGTTGCCGGTGCACCGGCCGTGGTGGGCAGCAATCCGGCCGTGGAATGGCGCCTGGCTTCGAGCTTCCCGAAATCACTCGACACCATCTTTAGCGGTGCTGAATTGCTGTCCGCCCGGGTCAAGGAACTGACCGACGGCAAGTTCAACATCAAGGTCTTCGCCGCGGGCGAGATCGTGCCGGGCCTGCAGGTGCTGGATGCCGTGCAGAACAACACGGTGCAGATCGGCCACACGGCCGGCTACTACTACTTCGGCAAGAACCCGACGCTGTGCTTCGACACCACCATCCCGTTCGGCCTGACCGCACGCCAGCAGAACGCCTGGATGCTGCAGGGCAACGGCATGAAGCTGATGCGCGAGTTCTTCAAGGAATACAACGTCATCAACTTCCTGGGCGGCAACACCAATGCCCAGATGGGCGGCTGGTTCCGCAAGGAAATCAAGACCGTGGCGGACCTGCAGGGCCTGAAGTACCGCATCGCCGGTTTTGCCGGCGTGGTGCTGTCGCGCCTGGGCGTGGTGCCGCAGCAGATCGCCGGCGGCGATATCTACCCGGCGCTGGAAAAGGGCACCATCGACGCGGCCGAGTGGGTTGGCCCCTATGACGACGAGAAGCTCGGCTTCTACAAGGTGGCCCCGTACTACTACTACCCGGGCTGGTGGGAAGGCAGCGCGCAGCTGTCGTTCTACGCCTCGGCCACCGAATACGAGAAGCTGCCGTCGCTGTACAAGCGCGCGCTGGAAACGGCCACCATCGAGGCCCACACCACCATGATGGCCAAGTACGACGCGGTCAATCCGCAAGCCCTGGCCCGCCTGCTGGAAAACGGCGTCAAGCTGCGCCCGTTCTCCAAGGAAATCATGGAAGCCTGCTTCAAGGCTACCCAGGAAGCCTACGCCGAAGAGACCGCCAAGAACCCGTCGTTCAAGAAGATCTACGACGACTGGCGCGTGTTCCGCAACAACGAGGCCGCATGGTTCAACGTGGCCGAGCAGGCGTTTTCGCAGTTCAGCTTCGCGCGCAAACTCTAGGCATGCGCACGAGGGAGGCGGGCCTCGGCCCGCACCCTTGCCAGCCGCCTGCAAGCCCGTGCCCAGCGCGGGCTTTTTTACGCCGGTAGAATCGCCCGATTCTTTGGGACTTCTCATGCAAATCGGCATTCTCTACGCGCTGCTGGCCTACATCATCTGGGGCCTGCTGCCGCTCTATATCAAATCCCTGCACGGCATCGCGCCGATGGAGATCCTGCTGCACCGGATGGTGTGGTCGCTGGTCTTCCTGGGCCTGGTGCTGGCCTGGCGCCGCCATTGGGGCTGGCTGCGCGGCGTGTGGTCAAACCCGCGCCTGCTGGCCGGCTTCGTGGCCAGCGCGCTGCTACTGAGCGGCAACTGGTTCCTCTACATCTGGTCGGTCTCCAACGGGCGGGTGGTTGACGCCAGCCTGGGCTACTTCATCAATCCGCTGTTCAATGTGCTGCTGGGCGTGCTGTTCCTGCACGAGCGGCTGCGGCCCGTCCAGTGGCTCTCGATCGCCATCGCGGCGGCCGGCGTGCTGTGGCTGACCGTGGCCGCCGGGCAGCTGCCCTGGATCGCCCTGGCGCTTGCCGGCACCTTCGGCGGCTACGGGCTGCTGCGCAAGACCGCGACGCTGGGCGCGCTCGAAGGCCTCTCGCTCGAGACACTGTTGCTGTTCCCGCTGGCGGCCACCTCGCTGGCCTACCTGTTTGTCAGCGGGCAGGCCGGCTTCAGCCATGCCGCGGGCGGCGTGCAACTGCTGGCGCTGCTGGCCGGCCCGGTGACCGCGGTGCCGCTGCTGCTGTTCGCCGCCGGCGCCCGGCGCATCCCGCTTTCCCTGCTCGGGCTGCTGCAATACACCGGCCCGACGCTGCAACTGTTGCTGGGAGTGTGGTTGTGGCACGAGCCGTTCCCGGCCAGCAAGCAGGCCGGCTATGCGCTGATCTGGATCTCGCTGGCGGTCTATGCGGTGGAGGGCATCCTCGCGGGCAGGCGCCGGGTTGCCGCCGTGGCGGGAAGCTGAAGGGCAGGGCGCGTTCTGCGCGCCCCGGCAATGATTCGCGCTATCAATGAATCAGGCGATCAGAATTGATCAATTATTTGTCGCGGCGATGCTTTTGGCGTATTCCGCGATAGGTCGATGAGGCGAAAGGCCGTATCCAGTTCGATTCACTGCCCATTTCATTCGCCGCATTTATCAAGCAGCTCGTCTATTCAATCATGTCATTCTTGGTGGGAATGACATGCAACCCTACCCCGCCGGATAGAGCCCCTTGACCTGCGCATGGAGCCGCACCAGGCCAAGCAGCGCATCGATATTCGGCGTGGCGATGCCGACATGCCCGGCAATCTCGCACACGGAGGCCACCAGCGCGTCGATCTCCAGCGGACGCCCGGCCTCGGCATCCTGCAGCATCGACGTCTTGAAGGCGCCCAGCTTGCGCGTGACCTGGCTGCGCTCTTCCCCGCTCTGGGCGATCGGACAGCCGATGGCGGCGCCCACGCGGCCGGCTTCCTCCATCACGGCCAGGCAAAATCGATTGACCAGCGGATCGTCGAGAATGCGGTCGCACGTGGCCCCGGTCAGCACGGACACCGGGTTCATCGTCATATTGCCCCACAGCTTGAACCAGATGTCCTGCTGGATGGCGGCGCTACGCTCCACTTCCAGGCCGCCGCGCATGAGCACGTCCGCGAGCATCTCCAGCCGCGCGCCGGCCGGGCTGGTTGCGCCGCCCGCGGCACCGAGGATCAGCCGCGCGCCAAAACCATGGCGGACCGTGGCCGGCGCCGGCGAGGACGCAGTGAGGTGCACCACGCAGCCGATCACCTGCGCCGCCGGGATGGCGCGCGCGATGACGCCGCCCGGGTCCACCGCATGCAGGGACAAGCCCGAGAACTGGCCCGGCCGCTCGAAGAACCACCACGGCACGCCGTTCATCGCCGTCACCACCACCGTGCCCGGGCCGATCAGCGGCCCGATGGTCTGGGCCAGCGCTGGCAGCGCGGGTGCCTTGACCGCCAGGATGACCACATCCTGCGTACCGAGTGCTGCGGAATCGCCCTCGGCGCGCACGCGGAAAGTATCCGTGCGCTCGCCCTCGATCAGCGTCAGGCCCCGTTCGCGCAATGTGGCCAGCGTCTGGCCGCGCGCCAGCACATGAATGGGCTGGCCGGAGCGGGCCAGCCTGGCGCCGATAAAGCCGCCAACGGCGCCGGCGCCGACGATGCAGATGGAAGTCATGGCTGTGTTGCCTCTCTGGTGATTGCCAGAATCATTCTCGGGAAGAATGAACGCAAACTAAGATTGATAAGACACATCGATACGGTCGATTTCCCGCGTCAGCGCGGCGAAAACATCCTCGCCGGCGCCGAACGCGGGATTGAACTGGAGCGAATCGCGCGTGCACTTGCGCTGGATCTCCTCCGGCACCGCCAGCGCATCGCCCATGGCCAGCGTGGCCATCTGGATCTCGCAGGCGCGGTTGAGCAGCCATAGCGTGGAGAAGGTACGTGCGATGCTGTCGCCCCACGCCAGCAGCCCGTGGTTGCGCAGGATCACGGCCGGCCTGTCACCGATATTGCGCACCAGGCGCGGCCCTTCGTCCTCATGCACGGTGATGCCTTCAAAGGGATGGTAGGCGACCTTGCCGAACAGCTGGGCGGCGTAGAAGTTGCTCATCGACAGGCCCTGCGCCGAGCAGGCCACTGCCATGCCGGCCGTGGTGTGGGTGTGCATCACGCAATGCGCACCCTCGATGCCGGCGTGGATGGCCGCGTGCACGGTAAAGCCCGCCGGATTGACCGGCCACGCGCTCTCGCCGACCACCTGGCCGTCCAGGCCGATCTTGACCAGGTTGGAGGCAGTCACCTCCGCATAGCGCAGCCCGAAGGGATTGATCAGGAAATGCGGCCTGGCCGGATCGCCGCCCGCCTCGGGCGGCAGGCGCAGCGTGATGTGGTTGTAGATCAATTCGGTCCAGCCGAGCCGGTCGAAGATGCGGTAGCAGGCGGCCAGCTTGACGCGGGCCTCCCATTCCATGGGATGAATGTTGGCGACAGCCATGCAGGTCTCCTCTGCGTGTCGTGCGGCGTCGATGCGCGCGCTTGCCCGGTACTGCCAGGGTGGGGTCGGGTCGCGGCACCCTGGTTGCCGGCCCGATTAATTACCATGTTAATGATTTTGCGGGGCCGGTCAAGCAGGGCTTACGGCAGGGTATTGCGCATGATCAGCACCCACGGCATGTGCGAATTGGTGGCGCTGTCGATCATGCCGGAGTCGCCCAGCTCGATCAGCTCCATCGAAACCGATTGCTGCACGTTGCCGCCGATGGCCTTGACCAGGCGCGCGGCCGGATCTACCTCCACGACGATATCGCAATGCATCGGCGTGGTGCCGAAGCCGATATCCGCGGCACTGGCCAGGTATTTGTCGGCTCCGCGTCCTGCGCAGATCACATCGCCCGGCCGGGGCATGGCGGGCACCGGTTCGATGCGGAAGGCCGGCGCGGGCAGGATGCCGTCGCGCGCATCCACCACGTACATCGAATGCGAATCGCCGGTGAGGAACTGGCGCTCGTCCAGGCCCGCCTTGCGCATCACCCACGAGATGAAGACCGCCGACCAGGCCCAGCTTCCCTGCGTGATCTGCCGGCACGTGACCGCCTTGCCGACGATGCCCCAGTAGCGCTGCGCCAGCTTGCAGCCCTGCGCGGTGGCCTCCATGCCGGTGCCGTCGGGAAAACGCAGGCAGCTCGGCCCGCCGCTGTCGTCTTCGTCGCGGTCATCCTCACGGTCGGCCGAACGGCTCGCCATGTCGGGGGCATCCGTACCCGCCGCTGCGTCTGCCGGCGGGGCGGGCATGCCGGGCACTACCGGCGCCGGAAGAGGGCTGTCGGCCACGCAGGATGTGTCGTCGCGGCCCAGCCGCACGGTCTGGCCACCCCAGCGCTGCCACTCCTGCCAGGCGATCTCGACGATGCGCTGGCGCTGGCTGGCGCCGGGCGTGGTAGACGGCCGTTCGGTGTCGGGCAACGGCACCGCCTGCGGGCGGGCCGGCTGCGATGGCGTGGTGCAACCGCCGAGCAGCGCGAGTGTCACCAGCACGCTCAGTCCAAGCCGGCGCGCCTGTGGAAAATTTTGTGGGAAACGCTGTGAATAAAACTGTGGAAATCTGCCTGGCGGCGATCTGGGTTCCATGCGGGTCCCTACACGGCAGGACGCCCTAGGCCCTTGTATTTATTGAGGGAAGGCGCCGATAGGACACCATCTTACCGGGCTGGAGGAAGGGTGCGGCGTATACCGCGAAGCGTCAGGATAACCAGTGCGCCGATATTGTGGATAACGCCCCCCGCCTGGCGCTCGCCCGCGCCAGGCGGCAGCTGGCGGCGACACGGCGGGGTTGTTCCTGCGAGGCCGGCACGAGGGCTGCCTGCGGGACATTGATGCTCACTGGTTCACAGCATCCTTGAACTTCTGGCCGGCCTTGAACTTGACAGTCTTGGCGGCTTCGACCTTGATTTCTTCGCCGGTGCGCGGGTTGCGCGCCATGCGTTCGCCGCGTTCACCCTGGCTGAAGGTGCCAAAGCCGATCAGGCTCAGCGTGTCGCCCTTGGCGACGGCGTCCATGATGGCGCCCAGCGTCACATTCAACGCTTGTTCAGCCTTGGCCTTGGTCAGGCCGTCCACGCCGGCCGCGATGGCGTCGATCAGTTCGGTTTTCGTCATGCTTCACTCCGTCTCGAGTTGATAAAACAGGGACGCCCGACCGGACCGGCACGCTGGGCGCCGGCCCTGGCAAAGGCGCCGCGGGCCACATCATACCGTGTCGGGCAAGGCTGACCGGGAACAGATTGTTACAGCGTATCCCGCGCCAGGCCGCGCCGGCTGGGGCTTTGAAGGCAACGGCCGGGCTCCGGAATGACCACGACGGACCGGGAGAACGCCCCAGGCGAAGCACGGCTGCGAGGCGTCCCGCAGGGCATACGGAAGGAAAAAACGGCGTCAGGGGCCTCCTGAACGCTCGCAGAGCCCCTCAGGCGCCCCCCATCACCATCGAGACGCGTATACGGCCCCCAGGCCCGCCCAGGCCTCTCCGGAGCGCCTGGGACCCGCATAGCGTGCCTGGCGCGCTGCAAGGGCGGCCTGGCCGGCCGGACTCCGTCTGGCTAGGGAAAGGATGCCGATCGCACCGTTCTGCCGGCGGGGCGCCGAAACCGCGATGGCCGGCGACCCGGCGGGGCGGCCTGCACTATCGTGCATGGTGAAAACAGTCATATTCGCGCCGCGAATGCCAGCCTTGGGTGCCGCCCTGCGGCTGCACCTGCACCTGCGTATCCCCGGCCATCTTCGGGTGCGTATACGTGGCGCCAGCGTCCCGGGCTCGGCCCTTTGTTGGCGGCGTATACATCGCGAGCGTATACGCCGCAGCCGTCAATCACAGGCTGCTCAAAAAAGAAGCCATGTGAAAAGCGGCTTCCGGTTCATTTGGTTTTCCTGCCAGCCCTGTCTGTTCCCGGCGGCCGGACGCAGTCCTTTCTGTTTACATCTTTCTTTCATGTATACAGATAGTAGTAGTAGGTAAACGTCGCGCCTTTCTGTGGATAACACCGTTAACGTCATGTAAATCAACGGTTTACAGAAAGTAGAAGTGCTGGAACGCCATGTTGGCCGGCGTGGATGACTCCGCCTTCCGGCCGAGGCGGTAAACGCAAGCCTCCGACTTATGCCTGATGCGTCCCCATCTCAACCCCAGGCAGCCCACATGAATCACGCGTTCTTATCCACAGATTTTTGCGGGCTTATCCACATGCCTTGTTGACCTTGGGCGCCCGTTTACGTCGTCGGCGGCGCGGTGGTTTCCCCGTGCGCAGGCGCGGGTCGGGCTGACGTATACGTCAGCCTTGGCCTGACGCCATTCCGTATACCTGGCCGACCCGGGTATACGGCGGTGTCGCATGGCGCTGCCGTATACCGACATTTGCCGTGGAAGGGGATGCCGCCGCCATGGGGCGCAGGTATCATCGCCAGCGCGCAGCCACGTGGGGTGGCAGGCCGGCGGATCACTTTGGGATGGCAAATGGTGGAACAGGTGAAGCGGAGCGGTGCGGAGCTGCAAAGCGGGGACGCAAGGCAGGGTACGGAAGGAACGGCTGACGCGGCGGCAGCCGGGAAGGAAGCCGGGCAAGGCAAGAAGAAGGCAAAGGCCGGCAAGCGCAAGACCGCTTCCGACCGCGTCGAAGTGCGCCGCTCAGGCGTGCACGGCAAGGGCGTCTATGCGATTGCGCCGATCGCCGAGGGCGAACGCGTCATCGAGTACAAGGGCGAGCATATTTCGTGGAAGGAAGCGCTCGAGCGCCATCCGCACGATCCGGACGATCCCAACCACACCTTCTATTTCAGCCTGGAAGACGGCGACGTGATCGACGCCAAGTTCGGCGGTAACCGCGCGCGCTGGATCAACCATGCCTGCGAGCCCAACTGCGAGGCGCGCGAGAAGAAGGGCCGCGTGTTCGTCCACGCGCTGCGCGACATCGCCGCCGGCGAAGAGTTGTTCTATGACTACGGCCTGGTGATCGACGCGCGCTACACCAAGAAGCTCAAGAAGGAATTCGAGTGCCGCTGCGGCAGCCCGCAATGCCGCGGCACCATGCTGGCGCCGAAGGAAAAGAAGAAGCGCTAGGCCTCAGGGCCGGGCAGGGCACGGCAGCCTCATGCGGTGCCGGCCGCCTCGCACGGAATGCGGATGACGAACCGCATTCCGCGCGTCTCGGCGCCGGGGGTGGCGGGCGGCACATCCTCGATGCGGATGGTGCCGTGATGCAAGCCGATGATCTCGTGCACGATGGCCAGGCCCAGGCCGGCACCGCCGGGCGCTTGCGCCGGCGCGTTGCCCTCGGGCGTGTGGTCGCCGCGGAAGAAGCGCTTGAAGACTTCCTCGCGGCGTGCCAGGGCGATGCCGGGGCCGTTGTCTTCCACCATCACCACCGCCATGCCGCGATGGCCTAGTGCCTCGCCGCCGGCGCGCACGGTGATGCGCCCGCCCGACGGCACGTACTTGACGGCATTGTCGATCAGGTTGCTGAGCGCTTCGCGCATCAGGAGGCGGTTGCCGCGCACCGTGGATGGCGCCGCGCCGGTGAAGGTGGGGCCGGGCAGGGTCTCGAAGCCCAGGTCGATCTGGCGCGAGAGCGCCTGCGGCACCCACTCGGCGCCGGTCTCGAAGGCGAGCGAGGCCAGGTCGAAATGCTCGATCGGCCCGAGCCGCTCCAGCGACAGCCCCGGCTCCGCGCGCGCCAGCGAGAGCAGCTGGTTCGACAACCGCACGGCGCGGTCGGCCGCCGCCTGCAGCTCGCGCAGCGCGTGGCCGGTTACCTCCGGATCGTCCGATTGCACGGCGCGGTCGGCGTGCAGCTTGACCGCCGTGAGCGGCGTGCGCAACTGGTGCGCGGCGTCGGCGATGAACTTGCGCTGCGCGTCCAGCGCATCACGCAGCCTGGCCAGCAGCGCATTGAGCGCGCGGATCAGCGGCTCCACTTCGGCCGGCACCTGGGTTTCATCGAGCGGCGCCAGCGACCGCGCGGTCTGCCGGTTGAGCTTGTCGGTCAGGATCTGCAGCGGCACCAGCTCTTCCTTGAGCACGTGCGAGAGGATCAGGCTGCCCACCACCAGCAGCAGGATCAGCGGCACCGACACCGAGAGCAGGATCTCGTTGGCGGCGGTCTCGCGCCGGTCCAGCAGTTCGGCCACTTCCACCACCACCGGTCCGCGCGGCACGCGCCCGGCCTCGCTGGTGGCCAGCTCGTCCGATGCCGGGCTGGGCAGGTTGACCGGCAGGCGCACCGCACGCACCTGGCGCCCGCTGAACCACGCATAGAACAGGCGCGCATCGTGCAGCGAGGTCTGGCCGGTGCCGTAGCCCAGCCAGGTGTCCATGCCGCCGATCAGGCCATCGGGACCATGGATGCGCCAGTAGATGCGATCAGTGCCTTCGGCCTCGACCAGCGTCTGCGCGATCATGGGGATGTCCTGCTCGAGCCGCGGGCCGGCAATCCGGATCTGCTGGGCGATATTGTTGGCCACCCCGTACAGCGCGCGGTCGAACACCTGCGTGGTGTAGTGGGCCGCCAGCCAGTAGGACAGCGAGCCGCTGGTCAGCACCAGCGCGAACAGCGGCGTGGCCAGCGCGCGCAGCAGGTGCACGCGCAGGCTTTGCGTGGACGCGGCGCGCGCGGCCGGGCCGGGAGCGCGCTCTGTGGCTTTGGTGGCAGCGCCGGTGGCCTGCGGCGGCTTGGGGGGGCGTGGACGCGGCCACATGGCGGGCTTGCTCGCGCTGCGCAGCGTCAGGCGCTGGCGCGGATCTGCAGCAGGTAGCCGAAGCCGCGCACGGTGACGATCTCCACGTCGCTTTCCTCCAGCTTCTTGCGCACGCGGTGCACATAGACTTCGATGGCGGTGTCGCCGACAGTGTCGCCGCCTTCGCCGGCCGGATGCGCGAACGTGGCAAGGTGGTCCTGCAGCTGTGCCTTGCTGACCACACGGCCCTGCCGCTGCAGCAGCAACTCCAGCACGGCGAACTCGCGCGGCGACAGTTCCAGCGGCTTGCCGTCGATGAACATGCGGCGGTCATTGCCCGACAGGCGCAGCCGGCCCAGGCGCACGTCGCGCTCGGGAGCGGCCTCGCCGTGCTGGCTGCGCCGCAGCAGCACGCGCACGCGCGCTTCCAGCTCAGGCAGCGCGAAGGGCTTGACTAGGTAATCGTCGGCGCCCGCGTTCAGCCCGGAGAGCTTGTCTTCGAGTTCGTCGCGCGCAGTGAGGATGATGACCGGCGTGGTGCGGTTGCGGGCGCGGTAGCGCGCCAGCAGCGTCATGCCGTCGATGCCGGGCAGTCCGAGGTCGAGGATGACCAGGTCGTGCTGTTCGCGCAGCAGGTGCTCGGTGGCGTAGACGCCATCGTGCACCACGCGCACCTGATGGCCGGCCTGGGACAGGCCGGCTTCGACGCCACTGGCGATCTGGCGATCGTCCTCGATCAGAAGGATACGCATGGCTGCAGGGAGGGTCCGGGAGAGAAGCAGGAGCCGCCAATTGTACAGGCGGCGACCGACACCGACCTTTCGGTTTCCCTACAGTCCGCCCCTCATTTCTTGCCCAGCGAGGCCGCCGCGCGCTCGATGAATCCGGCCAGGTCGATGTCGCGCTGGGTCAGGCCATTGGCATCATGGGTCGACAGCGTGATATCGACGCGGTTGTAGACGTTGAACCATTCGGGGTGATGGTCTGCCTTTTCCGCGGCCAGCGCGACGCGCGTCATGAAGGCGAAGGCGGCGTTGAAATCGGCAAAGGTGAAACGCTTGTGGATCGCGTCGCGGTCCTCGACGGCTTGCCAGCCGGGCAGGCTGGCAAGCAGCGGTGCGCGTTGTTCCTGGGTGAGGGGCACGAGGGACATGATGGGGGCTAGATGGTATGGAGGAAAAGAAGCTGAGCGGAATACCGGCCCGCCCGCCGCGCTGTCCGGCCTGGTTGCGGCGGGCGGCGCGGCGGGCATGCAGCCATTGTTCCACAAAGTGTCCGGGCGGGCGCGCGCCGGTGAAAACGCAGGGAGCGCAACAAGCGCCGCGCGCTCAGACGTCGTCGCTGTCGGCCCAGCCTTCGCGGGTGCCGCGGTTGAGCACGAGGTCGCCGGGGACCACGTCGCCGGCGCCAAGCGTCGGCAGCGCGCGCAGGGATTCGTAGAGCGGCGCGAAGTCCGGCCGCGTGGCGTCGAACAGCTGTTCGAAGCTGTCGATCACGAAATAGGTCTTCTGGAAGGTGTCGATGCGGTAGCGCGTGCGCATGATGCGGCGCACATCGAAGCCGACGCGGTTGGGGCTGGCCGAATCCAGGCTGTAGATCGATTCGCCCTGGCTCGACAGGATGCCCGCGCCGTAGATGCGCAGCCCGGCCGGCGTGCGGATCAGGCCGAATTCCACCGTGTACCAGTACAGCCGGGCCAGCATGTCCAGCGCGTCGAGCGACGCGGCCTTGAGACCGCCCTTGCCGTAGGCCTCCATGTAATTGGCGAAGACCGGGTTGATCAGCAGCGGCACGTGGCCGAACACATCGTGGAAGCAGTCCGGCTCCTGCAGGTAGTCGAGCTGTTCTGGCTTGCGCATCCACCAGCTGGCCGGAAAGCGGCGGTTGGCCAGGTGCTCGAAGAACACCGCGTCGGGCACCAGGCCGGGCACGGCCACGACCTGCCAGCCGGTGGCGCGCATCAGGGTTTCATTGAGCTGCGCGAAGCTGGGCACGCGGTCGCGTTCCATGCCCAGCGTGGACAGGCCCTGCAGGAATTCGTCGCAGACGCGCCCGCGCAGCATCGAGGCCTGGCGCTCGTACAGCTTGCGCCATACCGCGTGGTCCGTGTCGGTATAGCGCTCCAGCGGCTGCTCGATGGTGAAATCGTCGCGCAGCGTCTGGCCCGACAGCAGGCCGGCGTCGAACTGCTCCCTGAGCTTGTCGGTCAGCGTGCCGGCAAAGCCGGGTTGCGCGTCGGACTGGCTATCGCGTGGCTGGCGGCTTGCGGTGGCTTCCATCATGTCGTATCTCCTGCAGATTTGCCGCACAGTTTAGCCAGGAGATGCCGCAGATGGTCCGCAAAATGGGCCTGTTTTCGTCTGATGGCGCGCGGAACACGCAGAATTTTGGTATTGTTTGCGGGAAATATGCGCGTGTGCATTGCCAGCCCCGTCTGCCCCGCGCCGCTCATGACAAGTCACGCTTCCCGGGCGAACCCATCATGCTCAATCTAGACCCCTTCGACCTGGCACTGCTGGCGGCCCTGCAGACCGACGGCCGCTCCACCCACCAGCAACTCGCCGAACGCATCCACCTGTCGCCCAGCCAGATCGGGCGGCGCCTGGCGCGGCTGGAAGCCGACGGCGTCATCACCGGCTACCGCGTAGTGCTGTCGCCGCCGCTGCTCGGGCTTGGCGTGCAGGTCTTCACCAGCGTCAAGCTGGCGCATCACGGCGACACCATCATCGAGCGCTTCCGCGAAGACATCCTGTTGCTCGAGGAAGTGCAGGAGTGTTACTCGGTGGCGGGCGAGGCGGACTACCTGCTGCGCATCATGGTGCCGGACCTGCCCACGCTGGCCGAATTCACCATGAAGAAGCTCATGCGCGTGCCGGGCGTGGAGAGCGTGCGCTCCAACATCGTGCTGACCGCGCTCAAGCGCGACGGGCCGCTGCCGCTGTCGCACCTGCGCTAGCGCGGCGCGCTGTCGCGCCGATGCCGCGCCGGCGCCGCGCCCGCGTGCGCGGGCTTGCACTTGCCATCGGCGCATGTCACCCTCGCCCGGAGCCGTAAACGGATGAGGACAGGATGACGCAGATCGTCGCTCGGATTGGCAAGCGCGCAAGGCGCGGGCGTGCTCTCATGGCCTGCCTGCGGGGCGCGGTGGCAACGGCCATGCTCGCCGCGCTGCCCGGCATGGCCCAGGCCGCGCAGGTGGTCCGCTTCGCGCCCGAGGGCGAGGTGTCCCGCGTGCGGCAGGTGGCGATCCGCTTCGACGAGGCCATGGTGCCGCTGGGCGATGCGCAGGCCGCACCCCCCGCCATCCTGTCCTGCAGCGGCGCGGCCGTCGAGGGCCAGGCGCGCTGGGTCGATGCACGGAACTGGGTCTTCGATTTCCTGCGCGACCTGCCGCCCGGCGTGAAATGCTCGCTGCGCATGGCGCCCGGCCTCAAGAGCGAGGCCGGCAAGGCCTATGCGGGCAAGCCGGAATACCGCTTCGAGACCGGCGGGCCCAGCGTGGTGTCGGCGCGCCCGGGCGGTGGCGAGATCGAGGAAGAACAGGTCTTCGCGCTGCGCTTCAACGGCGCGGCCACGCCGGACTCCGTGCGCGCCGCCGCGTGGTGCCAGGCGCAAGGCCTGGGCGAGCGCATCCCCGTGCGCCTGCTTGCCGGCAAGGAACGCGAGGCCGTGCTGGCCGCGCTGCGCTGGAAACTCAAGCCCGACCAGGCCGATACCGTGCATCTGCTGGCCTGCCAGCAGCGCCTGCCGGCCGGCGCCCGCATGCAGCTGGTGCTGGGCAAGGGCATCGCCACGCCATCGGGCCTTGCCACGCGCGAGGAACGGCGCTTCGACTACACCGTGCGCGAACCCTTCAGGGCCAGCTTCTCGTGCGAGCGTGAACGCGCGCAGTCGCCCTGCACGCCGCTGCGGCCGGTCTCCGTGTCGTTCTCCGCGCCGGTCTCGCGCAAGGACGCCGAGCATATCCTGCTCAATACGCCCAAGGGGCCGCGTGCGCCGCAATTCGAGCCCCGCGCGGCGCGCGATGCGCCGGTCAGCAGCGTCAGCTTCGCGCCGCCGTTTGCAGAGAAGGCAGAGTTCACGCTGACGCTGCCGGCCGGCCTGAAGGACGACAGCGGCCGCGCGCTCGCCAATGCCGACCTGTTCCCGCTCAAGTTCGCCACCGCCGCGATGCCGCCGCTGGCCAAGTTCTCCGCGGCGCCATTCGGCGTGCTCGAGCGCTTTGGCGAGTTGCCGAAGGGCAAGTCGCCGGCCGACTATCCCGCGCTGCTGCCGGTCACGCTGCGCAATGTGGAGGCCGATCTGCCCGCCCTCGGCATGCGTGCGCAGGCCGGCACGGTGCGCCGGCTCAAGGTCGACGACGACGGCGCGGTGATGCGCTGGTACGCGCTGGTGCGGCGCCTGCACGAAAGCAGCTGGACCCGCGGCGAACTCGACGCCATCCTGGCCGGCCATTCGCCTGCCGATGTCAGCAACCCGCGCAACGCGCCCTCCATCGAGACCCGCTCCGTATCGTTGCTCGACGGTGTGCCCGGCGCGCGCAAGCTCGCCATACCGCAACTCGCCGAGCCCGGCGGCAAGGCGCCGCGTCCGTTCGAGGTGGTCGGCATTCCATTGCCCGAAGCGGGCTTCCATGTGGTCGAGATCGCCTCGCCGATGCTGGGGCAGGCGCTGCTCGGCCGCAACACGCCGATGTATGTGCGCACCGCCGCGCTGGTGACCAATCTCGGCGTGCATTTCAAGCTGGCGCGCGGCCCCGGCAAGATGACCGCGCTGGCGTGGGTCACCACGCTCGACGACGGCAAGCCCGTGGCCGATGCCGCGGTGGCGCTGCGCGACTGCAGCGGCCGCCTGCTGGGCTCGGTGCGCACCGATGCCGCCGGCGTGGCCAGCTTCGGCGCGGTGGACGACGTGCGCGAACGCGAGTGCAGCGACACCGCGCTGTCGGGCTACTTCGTCTCGGCGCGCATTGGTGCTGACCACCCGCAGGCGCGCGGCCAGGCCGACATGGCCTTCGTGATGTCCGACTGGAACCAGGGCATCGAGAGCTGGCGCTTCAACGTGCCCACCGACACCAGCGCCACGCCGGACGTGCGCGTGGCCACCATCTTCGACCGCACCTTGCTGCGCGCCGGCGAGACCGTGTCGATGAAGCACCTGATCCGCACCGAGACCGCCGCCGGCTTCGCGCTGCCGTCCGGCAACGATGGCGTGCCGGAGAAACTGGTGATCCGCCACGAGGGCAGCGGGCAGACCTACGAGCAGGCGGTGCAGTGGCGCACTACCGCCACCGGAGGGCGCAGCGCGGAAAGCGTGTTCGCGATTCCGCCGGCGGCGAAACTCGGTGTCTATGCGGTGTCATTCCAGGACGCGCGCGAGCGCGTGCTCGACAGCGGCAGCTTCCGCGTGGAGGCGTTCCGCCTGCCGGTGCTGGCCGGCACGCTCAAGGCCGGCAGCGGCGGCGCGCTGGTGGCGCCGGCCGAGGTGCCGCTCAACCTCGAAGTGCACTACGTGTCCGGTGGCGGCGCGGCGGGCCTGCCGGTGCAGGTGTCGGCACTGCTGCGCGACAAGGCCGTGAGCTTCGGCGATTACCCGGGCTACGCCTTCGCCGCGCCGCGCGCGCAGCGCAAGGGCGGCACGGAATACAGCGGCGACGAGGACGAGAGCGAGGAGAGCAGCGCGGCGCGTGACGATGCGCAGACGCTGGTGGCCGACAAGCTGCCCCTCAGGCTCGACAAGAACGGCGGCGGGGCGCTTACGCTCAAGAACCTGCCGCGCGTGGACGCGCCCAAGGTCATGGTGGTGGAGTCCGGCTTTGCCGATCCCAACGGCGAGATCCAGACGCTGCGCCAGAGCGTGCCACTGTGGCCTGCGGCCGTGGTGGCGGGCATCCGCACCGAGAACTGGGTGTCGGTGAAGCAGAAGCTGGTCGTGCATGGCCTCGCGCTCGATACGCAGGGCCGCCCGCAGGCCAATGCGCCGATCGCCGTGCGCGCGCTGCTGCGCACCACCACCTCGGTGCGCAAGCGCGTGGTGGGCGGCTTCTACCGCTACGACAACAGCAGCCAGACCAGGGACCTCGGCAGCATCTGCGAAGGCCGCAGCGATGCGCAGGGCCGCATGCAATGCGAAGTGTCCTTGCCGGAGGCCGGCGAAGTCGAACTGGTGGCGCAGGCCAGGGACAACGCCGGGCGCGTGTCGCAGGCCGCCACCACGGTATGGGTGACGCGCCAGGGCGAGTTGTGGTTCGGCGGCGAGAACAACGACCGCATCGACCTGCTGCCGGAAAAGAAGGCCTACGCGCCGGGCGAAACCGCGGTATTCCAGGTGCGCATGCCGTTCCGTCACGCCACGGCGCTGGTCACGGTGGAGCGCGAAGGCGTGCTGGAGAGCAGCGTGGTCGAGTTGAACGGCCGCGATCCGACGGTGCGCGTCAAGGTCAGGCCGGAGTGGGGGCCAAACGTGTACGTATCGGTGCTGGCGTTGCGCGGGCGCTTGCGCGAGGTGCCGTGGTATTCCCTCTTCACGTGGGGCTGGCGCCAGCCGCTCGAATGGTGGCAGGCCTTTCGCAGCGAAGGACGCGAGTACGTGGCGCCCAGCACGCTGGTCGACCTGGCCAAGCCAGCCTTCCGCCTCGGCCTGGCGGAGATCCGCGTCGGCAACGAAGGCTACCGGCTCGATGTGAAGGTGACGCCGGACAAGGCCAGCTATCCCGTGCGCGCGAAGGCGCAGGTCGTGGTGCAGGTCACGCTGCCCGACGGCAAGCCCGCCGCCAACGGCGAAGTGGCGCTGGCCGCGGTGGACGAGGCCCTGCTCGAGCTGATGCCAAACACCAGCTGGGACCTGCTCGACGCCATGCTGCGCAGGCGCAGCTACGGCGTGGAGACCGCCACCGCGCAGATGGAGATCATCGGGCGCCGGCACTATGGCCGCAAGGCGGTGCCGGCCGGCGGGGGCGGCGGCAAGAGTCCCACGCGCGAGCTGTTCGATACGCTGTTGCTGTGGAATCCGCGCGTGCAGCTCGATGGCGCGGGACGCGCCACGCTGGCCGTGCCGCTGAACGATTCGCTGACGCGTTTTCGCATCGTCGCCGTGGCCGACCTGGGCATCGGCCGTTTCGGCAGCGGCAGCGCCACCGTCGCCGCCACGCAGGACCTGCAACTGATCTCAGGCCTGCCGCCGCTGGTGCGCGAGGAAGACCGCTATCGCGCCATGTTCACGCTGCGCAATACCACGCAGCGCGCGATGACGGTGCAGGCGGTGGCGCGCGTGAGCGCGCCGCTGCAGTCCGCCCAGCAGGCCGCGCAGGGGCAGGCGCTGCCGGCGCAGACGGTGGAGATTCCCGCCGGCGCATCGCGCGAGATCGGCTGGGACGTGAGCGCGCCGCTGATGCCGGCGGGCGGGCTTGCGCAGCAGGGCACGGTGCAGTGGGAGGTGGAAGCCAGCGAACAGGCAAAGGGCGGTGGCGCGGCCCTTGCCGCCGACCGCATCAAGCTCAGCCAGCAACTGGTGCCGGCAGTACCGCTGGCGGTGCAGCAGGCCACCATGGCGCAGCTCGCGCCGACCCTGTCGGTACCGGTGCGCGCACCGCAAGGCGCGCTGGCCGATGCCGCGGGCCTGCCGCGCGGCGGCCTGCAGGTCAGCCTGCAATCGTCGCTGGCGGGCGGCATGCCGGGCGTGCGAGAGTGGTTCCGCAACTATCCGTTCTCTTGCCTGGAGCAGCGGGCCTCGCGCGCGGTGGGGCTGGGCGATGCGGCGCAGTGGGATGCGCTCACCGCGCAACTGCCGGGCTATCTAGACAACGATGGCCTGGCGGCGTATTTCCCGCTGCAGAACGACGCCGCCGCCGGCAGCGAAGTGCTCACGGCCTATCTGCTGGCGATGTCCGACGAAGCGGTACGCGCTGGCCTGCCGCTGCGCTTGCCCGACGAGACCCGTGCGCGCATGGAGCGCGGGCTGACGGCCTTCGTCGAGGGCCGCATCAAGCGCGACCGCTGGGCGCCCACGCAGGACCTGGAAGTGCGCAAGCTGGCCGCGCTAGAAGCGCTTTCGCGCAGCGGCCACGCGCAGGCGCGCATGCTCGGCTCGATCCAGATCCTGCCGCAGCAATGGCCCACCTCGGCGCTGCTCGACTGGATCGCATTGCTCGGCCGCGTGCAGGAAATTCCCCAGCGCGAGGAGCGGCTCGCGCAGGCGCAGCAGATCCTGCGCGCACGGCTGACGGTGCAGGGCACGCGGCTGGCGTTCTCCACGGAGCGCGACGACAACTGGTGGTGGCTGATGAGCGGCGCGGATCTCAATGCCGCGCGGCTGCTGTCGCTGTCGCTCGACCTGCCGGGCTGGAAGGACGAGGCGGCGCAGCTTGCCACCGGCCTGCTTGGCCGCCAGGTGCGCGGCGCGTGGGGTACCACCACCGCCAACGCCTGGGGCTCGCTGGCCATCGCGCGCTTCGCGCAGGCCTTCGAGAAGACGCCGGTCGCCGGCAGCACGCGCGTCACGCTGGAAGGCGTGCCCGATGCCGCGCGCACGTTCGACTGGGCGCGCGCGGCCAGTCGCGATGGCGTGGCGGGCGGCAGCATGAACCTGCCGTGGCCGAAGGAAGGCACGGCCACCTTGCAGGCCGACCAGCAGGGCGCGGGCAGGCCATGGGCCACGGTGCGCGCGCTGGCGGCGGTGCCGCTGTCCGCGCCGCTGTCGGCGGGCTACCGCATCACGCGCAGCGTGACGGCGGTGGAGCAGGCGGTGGCGGGCAAGTGGTCGCGCGGCGACACCTACCGCGTGAAGCTGCAGATCGACGCGCAGGCCGACATGACCTGGGTGGTGGTGAGCGATCCGTTACCCGCGGGCGCGACCATCCTCGGCAGTGGCCTCGGGCGCGATTCGGAGATCGCCACGCGCGGCGAGCGGCGCAAGGGCGCGTGGCCCGCCTTCACCGAGCGCACGCAGCAGGCCTACCGCGAGTATTACGCCTACCTGCCGCGCGGCAACGCCACGGTCGAATACACGGTGCGCCTGAACAACGCGGGCGAGTTCGCGCTGCCGCCCACGCGCGTGGAGGCGATGTATGCGCCCGATGTCTTCGGCGCCCAGCCCAATGCCAGGATGATCGTAGGAGCGCGCCCGTGAGCTGGCTTGCAATGATGATGCCCGCGCGCGTGCGCGAGTGGTGGCTGGCCGGCACCATGGCCGGCGTGGTCTATGGCGGCCTGCTGGTCACGGTGGCGATGGATGCGCAGCCCGGCGCGCCGCTCAACGGACAGATCGTCTTCCAGCCGCTCTGGAAGACGGCGATGGCGCTGATGCTGGCGCGCGCCGCGCGCTACCACCCSGCGCGGCGCGAGCGGCGCTGGCTGATGGCGGCGCTGCTGTTCTCGGCGATCGGTGATTTCCTCCTGGCGATGCCGTGGTTGTCGGTCTCGTTCATCGGCGGGCTCGGCGCCTTCCTGCTGGCGCACCTCGCCTACCTTGGCCTGTTCGTGCCGATGGCCGGCGACTGGCGCGCGCACCGCCTGGTCGGCTGCGGCCTGGTGCTGGGCGCGGCGCTGGCCATGCTCCTGCGCTTCTGGCCCAACCTCGGCGCGTTGGTGGTGCCCGTCTGCCTCTATGTCACGGCACTGTCTGCCATGGCCTGCGCCGCCATGGTGGCGAAGCTGCCCACGCCGCTGGCCGCCATCGGCGCGCTGTGCTTCACCATTTCCGATGCGCTGATCGGCAGCGCGCGCTTCCTGGTCCCTTTCGATACTTTCGCGCTTGGCATCTGGTGGACCTACGCGGTGGCGCAGGTGCTGCTGGTGGCGGGCGTGGTGGCGGGGCGGGGCAAGTGAAGCCGATGCTGCGCGCCGTATTCGTCGCCGCCTGCATGGTGTGCGCAGGCGGTGCTGCCGGTGCCGGTGCGTTGCCGTCGTTCGACAGCGTGCGTGCGGGATGGCGCAGCGCGGATGTGATCGTGCTCGACCGCCACGGCGCGCCGCTGTCCCGCGTGCGCGATGATTTCCGCGCGCGGCGCGGCGACTGGGTCACGCTGGCCGATATGTCGCCGGCGGTGCGCTCCGCCATCGTGCTGTCCGAGGACCGGCGCTTCTATGCGCACAGCGGCGTGGACTGGCAGGGCGTGGCTGCGGCGGCATGGGCCAATCTCTGGAACACGCGCACGCGCGGCGCGTCCACGCTGACCATGCAGCTGGCCGGCCTGCTCGACGACGACCTGCGCCGCGCCGGCAGCGGGCGCGACGTGGGCCAGAAGATGGCGCAGGCCATGCGCGCCGCCGCGCTGGAGCGCAGCTGGAGCAAGGAGCAGATCCTCGAGGCCTATCTCAACCTGGTGCCGTTCCGCGGTGAAATGGTCGGTCTTTCCGCCTTGTCGCAGACGCTGTTCGGCAAATATCCCAGCGGGCTCGACGCGCGCGAAGCCGCGCTGGCGGTGGCGCTGGTGCGTGCGCCCAACGCACGCGCCGGGCAGGTCGCGCAACGTGCGTGCGGCATCTTGCGCGAGCAGCAGTTGCCGCAAGCCTGCGAAGGGCTGGACGGCTTCGCGCAACTGACCCTGCTGCGCAGCGGGCCGGGCGCGGCCGGCGCGCAGGCCGCGACCCTCGGCCAGGACCTTGCGCCGCACCTGGCGCGCCTGCTGGTGGCGCAGGCGAGGGCGCAGGTGCGCATGGGGGCCGCGGGGGGCACGCTGCCGCCGTCGATCACGTCCACGCTCGACGCTGGCCTGCAGCGCATCGCGGCGGGCAGCCTGGGGCGCCAGCTGCGCGAGCTCGCCGGGCGCAACGTGGAAGACGGCGCGGTGGTGGTGATCGACAACGCGAGCGGCGATGTGCTGGCCTACGTGGGCTCGTCCGGCGTGCTGTCCGGCGCCGCCCAGGTGGACCACGCGGCGGCGCCGCGCCAGGCCGGCTCCACGCTCAAGCCCTTCCTCTATGAACAGGCGCTGGAGACGCGCAGGCTGACGCCGGCGTCGCTGCTCGACGACCGGCCCGTCAACCTGCCCACCGGCGGCGGTGGCGGCCTCTACGTGCCGCAGAACTACGACGGCCGCTACGCTGGCTGGGTCAGCATGCGGGCGGCGCTGGCTTCGTCGCTCAACGTGCCCGCGGTGCGCACGCTGGTGATGGTGACGCCGCACCGTTTTCACCAGCGCCTCACCGCGCTGGGCCTGCCCTTGCCGCAGGCAGGCGACTATTACGGCTACAGCCTGGCGCTGGGCAGCGCCGACGTGCCGCTGCTGGCGCTGGCCAATGCGTATCGCGCCCTGGCCAACGGCGGCAGCTACGGCGCGGTGCGGATGCGCGCGGATGCGCCGGCGGCGCCCGCGCGCGCGGTGATGTCGCCGGCGGCGAGCTACCTGATCGCCGACGTGCTGTCGGACCGTCACGCGCGGGCGCGCACGTTCGGCCTCGACAGCCCTCTCACCACGCGCTTCTGGACCGCGGTGAAGACCGGCACCTCGAAGGACATGCGCGACAACTGGTGCATCGGATGGTCGCAGCGCTATACGGTGGGCGTGTGGGTCGGCAACGCCAGCGGCGCGAGCATGCACGAGGTATCGGGCGTTTCCGGCGCGGCGCCCGTGTGGCACGACATCATGGAAGCGCTGCATCGCTCGGTACCGAGCGCGGCGCCGGCCATGCCCGCGGGCGTGGAGCGCGTGGCGCTGCGTTTTGCCGGCGATCTCGAGCCGGCGCGCGAGGAAGTGTTCCTCGCGGGCACGGCCATGCGCGTGGTCGAGATGGCCGGTGCGCGGCCGGTGGCGAAGGCCGGGGCCGCCGCGCAGGATGGCGTCGCCGCCATCGCCAGCCCTGCCGACGGCACCGTGTTCGCGCTCGATCCCGATATCCCGCCGCAGGCGCAGCGCGTGTGGTTCCATGCCGAAGGCGCGGGCGGGCAGGCGGCGCCGCGCGTGCGCTGGCGCATCGACGGCAAGCCGCTCGGGCGCGGTGCGCAACTGGCGTGGCTGCCATGGCCGGGCCGGCATCAGGTGGAACTGCTCGACGGCAACGGCAAGATAGTGGACCGCATCGGCATCGAGGTGCGCGGCGCGGTGGCGAAGGGGCCCGCAGCGCGCGGCTGAGCGGGCACCGGCGGCGGCCGCCAAACAGGCATATGCTGCAAGGCTGCGCGTGCCGGCCGGCGCGGCAGTCCCGCTGTTTCGCCAACGTCTTTCCAGGAGTCGGCATGACCGCACTACGCAAGCTGGGCCGCCACGGCCCGGAGATTTTTCCGCTCGGCCTCGGCTGCATGGGCATGAGCGAGTTCTACGGCGCGCATGACGACGCCGAATCCATCCGCACCATCCACCATGCGCTGGCGCGCGGCGTCAACCTGATCGATACCGCCGATATCTACGGCCCGCATACCAACGAAAGCCTGGTCGGGCGCGCCATTGCCGATCGCCGCGACGGCGTGGTGCTGGCCACCAAGTTCGGCATCGTGCGGGATCAGGCCAATCCGGTCGCGCGCGGCGTCGATGGCCGTCCCGAGTACGTGCGTGCCAGTTGCGATGCCAGCCTGAAACGGCTTGGCGTGGACCACATCGACCTGTATTACCAGCATCGCGTGGACCCGCAGGTGCCCATCGAGGAGACCGTGGGTGCGATGGCCGACCTGGTGGCGGCGGGCAAGGTGCGCTGGCTTGGCCTGTCCGAGGCCGGCGCGCAGACGCTGGAACGCGCGCACAAGGTGCATCCCATCGCAGCATTGCAGAGCGAATTCTCGCTGTGGACGCGCGACGTGGAGGCGGGCGGCGAGCAGGGCATCCTCGGCACCTGCCGGCGGCTGGGCATTGCGTTCGTGCCGTACAGCCCGCTCGGCCGCGGCTTCCTCACGGGTGCGCTGCGCAGCCCGGACGATTTCGCGGCGGACGACTATCGCCGCACCAGCCCGCGCTTCGTGGGCGAGAACTTCGCGCGCAACCTTGCGCTGGCGGACAAGGTGAAGGAGATCGCGCACGGCAAGGGATGCACGCCGGCGCAGCTGGCGCTGGCCTGGGTGCTGGCGCAGGGCGAGGATCTGTTGCCGATTCCCGGCACGCGCCGCGTGGCAAACCTGGACGACAACCTGGGGGCTCTGGCCGTGAAACTCGGCGCGGCGGACCTGGCGGCCATCGACGCCGTGTTCCCGCCGGACGCAGCGGCAGGTTCGCGCTATCCGGAGCAGGCCATGTCGCTGCTGGCACGCTGAGCGCGCAGTAGCCGGGCAGGGTGGGGCAGGCAGGGGCAGGACAGGCCGGCGGCGGGCCGTTGACGGAGATCGCGGATAATCCGCCATCGCAAACCGCCTCCGGAGCCATTCGCCGTGTCCCTCGCCCTGCTCGACGCCGCCCAGACCGCCGCCCGCCTGCCTTACCCGGAACTGGCGCGCGCCATCGCCGACATGCTGGCCGAGCTGCGCGCCGGTACCGCCGTGGCGCCGCCGCGCATCGCGCTGCCGGTCGGCGACGCCGAAAACGGTGCGGGCACGCTGCTGGTGATGCCGGCGCGCAACCGCGAGCTGGTGATGACCAAGAACATCACCGTGCACCCGGGCAATCCGTCGCGCGGCCTGCCCAGCATCCTCGGTGAAGTGGTGGTGGCCGATGCGCACAGCGGCCAGCGGCTGGCGCTGCTGGACGGGCCCACCGTGACCGGGCGGCGCACCGCGGCGGTATCGCTGCTTGCCGCCCAGCAGTTCGCGCCGCGCCCCGATGGCGAGTTGCTGATCATCGGCGCCGGCGTGCAGGCCGAGACGCATCTCGAAGCCTTTGTCGCGGGCCTGGCGCCGCGCCGGGTGTGGCTGCATTCGCGCACGCCCGCCAAGGCGCAGGCGCTGGCCGCGCACGCCCGCACGCTGGGGACCGAGGCGCAGGTGGTGGACGACGTGCGCAGCGTGCTGGCGCGCGTGTCGATGGTGGTCACCGTGACTTCGAGCCTCGTGCCGGTGCTGCCTGACCTCGACAGCGGCCTGTGGCGCGACGACCATTTCATTGCCGCGGTGGGCGCCTTCCGGCCCGAGATGTGCGAGTTGCCGCCCGCGCTGTGCCAGGCCGCATCCGCCCATGGCCGCCTGCTGGCCGACACCCTCTTCGGTATCGAGGACGAGGCGGGCGACCTGCTGCAGGCCGGTATCGACTGGGCCACCGTGCAGCCGTTCGAGCAGGCCATCCTGGCTGCCGACGCGCTACGCGCCCGGGGCGGCAGTCCCCTGGTGTTCAAGAGCGTGGGCTATGCCTTGTGGGATCTTGCGGCCTGCGTGCTGGCCAGCGCCGGCCTTTCGGCCGGATCGGGTGCCGTGTAAGGCATTCGCCAGGGGCGGCCGAAGCCGCTCCGGGTGGCGGCCGCTGCCCGAATTCCCTCCTTGCCAGTAGGCCTATGCCGCACAGCAGCACGCGCGGCGGAGAGGCGTCGCAATTTCGGTACAGTTTTGGCGCCGATTCCTTGCCGATTTCCCGTTTTTCTAATGGTTAACCCGCCCTTTAGGGGGGTGCTTCTATGAAAACGTTACAGGTTTGAAACAGACGCTTCACACCAGACTGGATAATGCACGCCTCACCTCAAGGCAGAAGAGCATTCAAGGAGTAGGCATGACCCATAAAAAAATCCTGGTGGCCAGCGTTGCCATGCTAATCGCCGGTGCGGCGCAAGCCCAAAGTGCCGGCAGCAATGTCCTCAGCCTGGGCTGGTTCCGCGTGATGCCGAACAGCTCGGCCGACCCGCTCACCGTGGACAGCGTCAACGGCTTCCCGGTTGGCCAGCCCAAGCCCGGCACCGGCGCCGAGATCCAGTCCGCCGACACGGTCGGCATCTCGCTCGAGCACTATTTCACCGACAACATCGGCGTGGATTTCGTTTTCGGTATCCCGCCCAAGCACGACGTCGCGGGAGAGGGCAGCTTTGCCAAGTACGGCATGCTGGGCAGTGTGAAGCAGTGGAGCCCCGCGGTGCTGGTGAAGTACCACTTCCTGGATGCCAAGTCCAAGTTCCGCCCGTATATCGGCATTGGCGTGAATTACACCTGGTTTACCGGCGAAACCATTACCAACCAGACCTTCGTGAAGTCCGAGTTCGGCCCGAATGCCACGATGTCGGCCAGCGCCAAGAGTTCGTGGAACCCGGTGTTCAACGTGGGCGCGAACTACGCCGTGACCGACAACTGGTTCGTCGGCATCTCGGTTTCCTACGTGCCGCTGTCGACCACGGCCAGCTTCACGGCGCAGAACGCCGGTGCGGCCGGCAACCAGACGGTCCAGTCGCATACCAAGATCAAGATCGACCCGGTCGTGACCTTCCTGAACGTGGGCTACCGGTTCTGAGCGGACTTCTCCCGCGCTTGCGCGGGGCAAACAAAAAAGCGCCTGCGAGGCGCTTTTTCTTTGGGGCCGCGGGCAGGCGAGCGGGCGGCATCGCGACCGCACCGCCGCCAGCACCTTATCCCTTGACGGGGTAGCCCGCCTCTTCGATCGCTGCGCGCAGCGCTTCGCTGCTGGCCGTGGCCTCCACGGTGACAGCCTGCGCGGGGATATCCGCGGACACCTTGGCGGCCGGATCGAGCGCCTGCACGGCTCGCGTGATGGCGCCCACGCAATGGCCGCACGACATGCCTTCAACCTGGAACTGGATCATCTGGGTTCTCCTGCTGGAACGGGTGAAAAGTGTTGCATCGGGCGCGTACCCACCGCTGCGCTTGCGGCGGCCGGATTGCAATCTAGCCTGGAGTTTGCACCTTCCCATGGTGGGAAGCGCAAGGGCTTTCTCGCCCGCATCCGCCGCGCCATGACGTGCCGGATTCGCTGCTTGTATCCGGCCTTGACCTTCCCAACATGGTAAGGTCCATGATGAGTTCGTCGTCACCAGGACCACTCTCAAAAGCCATGTCAGCTCAATCCCAGACCCTCCCCCTGCCGGGCGCGAAAGCAGGCGCGCCGGATGCCGAATGGCGTTTGCCCATTGGGGGCATGACGTGCGCCTCGTGCGTGCGGCGTGTCGAGATCGCGCTGGGCAAGGTGCCCGGCGTGCGCCAGGTTGCGGTCAACCTCGCCACTGAGGAGGCCACGCTGCAGGCCGACAGCGCGGCCGTGTTGCCGGCCGCGGCAGAGGCCGTGAAGGCGGCCGGCTACGAAGTGCCGCGCCAGGCCATCGACCTGTCGATCAGCGATATGACCTGCGCGTCCTGCGTGGCGCGCGTGGAGCGCGCGCTGAAGGCCGTGCCGGGCGTCGTCGACGCCCAGGTCAACCTGGCCACCGAGCAGGCCGCGGTGACCGTGCTGCGCGGCGCGGTGGATGCCGCCGCGCTGGCGGCGGCGGTGACGCGGGCAGGGTATGGCGCCGTGCCCGTGAGCAGCGGGCAGCCGGCCGGCGCGGCGCCGGGCGAGGGCTTCTGGTCCGGTCCGTGGCCGGTGGCGATCTCGGCGGCGCTGTCGCTGCCGCTGGTGGCGCCGATGGTGCTTGCGTGGTTCGGCGTGCACTGGATGCTGCCGGCGTGGGTGCAGTGGCTGCTGGCCACGCCCGTGCAGTTCGTGTTCGGCTGGCGCTTCTACAAGGCGGGCTGGAAGGCGGTGCGCGCCGGCGCGGGCAATATGGACCTGCTGGTCGCGCTGGGCACCTCGGCGGCCTACGGCTTGTCCTTGTGGCTGATGTGGCGCGGCGCGGACGGCATGCCGCACCTCTACTTCGAGAGCGCGGCGGTGGTGATCACGCTGGTGCGGCTGGGCAAGTGGATGGAAACGCGCGCCAAGCGCCAGACCGCCGACGCCATCCGCGCGCTGGCGGCGCTGCGCCCGGACAGCGCCATCGTGCGCCGTGGCGGCGCCGAAACCACGGTGCCGCTGGCCTCGGTGCAGGTGGGCGACGAGATCGTGGTGCTGCCGGGCGCGCGCGTGCCGGTGGATGCCGAAGTGATCGAAGGCAACAGCCATGCCGACGAATCGATGCTGACCGGCGAGAGCCTGCCGGTGCCCAAGGCGCCGGGCGCGCGCCTGACCGGCGGCGCCATCAACTATGAGGGCCGGCTGGTGGCGCGCACCGTGGCGGTGGGGGCGGAAACGGTGCTGGCGCGCATCATCCGCATGGTCGAGCATGCGCAGGCGGCCAAGGCGCCGATCCAGCGCATGGTGGATCGCGTCAGCGCGGTGTTCGTGCCGGTGGTGCTGGGCATCGCGCTGCTGACGCTGCTGGGCTGGGGCGTGATCGGCGGCAACTGGGAAACGGCCCTGCTCGATGCAGTGGCGGTACTGGTGATCGCCTGCCCGTGCGCGCTGGGCCTGGCCACGCCGACCGCCATCATGGCCGGCACCGGCGCGGGCGCGCGTGCCGGCATCCTGATCAAGGACGCGGAGGCGCTGGAAATTGCGCACCGGGTCACGGTGGTCGCCTTCGACAAGACCGGCACGCTCACCGTGGGCAAGCCCGAGGTGGTGGCGCTGGCGGTACCCGCCGACGCCGGCGCGGGCGCCGAGGAGCGCTTGCTGGCCAGCCTGGCCGCGCTGCAGGCCGGCAGCGAGCATCCGCTGGCGCACGCGGTGCTGGCCGCGGCACGCGCGCGCGGCGTGACGGCGCCGGTGGCCGGCGCGGTGCGCGCCTTGCCCGGCATGGGCCTGACCGGCACGGTGGACGGCGCGGTGCTGCAACTGGGCAGCGAGCGCCTGAGAGCCTCGCTGGGCGCGGCGGCAGGGGCGCTGGAGCCGCGCGCGCGCGCGCTGCAGGACGAGGGGCGCACGGTGTCATGGCTGATCGACGCCAGCGCGCAGGATGCACCGCGCGTGCTGGGGCTGGTGGCCTTCGGCGATGCCATCAAGCCTGGCGCGCGCCGCGCCATCGAGCGGCTGCGCGCCGCCGGCGTGCGCACCGTGATGCTGTCTGGCGACAACCAGGGCGCCGCTGCGCGCGTGGCGCAGGCGCTTGGCCTGGACGAAGTGCAGGCGGAGGTGCTGCCCGCCGACAAGGCCGAGCGCGTACTCGCGCTCAAGGCGGGAGGGGCCGTGGTGGCGATGGTGGGCGACGGCATCAACGACGCGCCGGCACTGGCCGCGGCCGACGTGGGCATCGCCATGTCGACCGGCACCGACGTGGCCATGCATGCCGCCGGCATCACGCTGATGCGCGGCGATCCGGTGCTGGTGGCCGATGCACTGCGCATCTCGCACCGCACCGTGCGCAAGATCCGCGAGAACCTGTTCTGGGCCTTCTTCTACAATGTGATCGGCATCCCGCTGGCGGCCGCCGGCCTGCTCAACCCGGTGGTGGCGGGGGCGGCCATGGCTTTCTCCAGCGTGAGCGTGGTCGGCAATGCACTGCTGCTGCGGCGCTGGAAGCCGGTGGGAGAGAAGGTATGAATATCGGTGAAGCGGCCCAGGCCTCAGGCGTCTCCGCGAAGATGATCCGGCACTACGAGTCGATCGGCCTGGTGGCGGCGCCGCCGCGCAGCGAAGGCGGCTACCGCCGCTACGACGAGCGCGCGGTGCATACCTTGCGCTTCGTGCGGCGTGCCCGTAATCTCGGGTTCTCGCTGGACGAGATTCGCGGCCTGCTGTCGTTGTGGCACGACCGTGCGCGCGCCAGCGCCGACGTCAAGGCGCTCACCTTGCGCCACGTGACGGATCTCGAGCAGCGTATCGCCGAACTGGCCGCCATGCGCGACACCTTGCGCCAGCTGGCCGAGGCCTGCAGCGGCGACGACCGGCCCGACTGCCCGATCCTGGCCGACATGGCGCGGCCGGGCGAGGGCGAGGGCGGCGACGGCGGAGGCGATGGCGATGGCGATGGCGATGGCGATGGCGATGGCGCAATGAGGATGCCTGCCTGCCATCGCCATGGCGAGGACAGCACGGCGGCCTAGCGCTGTTGTGGGTGCGCAGCATGGCGGAACGGAGATGGAGACCAACCGGATGGACCAACCGAGTACCGCTGTCCCTGCCGAGCCCTTGCCGGGCGCCGGTGCCGGCGGCCATGCCGGCGAGGGTGCCGGCATGGCCGCGCAGCCCGCCCAGCCCCTGGTGCCGACCGAAAGCCGGCAACGCATGCGCGACGGCACCGAACTGTTGCTGCGCACCTGGCAGCCCGATCCTGCCTTGTTTCCCGAGACGACCGGCTCGCTGCTGCTGGTACACGGACTGGCCGAGCATTGCGGGCGCTACCAGCATGTGGCCGAACTGCTGTGCGGCCTCGGCCTGCGCGTGCGCGCCTACGACCAGCGCGGCCACGGTGCCAGCGGTGGCCCGCGCATGGTGGCCGGCCATCCCGATATCTATGTCGAAGACCTGACCGAGATCCACGACGCGGCCGTGGGCCAGTGGCAGGAACTGCCGTTCCTGCTGGGCCACAGCATGGGCGGCCTGGTGGCGGCCCGCTTCGCCACCGCACGCGTGCGGCCGATCCGGGCGCTGGTGCTGTCGTCGCCGGCGCTGGCGCTGCGGCTGTCCGGCGCGATGCTGGCGGTGCATCGCACGCTGCTGGTGCTGGCGCCGCGCCTGCGCGTACCCAATCCGATCAATGCGCGCTACCTGTCGCACGATGCGGCGGCGGTGGCGCGGTACCGCGCCGATCCGCTGGTGCAGGGCACCATCAGCGCCAGCGTGCTGGAGACTTTCATCCAGGGCATGGCGCAGGCGCAGGCCGATGCGGCCATGCTGGAAGCCCCGGCGCTGCTGCTGGTGGGCGGCGACGACCATATCGTCGACCCGGCCGGTAGCCGGCGCTTCGCCGAAGGCGCGCCGCCCGACCTGTGCGAGGCGCACTGGTTCGACAGCGCCTATCACGAGATCTTCAACGAGGCGCAGCCGCTGCGTGGCCAGGTGTTCGACGTGCTGGCAGGCTGGCTGCGCAGGCACCTGCAGCCACAGGCGTGAATGCGTGCATGATGGCGTGCGCGATGAACCATCGCGCGCATCGGTAGCCCAAGAACGGCGGGCCGCGCCAGGGCGCAGGCCCTTCCTCAATCCTTCCACTCGCGGCGCAAGGCCAGACAAAGACAAGAACATGGAGACTTACGACTACATCATCGTCGGCGCGGGATCGGCCGGCTGCGTGCTGGCCAACCGCCTGACGCAGGACCCCGAGGTGAGCGTGCTGCTGCTCGAAGCCGGCGGGCGCGACGACTATCACTGGATCCATATCCCGGTGGGCTACCTGTATTGCATCGGCAACCCGCGTACCGACTGGATGTACCGCACCACGGCGCAGGCCGGGCTCAACGGCCGCGCGCTCGGCTATCCGCGCGGGCGTGTGCTGGGCGGCTCGTCGTCCATCAACGGCATGATCTACATGCGCGGCCAGCGCGAGGACTATGACGACTGGGCGCGCCTGACGGGCGACGACGGCTGGCGCTGGGACAACGTGCTGCCGCTGTTCAAGCGCAGCGAGGACCATCATCGCGGCGCCAGCGAGTTCCACGGCGCCGGCGGCGAGTGGCGGGTCGAGGGGCAGCGGCTGCACTGGGATATCCTGGAGCGCTTTATCGAAGCCGCCGAGCAGGCCGGCATCCCGCGCACCGAGGACTTCAACCGCGGCGACAATTTCGGCGTGGGCTACTTCGAGGTCAACCAGCGCCGCGGCATCCGCTGGAATACCGCCAAGGCCTTCCTGCGCCGCGCGGCCGAACGGCCCAACCTGACCATCGTCACCGGGGCGCAGGTCAGCGCGCTGAGCTTCGACGGCCGCCGCTGCAGTGGCGTGGCCTATCTCGGCGGCGGCACCGCGCATGCGGTGGCCGCGCGCGAGGAGGTCATCCTGGCGGCCGGCGCGGTCAATACGCCACAGCTGCTGGAGCTGTCCGGCGTCGGCCAACCCGAACGCCTGCAGGCGCTCGGGATCGCGGTGCGCCACGCCTTGCCGGGCGTGGGCGAGAACCTGCAGGACCACCTGCAGCTGCGCACCGTGGTCAAGGTGGAGGGCGTGCGCACGCTCAATACGCGCGCGGGCAGCTGGTGGGGCAAGCTGGGCATCGGCCTGCAGTACGCGATCAACCAGAGCGGGCCGATGAGCATGGCGCCGTCGCAGCTCGGCGCCTTCGCGCGTTCGGATGCCGCGCAGGGCCGGGCCAACCTGGAGTATCACGTGCAGCCGCTCTCGCTCGACAAGTTCGGCGATCCGCTGCACAGCTTCAACGCGTTTACCGCGAGCGTGTGCAACCTGCGCCCGACCTCGCGCGGCAGCGTGCACATCGGCGACCCCGACTTCCGCAAGGCGCCGGTGATCGCGCCGAACTACCTGTCCACCGAAGCGGACCGCAAGGTGGCGGCGGATTCGCTGCGGCTGACGCGGCGCATCGTGGCCTCGCCCGCGCTGGCGCCATACAAGCCGCAGGAATGGCTGCCCGGCCCGGCTTTCGAGACCGATGAACAGCTGGCGCAGGCTGCCGGCGAGATCGGCACCACCATCTTCCACCCGGTCGGCACTTGCCGCATGGGGCGCGCCGACGACCCGGGCGCGGTAGTCGACCAGCGCCTGCGCGTGATCGGCATCGACGGGCTGCGCGTGGTCGATGCGTCGGTGATGCCGCTGATCACCTCGGGCAACACCAATTCGCCCACCATCATGATCGCCGAGCGCGCCAGCGACATGATCCGGGAAGACCGCCGCCGGCGCATGGCCGGCGCGGCGGGCGAGGGCGCGGCGCCGGCCGCGCCCGCCAATCTGCAGGTTTCCTCCGCCGAAGCCCGCGCGCGCGGCACGCTCAATGACGTGGGTCAAGAGAAAGACGGAGCCACGACACAGACCTGACATCTGGTTCATGTTTCATAATCAGTGCAAACCCGGATGTTTTGCGACGCAGCAGACGCACACAATAGACGCCCATATGCCGTGCAGCAGCGCTCACATTGGCGCGCCCCTCCCAGGGCGCGTCGCGCCTTGGTGAGCATGCCGGGCGGCGGCGACAAGAAGAGAAGCGGCGTGCAAGCCGCAATAGCCACGGGGAGCGCAACTGGATTGGCGTGACTCGTGCGGTGGTGGCGCAAACAGCGCCACGGTTCTGACCATTTGGCGGTGCCGACCAGAAGCCGGTGCCGCAGCAAGAGGGCGGGCAGGAGACCATGAACGAGCAAGACACGATCCTGGAAACGCGGAACCTCACCAAGGAATTCAAGGGGTTCACCGCGGTGAGCGACGTCAACCTGAAGGTGCGGCGCGGCTCCATCCATGCCTTGATCGGCCCCAACGGCGCCGGCAAGACGACATGCTTCAACCTGCTGACCAAGTTTCTCGAGCCGACCACGGGGACCATCCTCTTCAACGGCATCGACATCACGCGTGAGAAGCCGGCGCAGATCGCGCGGCGCGGCGTGATCCGCTCGTTCCAGATCTCGGCGGTATTCCCGCACCTGACGGTGCTGGAGAACGTGCGTATCGGCCTGCAGCGGCAGCTCGGCACTTCCTATCATTTCTGGAGCAGCGAGCGCACGCTCGATGCGCTCAATGCGCGCGGCATGGAACTGCTCGATCAGGTCGGCCTGACCGACGCGGCGCAGATCGTCACCGTCAACCTGCCGTACGGCCGCAAGCGCGCGCTCGAGATCGCCACCACGCTGGCGATGGAGCCGGAGCTGATGCTGCTCGACGAGCCCACGCAGGGCATGGGCCACGAGGACGTGGCGCGCGTCACCGACCTGATCCGCAAGGTCGCGGTGGGACGCACCATCCTGATGGTCGAACACAATATGAACGTGGTGTCGTCGATCGCCGACAAGATCACCGTATTGCAGCGCGGCGCGATCCTGGCCGAAGGGCCGTACGCCGAGGTATCGAAAGACCCGCGCGTGATGGAAGCCTATATGGGCACCGTCGAGGCCGAACTGCAGGGCGCGCACTGAGGAGCCAGGATGAGTACAACGCCCGCACTTGAAATCAAGGACCTGCACGCCTGGTACGGCGAATCGCACATCCTGCACGGCGTGGACCTGACCGTGAACCCCGGCGAGGTGGTCACGCTGCTGGGCCGCAACGGCGCCGGGCGCACCACCACGCTGCGCGCCATCATGGGCCTGACCGGCCAGCGCAAGGGTTCGATCCGCGTCAATGGCACCGAGACCATCGGCATGCCGACACACAAGATCGCGCACTGCGGCATCGGCTACTGCCCGGAGGAGCGCGGCATCTTCGCCAGCTTGTCGTGCGAGGAAAACCTGATGCTGCCGCCATTGCTCAAAGCCAAGGGCAGCGGCGTCGGCGCCGGCATGAGCGAAGCCGAGATCTACGAGATGTTCCCCAACCTGAAGGAGCGCCGCCAGAGCCAGGGCACGCGCCTGTCGGGCGGCGAGCAGCAGATGCTGGCGGTGGGGCGCATCCTGCGTACCGGCGCCAACCTGCTGCTGCTCGACGAGATCTCCGAGGGTCTCGCGCCGGTGATCGTGCAGGCGCTGGCGCGCATGATCCTGATGCTCAAGAAGAAGGGCTACACGGTGGTGATGGTGGAGCAGAACTTTCGCTTCGCCGCGCCGCTGGCCGACCGGTTTTACGTGATGGAGCACGGCACCATCGTCGAGCGTTTCGCCGCGGCGGAACTGCAGGCCAAGATGCCGGTGCTCAACGAGTTGCTTGGGGTCTGATGCGGCGCGCCTGACAGGTATGGCGCGCATGCATCGCAGGCATTGTTTTAGGGCAGGAACGGGTGGCGACAAGGGCCGCCGAAACTAAGGAGACAAGCAATGAAGATGACTCGGCTGGCGGTTGCTCTGGCGGCTATCGTAGCGGGCGTGGCAATGGGTTCGGCTTCGGCCCAGGTCTCGGGCGATACGGTCAAGATCGGCTACATCACCGATATGTCCGGCCTGTACGCCGACATCGACGGCCCGGGCGGTCTCGAGGCCATCAAGATGGCGATCGAGGATGCCGGCGGCAAGGTGCTGGGCAAGCCGATCGAACTGGTCTCGGCGGATCACCAGAACAAGGCCGACATCGCCGCCTCGAAGGCGCGCGAGTGGATGGACCAGCAGAACCTGGACATGCTGCTGGGCGGCACCAACTCCGCTACCGGCCTGGCCATGGCCAAGGTCGCATCGGAGAAGAAGAGGGTCTACTTCAACATCGGCGCAGGCTCGGCGCGCCTGACCAACGAAGAGTGCTCGCCGTACACGGTGCACTATGCGTATGACACGATTGCGCTGGCCAAGGGCACCGGCAGCGCGGTGGTCAAGCAGGGCGGCAAGTCGTGGTTCTTCCTGACCGCCGACTATGCCTTCGGCCACTCGCTGGAACAGGATACCGCCGCGGTGGTGAAGGCCAACGGCGGCACGGTGGTGGGCCAGGTGCGCCATCCGCTCAACGCCTCCGACTTCTCCTCCTTCCTGCTGCAGGCGCAGTCGTCGAAGGCGCAGATCCTGGGCCTGGCCAATGCCGGCGGCGACACCATCAACGCGATCAAGGCGGCCAAGGAATTCGGCATCACCAAGTCGATGAAGATCGCCGGGCTGCTGATGTTCATCAACGACGTGCACAGCCTGGGGCTGAAGAACACCGAAGGCCTGCTGATGACCGACAGCTGGTACTGGGACATGAACGACGAGACCCGCAAGTTCGCCAACCGCTTCTTCGGCAAGATGAAGAAGATGCCGAGCAGCTTGCAGGCCGCCGACTACTCCGCCATCCGCACCTACCTGAAGGCGGTGGAGACGGCCAAGACGGACGATCCGGACAAGGTCATGGCCGAACTGAAGAAGGCCAAGATCAACGACTTCTACACCAAGGGCTATATCCGCCAGGACGGCCGTGGCATCCACGACATGTACCTGATGCAAGTGAAGTCGCCGGCGGAATCGAAGAAGCCGTGGGATTACCTGAAGGTGGTCGCCACCATTCCGGGTGACCAGGCTTTCGCCACGGTGGCGGAGTCGAAGTGCGCGCTGCTCAAGAAGTAAGCGCCTGAGCTGAGTGTGTTGTCCCTGCCGCGGCGGCTCGTGACCCGGGCGCCGCGGCTTCGCTTCATTTGACTGCGCCTTCCCGGGAGGCCACGACGAATCCCGGCTGGTGCGCGAACGGTAACGCCCGCGATGGACATCTTCGGTATTCCTCTGCCCGCCATGCTGTCCCAGCTGCTGCTGGGGCTGGTCAACGGTGCCTTCTATGCGATGTTGAGCCTCGGCCTGGCGGTGATCTTCGGCCTGCTCAACGTCATCAATTTCGCCCACGGGGCGCTGTTCATGCTTGGCGCGGTGCTGGCCTGGATGGGCATGAACTACTTCGAGCTCAACTACTGGGTGATGCTGGTGTTGTCGCCGCTGGTGGTGGCGCTGCTCGGCGTGTTGATCGAGCGCACCATGCTGCGCTGGATCTACAAGCTCGACCATATCTACGGCCTGCTGCTCACGCTGGGCATCACGCTGGTGGTCGAAGGCATCTTCCGCTCGATCTACGGCGTGTCCGGCCTGCCGTATTCGCCACCGGAACTGCTGACCGGCGCCACCGACCTCGGCTTCATGATCCTGCCCAACTACCGGGCCTGGGTGGTGCTGGCCTCGCTGGTGGTGTGCTTCTCCACCTGGTTCCTGATCGAGAAGACCAAGCTTGGCGCCTACCTGCGCGCCGGCACCGAGAACCCCAAGCTGGTGGAAGCATTCGGCGTCAACGTGCCGCTGATGGTGACGCTGACCTACGGCTTCGGCGTGGCGCTGGCGGCGTTCGCCGGCGTGCTGGCCGCACCGGTGATCCAGATCTCGCCGCTGATGGGGCAGAACCTGATCATCATCGTGTTCGCGGTGGTGGTGATCGGCGGCATGGGCTCCATCATGGGTTCGATCCTGACCGGCCTGGGGCTGGGCGTGATCGAGGGCCTGACCAAGGTGTTCTATCCCGAGGCCTCCTCCACGGTGGTGTTCTTCATCATGGTCATCGTACTGATGTTGCGCCCGGCCGGGCTGTTCGGGAGGGAGAAGTGATGAGCCAACCATCGGGCGCGGCAGTGGCCGCGGGGCAGACAAGACAGGGGCAGGGCGTGCAGAAGAAACTGTGGTACGGATTGTTGCTGGTGGCGCTGATCGTGGCGCCGATGGCCGGGGCGTATCCGGTGTTCGTGCTCAAGGTGCTGTGCTTCGCGCTGTTCGCGTGCGCCTTCAATCTGCTGATCGGCTACACCGGGCTGCTGTCGTTCGGCCATGCGGCCTTCTTCGGCGGCGCGGCCTACATGGCCGGCCATGCCATGAAGGCCTGGGGCGTGACGCCGGAGGTCGGCCTGGTGCTGGGTACGCTGACGGGCGCCCTGATCGGCTACGTGGTGGGCTGGATCGCGATCCGGCGCCAGGGCATCTACTTCGCGATGATCACGCTGGCGCTGGCGCAGATGCTGTTCTTCTTCTGCCTTCAGGTGCCTTATACCGGCGGCGAGGATGGCCTGCAGGGGATCCCGCGCGGCAAGCTGTTCGGGGTGCTGCCGCTGGCCAGCGACCTGACGCTGTACTACGTGGCGCTGCTGATCATCGTGCTGGCATTCGCGCTGATCGTGCGGACGGTCCATTCGCCGTTCGGGCAGATCCTCAAGGCGATCAAGGAGAACGAGCCGCGTACCATCTCGCTGGGCTACGACACCGACCGCTTCAAGCTGATGGTATTTGTGCTGTCGGCGGCGCTGTCGGGACTGGCGGGATCCATCAAGGCGCTGGTGCTGGGCTTTGCCACGCTGACCGACGTGCACTGGTCGATGTCGGGCTCGGTGATCCTGATGACGCTGGTGGGCGGGCTGGGTACGCTGTCGGGTCCCCTGGTCGGTGCCTTCGTGGTGGTGGCACTCGAGAACAAGCTGGGCGATATCGGCAACTTCCTCGCCTCGCTCACCGGAATCGAGTGGTTTGGTTCGCTGGGCGAATCGGTGACCATGGTCACTGGCGTGATCTTCGTGATCTGCGTGCTGACCTTCCGCCGCGGCATCATGGGAGAGCTGCTGGCGCGCTTCGGCAAGGCCCGGGAGTGATTACGGGGCAACATGCCCGGTTTTGGGGCTAGGGTTTCTTCTAGCTTGTTCGGAACGCACCGCTTAGTTACATTCCATATACGGTTTTCGCAGGTTAAATGGAGGCGGAAGCGAGGAGACGACAGGCGCGCGGTCACTAGGCTGCAGTGTCATATAAGATGAGGGCGTTGCCGGGTGATCCCCGGCAACGCCTTTTTTAATGCCTGTTTCTGGTGCATCGCACGCCACCATGCGGAATCGGCATAAGAAGGGCGAGGGCCACATGAGACAATCTGCTTCTCTCCCCGACGCCTGCCATGTCCCCCGAATTCCCATCAGCGGTGCCTCCGGCGCCACATAAACCGCCTTCTGAGGACGCTTCCTCCGCTGCCGGCTCGTATCCCCATATCCGCCTTGCTACCGCCGCCGACGCGCCAGCGCTGAGCGACTGGCTGCAGGCCGCCCGGCCGCTGCCGGTGGCTGCCGCGCGCGCGCGGAGCGCGCTGGTGGAGAGCCTGCTGGCCAGGCCGGAGCGCGGGGCTTGCGTGGTGGCGGAAGCAGCGGGGCAGCAAGTGCTGGGCTGCTTGCCCGTCACGCTGGTGCCGCATCTCGGGCTCGCCGGGCTCGCGGCGTTCGTGGCGGAATGGTGGGCCCGGCCAGTTGCAGAGACGGGTACGGCGGCTGTGGCGAATGCGGCGCTTTTCCAGGGGTGCTGCGACCTGCTGGCCGACTGGTGCCGCGCGCATGGTGTACGGCACTTGCTGCTGTCGCCTGCCTTGCTGACGGTGCGGCAGGCCGAGGCAGCGGGCTTCGTGCCGTGTGCCGGCTTGTGGCACTGCAATCTGGCACCGGCGCACAAAGACCTCGGCTGACACGCGGCGGGGGCTTGCCGCAGGCCAGTCCCGGCGTGTCGCCTTCCTGCGTTGCCTCTCCTTCCTTCCCTTCTTCTCCTCCCTGGTCTTCCGAGCGTTCCATGGATTTCGTGTTTCTCGCGGTCGCGGCTTTTCTGGCCGGCATGATCGATGCCGTCGCCGGTGGCGGCGGCCTGGTGCAGATCCCCGCCCTGTTCTCCGCCTATCCCGATATGTCGCCGGCCACCCTGATCGGTACCAACAAGGTGGCTTCGCTGGCGGGCACGGCCAACGCCGCGGTGCGCTACGGGCGCAGCGTGCGCATCTACTGGGGCGCGACCATGCCGGCGATGCTGTCGGCCTTTGTCTTTTCGATGGCCGGTGCCTACGCGCTGACGCTGATTCCCGCCGGGCCGCTGCGCAAGTCGCTGCCGTTCGTGCTGGTGATCCTGCTGGTGTACACGGTGGCCAAGAAGAACCTGGGCACCGAGCATGCGCCCACGCTTTCGGGCAGCAAGGAGCGCGCGGCAGCGCTGCTCGCGGGGGCGGCAATCGGCTTCTACGATGGCGTGTTCGGACCCGGCACTGGCAGCTTCCTGATGATCGTGTTCGTACGGGTGTTCGGCTATGACTTCCTGCATGCGTCGGCATCGACCAAGGTGGTCAACCTTGCCACCAACCTGGCGGCCTTGCTGCTGCTGGCGGCCAAGGGCCACGTATGGTGGCAGCTCGGCCTGGTGATGGCGGTGGCGAACGTCGCCGGCAGCCAGCTGGGCAGCCGCCTCGCGCTCAAGCATGGCAGCGGCTTCGTGCGCCGCGTCTTCATCGTGGTGGTGGCGGCGCTGATCGTGAAGACCGCATGGGATGCCTTCGGGCACTGAGCGGGCAGGGCGCGGCCGCCGGATTCTCGTGGCGTGTCGCGTGGCGTGCCGCACCCTGGCGGCGCTCCGGGTTAATCCGGCTTTCCGGCCCATATCGCTATTGTTAGACTCGCTACGCATTTTCGACCGTGCGGTCGGTGAATGAGCGGCACCGGGTGGCGCAGCGCGCCGCCGGGGAAACGCGCAGGACGGGAGATCGCGGTGTGGTGCGGACTGGTTCCGCGCGCACCGGGCAGCAGGCAGGCGCCGGCGTTGCGCCTGGACACGGGTCCGCAAGGACACCGCAAGCATACAAAGACAAGAAGACCAGATTGAGGCATCCGACCGGCCGGAAGCCGGCACGGATGCCTTTTCCGTTTGCCGCTATGGAAGGAGACACGATGACATTCAAGCGCGCCAGCCTGTTGGCTCTCGCCGCCGCCGCCTTGTGCGCGGGCACCGCCAACGCTCAGGTCAAGGTGGGGGTGACGGTTTCGGCCACGGGACCGGCGGCTTCGCTGGGCATCCCGGAAAAGAACACGATCTCGCTGCTGCCGAAGGAAATCGCCGGCAAGAAGATCGAGTACATCGTGCTCGACGATGCCTCCGATACCACTACCGCCGTCAAGAACACGCGCAAGCTGATCAGCGAGGACAAGGTCGATGTGGTGGTGGGTTCGACCGTGACGCCGAATTCGCTGGCGATGGTGGACGTGGTGGCCGAGAACGAGACGCCGATGATCACGCTGGCCGCCTCGGCGCGCATCATCGAGCCGATGGACGCCAAGCGCGCCTGGGTCTTCAAGACGCCGCAGAACGACTCGCACATGGCGACCGCCATTGCCGAGCACATGACCAACAACAACGTGAAGACGGTGGCCTTCATCGGCTTCGCGGATGCCTATGGCGACAGCTGGGCGCAGGAATTCGCCAAGGTCGGCGAGATGCGCAAGATCAAGGTGGTGGCCAACGAACGCTTTGCGCGCACCGATACATCGGTCACCGGCCAGGTACTGAAGATGATGGCCGCCAATCCCGACGCGGTGCTGATCGCTGGTTCGGGTACGCCCGCCGCACTGCCGGCCAAGGCGCTCAAGGAGCGCGGCTGGAAGGGCAAGATCTACCAGACCCACGGTGTTGCCAATGCGGACTTCCTGCGTGTCTGCGGCAAGGATTGCGAAGGCACCTTCCTGCCTGCCGGCCCGCTGCTGGTGGCCGAGCAGCTGCCGGACAGCAACCCGGTGAAGAAGCCCGCCATGGCCTACAAGACGGCCTACGAGAAGGCCTTTGGCGGCCAGGTTTCCACCTTCGGCGGCCACGCCTGGGACGCGGGGTTGCTGCTGCAGCGGGCCATTCCCGAGGCACTGAAGAAGGGCCAGCCTGGCACCAAGGAATTCCGCAAGGCGCTGCGCGATGCCATGGAGCAGACCAAGGAACTGCCGATCTCCCACGGCATCATGAACATGACGCCGACCGACCACCTCGGGCTGGACCAGCGCTCGCGCGTGATGGTGCTGATCACGGACGGCAAGTGGAAGCTGCAGACCAAGTAGGTTGGCTTCGGGGGTAGCCGCAAAAAGGGCGCATGCTCAGCCATGCGCCCTTTTTGTTTGTGCCGCGAGCGCGGGACGCGTGGCGCGGTCTACAGGCAATCCCGTACTTGACACCGTTTCCGTCATGCACGATCTTTAACGTGTTAATGAATTGCTGCGCCACGCCGGGAAACCGCAAAGCCGCAAAGCCGCAAAGCCGCAAAGGTGCATGGCGGCCGTGCTGCGCTGCGAATACGCTGCCCGAACCGTGTATGCGGATCGGCGCTCGGAGCCGACCCTGGGCTTGCCGCACCGCGCAAGCTAGGGTTGGTCGGGATTTGTGCTATGCGTAATTTGTTTACTATTTCGTAATCCGTGATTCGCGCCAGCCGGCATTCCTCGCCGGCCGGACGCACCAACAAAATACGGGGAGACAATGGACCTCTCGATCGCCGCCATCCTGGCGCAGGACGGGATCACCTCGGGCGCCATCTACGCGCTGCTGGCGCTGGCCCTGGTGCTGGTGTTCTCGGTGACCCGCGTCATCTTCATTCCGCAGGGTGAATTCGTCGCCTATGGCGCGCTCACGCTGGCGGCGATCCAGGCCGGCCATGCGCCGCAGAGCAGCTGGCTGCTGCTTGCCATGGGCGTGCTCACCTTTCTCTACGAGGCCGTCACCGTGCTGCGCAGCGCCGAACTGCGCCGAACCGCGGGCACACGGTTCGCGGTGCTGGCGGGCAAGTACCTGGTGTTCCCGCTCGCGGTGCATGTGCTGGCACAACAATATGCCGCGCAACCGATGCCGATGGCAGCGCAGATTGCACTGACCTTGCTGATCGTGGTGCCGCTGGGGCCAATGCTGTACCGCCTGGCCTACCAGCCGCTGGCCGAGGCCAGCACGCTGGTCCTGTTGATCGTCTCGGTGGGCGTGCACTTCGCGCTGGTGGGCCTCGGCCTGGTGATGTTCGGGGCCGAGGGCTCGCGCACCACGGCGTTCTCGGAGATGCGCTTCGACGTGGGCAGCCTGACGGTATCGGGACAGAGCCTGTGGGTGGTGGGCGTCTCCGGCTTGCTGATCGCCGCACTGTATTTCTACTTCGAGCGCACCATCGCGGGCAAGGCGCTGCGCGCCACCGCGGTCAACCGGCTCGGCGCGCGCCTGGTCGGCATCGGCACCACGCAGGCCGGGCGCCTGTCGTTCACGCTGGCCGCGGCGATGGGCGCGCTGTGCGGGATCCTGATCGCACCGCTGACCACGGTCTACTACGAATCCGGCTTCCTGATCGGCCTGAAGGGCTTCGTCGGCGCCATCGTGGGCGGCCTGGTGAGCTATCCCGTGGCTGCCGCGGGTGCCATTCTCGTGGGCCTGCTCGAATCCTATTCCTCCTTCTGGGCCAGTGCCTTCAAGGAGGTCATCGTGTTCACCCTGATCCTGCCCGTGCTGCTGTGGCGCTCGCTGAACAGCAAGCATGTGGAAGACGAAGAATAAGGAGCAGGCCATGAGTAATGCAAACGCCAAGAATGCGAATGGCAAGAGCGCCGTGGCCGGCACCGGCGCGGCGGGCAGCGCGGGCGCGACCGGCAACAGGACCCGCCGGACAAACTCCGCCGGACGCAACCGGCTTTTCCTGCTGGCCTTCGCGGTGGTGCTGGCGCTGCTGCCGGTGCTGCCCACGCCTGAATTCTGGATCACGCTGGGCAACTACATCGGCCTGTACAGCATCGTCGCCATCGGGCTGGTGCTGCTCACCGGCGTGGGCGGCATGACGTCGTTCGGGCAGGCTGCGTTCGTCGGCCTCGGCGCGTACAGCACGGCGTACCTCACCACGCAGTTCGGGCTGTCTCCGTGGCTTGGCCTGCTGGTGGGACTGGCGATCACGATGGGGTCGGCCTATGTGATCGGGCTGATCACCATGCGCATGTCCGGGCACTATCTGCCGCTGGCCACCATCGCATGGGGCTTGTCGCTGTTCTTCCTGTTCGGCAACCTGGAGTTCCTCGGCAAGTACGATGGTCTGAACGGCATCCCCGTGCTGCACGTGCTTGGCATCGAGCTGGCTTCGGGCCGCTCGATGTTCTACCTGATCTGGGCCGTGGTGCTGCTGGCGGTGATCGCCATGCAGAACCTGCTCAACTCGCGTCCGGGCCGCGCCATCCGCGCGCTCAAGGGCGGCGGCACCATGGCCGAGGCAATGGGCGTGAACACGGCGTGGATGAAGGTAGTGATCTTCGTGGTGGCCGCCGTGCTGGCCTGCATCTCGGGCTTCCTCTACGCGCACCTGCAGCGCGCGGTGAACCCGACGCCGTTCGGCCTGAACTACGGCATCGAGTACCTGTTCATGGCCGTGGTGGGCGGCGTGGGGCATGTGTGGGGCGCGGTGCTCGGCGCCGGCATCCTCACCATCCTGAAGGACGTCCTGCAAGGCGTGCTGCCCAAGCTGCTCGGCGCCAACGGCAACTTCGAGACGATCGTGTTCGGCGTGCTGATGGTGCTGCTGCTGCAGTACGCACGCGATGGCATCTGGCCTTTTATCCGCAAGCTGGTGCCCGGCGGGCCGCCGGTGCTGGCGCCCGCGCAGGCGGAGCCGCTGCCGCTGCGCGCGAAGCCGCAGGCAGGCGAGCTGATCCTCGACTTGCAGGCCGCGCGCAAGGAGTTCGGCGGGCTGGTGGCGGTCAACGATGTCAGCTTCCAGGTGCGCGCCGGCGAGATCGTAGGGCTGATCGGCCCCAATGGCGCGGGCAAGTCCACTACCTTCAATCTCGTCACCGGCGTGCTGCCCGTGACGCGCGGCGAAGTGCGCTACCGCGGCGAGGCGATCTCCGGGCTGCCGTCGCGCGAAATCGTCAAGCGCGGCATCGGCCGCACCTTCCAGCACGTGCATCTGCTGCCGACCATGACGGTGCTCGAGAACGTGGCAATCGGCGCGCACCTGCGCGGCGACTTCGCTGCGCAGGGCGGCGTCACGGCTGCCATCCTGCGCATGAACCGCGGCGAGGAAGACAAGCTGCTGCATGAAGCCGCGCGGCAGCTCGAGCGCGTGGGCCTGGCCGACTGCATGTACATGGAAGCCGGCAGCCTGGCACTGGGCCAGCAGCGCATCCTCGAGATCGCCCGCGCGCTGTGTTGCGATCCCGCGCTGCTGCTGCTCGACGAGCCCGCCGCGGGCCTGCGCTACAAGGAAAAGCAGGCACTGGCCGAGTTGCTGAAGAAGCTCAAGGGCGAAGGCATGAGCGTGCTGCTGGTCGAGCACGACATGGACTTCGTCATGAACCTCACCGACCGCCTGGTGGTGATGGAATTTGGTACGCGCATCGCGGAAGGCGTGCCCGAGGACGTGCAGAAGAACCCCGCGGTTCTCGAAGCCTATCTCGGTGGCGTGGAGTAAGGAAAAGAGATGAGCCTGATCCTCGAAGTGAAAGACCTCCATGTGCGCTATGGCAAGGTGGAGGCCGTGCACGGCGCCGGCCTCAAGGTGGAGGCCGGCCAGATTGTCACGGTGATCGGTCCCAACGGCGCGGGCAAGTCCACCATGCTCAACGCCATCATGGGCGCGCTGCCGGTCAGCGGCTCGTCGTCCGGCACGGTCAGCTACCTCGGCCACGACATGGCCGGCCTGCCCGTGGAAGGGCGGGTCGCGCGCGGCATGTGCCTGGTCCCGGAGAAGCGCGAGCTGTTTGCCTCGATGAGCGTGGCAGACAACCTGGTGCTTGGCGCATACCGCCGCAAGCGTGCCGGCGAGAAGAACTTCCTCGATCAGATGGAGGTCGTCTATGGCCTGTTCCCACGGCTGAAGGAGCGCGCCCGGCAGGATGCGGGCACGCTCTCCGGCGGCGAGCGCCAGATGCTGGCGGTGGGCCGCGCGCTGATGGCCAAGCCGCAGCTGTTGATGCTGGACGAGCCCAGCCTCGGGCTGGCGCCGCTGATCGTGAAGGAGATTTTCCACATCATCAACGATCTGCGCAGAACCGGCGTGGCGACGCTGCTGATCGAGCAGAACGCGCGGGCAGCGCTGCAGGTGGCCGACTACGGCTATGTCATCGAAACCGGGGACATGGCCATGGAAGGACCGGCGGAGGAACTGGCAGCGAATCCGAAGGTGATCGAGACGTACCTGGGACTGGCGAAAAAGGCGGCCTGAGCCTTCAATCGGCGTCTAAAATTCCCGGGATGAATAACGGCGGGCCAAGCTCGTCGTTATTTATTTGTGCGGCGGATTCGACTCCGGGAAGGTCGGTGGCATTGGGCGGAAGGGCTCGGCCCCGGCGAGAGCGCAGCGATTGGTACGCTAAATATTCACTGGATGAATGTACTTGCTCAGAATTGCTGCATTGAAATTCGTCGCAATGACAACGAAGTGTTGACGATACCGATTTCATTCGCAGTACGACTTTGAGACATCAAAATTAAAAGATAATCATCTATCCGGCGAATATTGAGCCTGGACACCCTTCACATCGGGGTCCTGGGCTGCCGTCTCGAGCAACCACTCCCTGAAGCACGCCAGCGCCGGGTACGAATGCCGCTCGCGCGGCGTGCACAGGAAGTAGCCGCGCGTCAGCCGGATCGGCAGGTCGAACGGCGCTACCACGCGCCCGGATTCGATCTCCTCGCGCACCAGGCAGCGCTGCAGCACTGCCACGCCCATATCCGCCTTGACCGCCTGCACCAGGATCGAGACCTGGTCGAAGCCCGTGGCGAGCGCGGGCGCAGCACTGGGTACGCCCGCAGCCTCCAGCCAGTGCTGCCAGTTGGCCGGTGCGGTGGTGTGGAACAGCAGGGGTTCGTCCAGCAGTGCGGCGGGGCTGGACCAGCGCCCGGCTTCGCGGCGCGCGCGGGCGCGGTCGGGATGGCAGATGGGCACGACCTCGCTGCCGATCACGTAGTCGCATTGCAGGCCTGGCCAGTGGTCAGCGGTGCCGGGCAGGATGGCGGCGTCGGGGGCCGGCCCGGAGAAGTCCTCGTCGCGACGGTAGGGCACGAAATCGAGGCGGATGTCGGGATGGCGGCGGTGGAACGCCGGCAGCCGCGGTACCAGCCAGACGCTGGCCAGGGTGGGTACGGCGGAAAGGGTGAGGTGATGCCGGCGGTCGCGCGAGAGCAGGGCTGCGCTGGCGCTTTCGATCGCCGCCAGCGGACCGGCCACCGACTCCAGCAGCTGCCGGCCAGCGTCCGTCAGGGTCAGGCGGTGGGCGTTGCGCTGGAGCAGGGAAATGCCGAAATGCGCCTCGAGCCGGGCAATGGCGCGGCTGATGGCACCCTGCGTCACACACAGATCCTCTGCCGCCCGCGTGAAGCTCCCCAGCCGGGCGGCCGCGGCAAAGGCATGCAGTTCGGACATCGACGGTGAGCGCAGCCGCATGGGGGAGGGCGGGTCCGGGAGCAGACCAGTGGGAGGTGAACTGACGATGAGCTTTGGTAATGCAATCGTGCAATATAGTCGTTTGTGCGTCACCGGTAAACTGCCCGACACTTGGCGACTTACTCAGACTTGCTCAGATAAAGCCAAGGAGAACGTCTTCATGAACCGAGCCCAGCAGTCGCGCAGGCGCCTAGTCCTGTCGTGCCTGGCAGCCACCATTGGCGCAGCCGGTGCCGGCGGTGCGCTGGCACAGGCCGCCTATCCCAATCGCCCGATCCGCCTGATCGTGCCGTTCGCCGCCGGTGGCTCGACCGACCTGTCGGCACGCCTGGTAGCGGAGTTCGGCGGCCGTGAACTGGGCCAGTCTATCGTGGTGGAGAACAAGGGAGGCGCGGGCGGTTCGCTGGGCATGGAGCAGGTCGCGCGCGCGGCCCCGGACGGCTACACCATCGGCATGGCGACGGTCAGCACGCACGGCTCCAATCCGGCGGTGTTCGCCAAGCTGAACTACGATCCGCTCAAGGATTTCGCGCCGGTGACCAATGTCGTGGCGATCCCGAGCGTCTTTGCCGTGCATCCCAGCGTACCTGCCAGGACCATGCAGGAGTTCATCGCGCTGGCGCGTGCCAACCCGGGCAAGTACAGCTTTGCTTCCCCGGGGGCCGGCTCGCTCGGTCACGCCAATATCGAGAACTTCATGATGCTGGCCAAGATCGATCTGCTGCACGTGCCTTACAAGGGCGCGGGGCTGGCGCTCAACGATGCGGTGGCAGGGCAGGTGAACGCCATCACGGACAACCTCTCATCCACGCTTCCCCACGTGAAATCGGGGCGCCTGCGCGCGCTGGCCGTGCTGGGCGCGACCCGCTCGCCGCAGCTGCCCGATGTGCCGACCTACGCCGAACTGGGCTACAAGGAGATGGGCGATGGCGGCTGGTTCGGCATCGTGGCGCCGGCAGGAACGCCGCCGGCGATCGTCGACAAGCTCAACCGCGCTGTCCACAAGGCCATGCTGAATCCGGAGTTCAAGCGCAAGGTGGAGGAGTCGGGTGGCACCCTGGTGCCGACCACGCCGGACGGATTCAAGGTGCAGATCCAGCAAGCCATGGCACGCTACGCACGCGTGGCCAAGGCAGCCAACATCAAGCTGGACTGATCGCATGAGCTGCAAGCCTGAGAACCTGGCGCAGTCCGCCGCCGAATTCGCGCCGTTCGCCTACTTCGCGCCGCAGGGCCAGCCGTTGCCGCTGGTGTGTGATTCACCGCATAGCGGCACGCGGTATCCACGGGATTTTGGCGCCGCCATCTCCGGACAGCCGCTGCGCGGCGGCGAGGATACCCATGTCGAGGCCCTGTGGGAAGCGGTGCCGCGGCATGGCGGGACGCTGATCGCGGCGAATTTCCCGCGCGTCTATATCGATCCCAACCGTACCCTCGACGACCTGGATCCGGGCCTGCTCGACGGTACCTGGCCCGAGCCACTGGCGCCAGGCGAGAAGACACGCCTGGGCTATGGCCTGATCTGGCGCAACCTGGATGCGTCCACGCCGATCTACGACCGCAAGCTCTCGCTGCAAGAGGTACGCAACCGGATAGACCGCTACTACCTGCCGTATCACCAGGCGCTGTCCGCGGCGGTGGAGGAGGCCTACGGCCGCTTCGGCGCGCTCTGGCACCTGAACCTGCACTCGATGCCGAACAATGCTTATGAGCGGCTCAAGATACAGAGCGCGCATGCATTGGCCGACTTCGTGCTCGGCGACCGGGATGGCAGTACCTGCGAGCCGGCCTTCGTCGGGCTGGTAGCTTCCGAGTTGCGGGCGATGGGCTATACGGTGGCCTGCAATGATCCGTACAAAGGGGTGCAGCTGATTGCGCAGATCGGTCGCCCGGCGGAGCGGCGCAACAGCCTGCAGATCGAGATCCGGCGGCCGCTGTATATGGATGAGGCGACGCGCGAGCGCAATGCCGGATTTGCCCGGGTGCAAGCCGACCTGGGCAGGCTGGTAGAACGCATTGCCGCCTATGTCCGGGAGCAGGGCGGCGCATAGCGCCACCGCAATCGTGGCGTGACGGAAGGCCGGGCCTGGTGCCCGGCTTTTTTGTTTCACGTGGAACACACTCGAGTCTTCTATGCGGCATGTTTCACGTGAAACGTGTTGCTGCGCAAAAAAGCAGCAGCGATTGCCGCTATAATTCGGCATCCCGAATGATTCCCGTCAGCCTCCCGGAGGAGGTCCCGTCCATGCTTTACCCAAAAGAATTCGATGTCATTGTCGTCGGTGGTGGCCACGCCGGCACCGAAGCCGCGCTCGCCGCTGCACGTATGGGCTGCCAGACGCTGCTGCTGAGCCATAACATCGAAACGCTCGGCCAGATGAGCTGCAATCCGTCGATCGGCGGCATCGGCAAGGGCCATCTCGTCAAAGAGGTGGATGCAATGGGTGGCGCCATGGCCGCGGCCACGGATGAGTCGGGCATCCAGTTCCGTATCCTCAACTCCAGCAAGGGCCCGGCTGTGCGTGCCACGCGCGCCCAGGCGGACCGCGTGCTGTACCGCAAGGCAATCCGGACACGGCTGGAGAACCAGCCCAACCTGATGCTGTTCCAGCAGGCAGTGGACGACCTGATGGTGGAAGGGGATCGCGTAGTCGGGGCCGTGACCCAGGTCGGTATCGCCTTTCGCGCCCGCGCGGTGGTGCTGACCGCCGGTACCTTCCTGGATGGCAAGATCCACGTGGGCCTGGACAACTACACCGGTGGACGCGCTGGCGATCCGGCATCGGTTTCCTTGTCCGCGCGCCTGAAAGAACTGAAGCTGCCGCAGGGCCGCCTCAAGACGGGCACGCCGCCGCGTATCGATGGCCGGACCATCGATTTCTCGGTGATGGAGGAGCAGCCCGGCGATCTCGACCCGGTGCCGGTGTTCTCCTTCCTGGGGCGCGCCGAGCAGCATCCGCAGCAACTGCCTTGCTGGATCACCCATACCAACACCCGCACCCACGACATCATTCGCGGCGGCCTCGACCGCTCGCCGATGTACACGGGCGTGATCGAAGGGGTGGGGCCGCGCTACTGCCCGAGCATCGAGGACAAGATCCATCGCTTTGCCAGCAAGGACAGCCACCAGATCTTCCTCGAACCCGAAGGGCTGACCACCAACGAGTTCTATCCCAACGGCATCTCCACCAGCCTGCCGTTCGATGTGCAGCTCGAACTGGTGCATTCGATCCGCGGCATGGAGAACGCGCATATCCTGCGCCCTGGCTATGCCATCGAGTACGACTACTTCGATCCGCGTGCGCTGAAGGCGTCGCTGGAATCGAAGGCAATCCAGGGCCTGTTCTTCGCAGGGCAGATCAACGGCACCACCGGCTACGAAGAAGCCGCCGCCCAGGGCCTGCTGGCCGGCATCAACGCGGGATGCTTCGTACGCGAGCGCGCAGCCTGGACGCCGCGCCGGGACCAGGCCTATCTTGGGGTTCTGGTCGATGACCTGATCACCCGCGGGGTGTCGGAACCGTACCGGATGTTCACCAGCCGCGCAGAATTCCGTTTGAGCCTGCGGGAAGATAATGCCGATATGCGTCTGACAGAGGCTGGTCGGGAGCTCGGCGTGGTCGACGATGTGCGCTGGGATGCATTCAACCGTAAACGCGACGCCGTTTCACGTGAAACAGAGCGTTTGAAGACCACCTGGGTCAATCCGGCCCTGCTGCCGGAGGCCGATGCCGTGCCCTTGCTCGGCAAGGCCATCGAGCGCGAGTACAACCTCGCCGACTTGCTGCGCCGCCCCGCCGTGGCGTACGACGCATTGATGGCGTTGCAGGATGGGAAGTACGCACCCAAGCAGCCGCTCGACGCCGATCCCTTGCTGACCGGACAGATCCGCGAGCAGATCGAGATCGGCATCAAGTACCACGGCTATATCGCACGCCAGGCCGCCGAGGTCGTCAAGCTGGAGGCGAATGAAACCACGCGCCTGCCGGACGGCTTCGACTACACCGAAGTGCGCGGCCTCGGTTTCGAGGTCAGCCAGAAACTGAACCAGCACCGACCCGAGACGCTCGGCCAGGCTTCGCGTATCTCGGGTGTGACGCCGGCCGCGATCTCGCTGCTGTTGGTTCACCTGAAGAAGCGGGGCATGGGCCGTACCAAGTCCGGCTCCGGCCAAGAGGCAGCCTGAGTGCGGGGCCAACGCTACCCCGCCGTGGATGACGCCGACCAGCGCCGCCGCCTGGAAGCCGGGCTGTCCGCCATCGGGCTTGCACCTGGCGCGGCACAGATCGACCAGCTCTTCGCGTACCTGGCGCTGCTGCGCAAGTGGAATGCAATCTACAACCTGACCGCCATCCGCCATCCCGACGAGATGCTGACGCACCATATGCTCGACTCGCTGGCCGCCGTCCCGGCGCTGGCGGAGGCCGCGCGCAGCGTTGCGGTGGAGGAGGGCGCGCGCGCCCGCGTGCTCGACGTCGGTTCCGGCGGCGGCATGCCCGGCCTGCCGCTGGCCATTACCTGCCCGGACCTGTCCGTGCTGATGGTCGACATCGTGCAGAAGAAGACGGCATTCCTGACGCAGTGCCGGGCGCAGCTTGGCCTGTCGAATGCCGCCGCCCACTGGGGACCAGTGGAGAAGCTGGACGATGCCAGGGGCTACGCCGTCATCACCTCGCGTGCGTTTGCCGAGCTGAGCGACTTCGTCTCGCTCGCCGGCCACCTGCTCGCGCCGCAAGGCAAGCTGATCGCGATGAAGGGCGTTTATCCGCAGCCCGAAATCGACCGCATGGAAGCGGCGGGGATGATGGAGGAGTGGCAGGTCGAGGCGGTGCCGCGCCTGACCGTGCCGGAACTGGATGCAGAACGTCACCTGGTGGTGCTGTCGCGCCGCTGACCCGGCCGGTGGTTGTCGCCGGCGTCCACCCCGGCAGGTTGAAATCAAGCAGGAGCAGCTAAGAGCTTATGGCCAAGGTATTCGTGATCGCAAACCAGAAGGGCGGCGTCGGCAAGACCACCACCACGGTGAATCTTGCCGCCGGACTGGCGGCCCAGCAGCAGCGCGTGCTGCTGGTCGACCTCGATCCGCAGGGCAATGCCTCGATGGGCTCGGGCATCGACAAGCAATCGCTTGAACATAGCGTCTACCAGGTCCTGGTGGGCCTTTCGTCGATCGCGCAGGCGCGCCAGTATTCCGAGTCGGGCAAGTACGACGTGCTGCCCGCCAATCGCGAACTGGCCGGTGCCGAAGTGGAACTGGTCGAACTGGACCAGCGCGAGCGCCGCCTGAAAAATGCCATCGCCGAAGTCGATGCCGAGTACGACTTCGTGCTGATCGACTGCCCGCCGTCGCTGTCGCTGCTGACGCTCAACGGCCTGTGCGCCGCCAACGGCGTGATCGTGCCGATGCAGTGCGAGTACTTCGCGCTCGAAGGGCTGTCCGATCTCGTCAATACCATCAAGCAGGTACACGCCAATCTCAACCGCGACCTCAAGGTGATCGGTTTGTTGCGTGTGATGTTTGATCCACGTGTGACCTTGCAGCAGCAAGTGTCCGCCCAGCTGGAATCGCATTTCGGCGAGAAGGTGTTCAAGACCGTCATCCCGCGCAATGTGCGGCTGGCGGAAGCGCCGTCCTACGGCGTGCCGGGCGTGGCCTTCGATCCGTCCTCCAAGGGCGCGAAGGCCTACCTGGACTTTGGCGCAGAGATGATTGCTCGGGTCAGGTTGCTCGACTGAGCGGGCTTCGTACAGAAGATAGCAAGCGGGATAACGAGATGAGCACTGCAAAGAAAAAGGGCCTGGGCCGCGGACTGGAAGCCTTGCTTGGCGGCCCCGCCGAAATCGTCGATGCCGTGAAGCAGGAGGGCGCGCCCTCCGTGCTGCGCCTGGATCAGCTGCAGCCCGGCAAGTACCAGCCGCGCACGCGCATGGACGAAGGCGCGCTGCAGGAGCTGGCCGCGAGCATCCGCGCGCAGGGCCTGATGCAGCCGATCCTGGTGCGCCGGGTGGCGGAGCCGGACCGCTACGAGATCATCGCCGGCGAGCGCCGCTTCCGCGCGTCGCGCATCGCCGGGCTTGAACAAGTGCCGGTGCTCGTGAAGGATGTGGCCGACGACGCCGCCGCCGCAATGGCGCTGATCGAGAACATCCAGCGCGAGGACCTCAATCCGCTGGAAGAGGCGCAAGGCATCATGCGGCTGGTGCGCGAATTCGATTTCACGCACGAGCAGGCGGCCGAGTCGGTGGGGCGCTCGCGCAGCGCGGTGTCCAATCTGCTGCGCCTGCTCAACCTGGCCCAGCCGGTGCAGACCATGCTGATGGCGGGCGATCTCGACATGGGACACGCGCGCGCGCTGCTCGCCGTGGACGGCGCCAACCAGATCACGCTCGCCAACCAGATCGTCAACAAACGCCTCTCGGTACGTGAAACCGAGAAGCTGGTCGCATCCACGCTCAGGCCGCTCGATCTGCGCTCGATGCGGCAGAATGGCGTGGCGCCGGCACGCGATGTCGCGCGTCTCGAGGAGGAGTTGTCCGACGTGCTTGGCCTGCCGGTGCAGATCAAGCTGGGCGTGCGCGGCAAGGGCCAGCTCACCATTCACTTCACCAGCAACGATGCGCTCGACGGTGTGCTCACGCGTCTGCGCGAGCAGGGCGAAAGCCAGTCCCCGGCCTGACGACAGGCTCAGCTTTATTTTCCTAAAATAGTGCGCGATTAACGCACGGCGCTCGCGAAGCGGGCGCCGCGGTTGCGCCTGCGCGACGGACTTTGTCAGGCTTTGTCAGGTTTACGCAAGGCCAATAAACGATGATGTTGCGCCACGCGGGCCGAAAGTCTCAATTACCTGCCGCGTTATTGGCGCGCCGTCGCTTCGCGCGCAGTATGGCCTCGTGGGCGAAAGGAGATTGCGCACCGTTGCAAGGAGACTGTAAGCAGATTGACTCTGATGGTGCATTCCTCGTAAAATCGTGCGGTTTGAATTCCAGCCGGTCCAAGAAAGTTCCGAGCATGGAGTTAACAACCAGCAGAGGCAATACGCAGGTGGTTTCTGATCGTCGAGATGCCCGTCAGGACAAGGACTGGCAGGCGCGCGATGCCTGGGAGGACGAGGCAGAGCGCGAGGAAGAGGCGGTCGAGCCGCTGTCGCGCGCGGAAGCGGAAACGCTGCTCGGTGCGCGTGCGCTGCGCCCTTCGCGCATGACGCCCGGCAGGGTCGTGCTGGCGCAGGTGGCGGTGACGGTTCTGTCGGCCATTGCGTGGCGAGTGTTCGCCAGCGGCGATGCCGCGGCGGCTGGCTGGTCCGCGCTGTTTGGCGGCGTCGTATGTTTCGTGCCGAGCGGTTTTTTCGCGTTGCGCCTGTGGCTGTCGCGCGAGCGTACCTCGGTCGGCGGCCTGGTCGTCGGCGAGGCCATCAAGGTGTTTGCCACCGTCGCCCTGTTTGTGCTGGTGGTGGTGCTGTACCGCGAGTTGCGCTGGGTGCCGATGCTGGTCACGTTTTTGCTGGCGCTGAAGACCTACTGGGTGGCGCTGGCGATTCGCTGAACGCGTCGCTGCGGACTTGTCCACAGACAAGGCGGCCGCGGTGGTTCGAATACAGTGCATCCCATCGAGTTGGGGCACGAAAACGGAATATCAAGAGTTTTTTGGCGTGGCGCGTCACAACGGTGAAGCGCGGCGCAGATAAGGTTAAGACGTCCTTGCCCGCGGTGACCAGCGACTCATGCTGAAGGCGGTGCAAGAAGCGTACCGGCAGAATGCCGGCCACTGGTTTCGCAATATTACGGTTCGTTTCGACATGTCAGCTGCTCAAGGCGCCGAACAGGCGCTCACCCCCTCCGGCTATATCGCCGAACACTTGCAGAACCTGAACACGGTTGGCGGCAAGCAAGCCTCCGTGGTCGATTTCAGCGTCCTCAACTACGACACGGTGTTCTGGTCGGTCCTGTGCGGGGCGATCGCCGTGATCTTCCTGTACGCCGCCGCGCGCCGCGCCACGGCCGGCGTGCCGGGCCGCTTCCAGGCCTTCGTCGAGATGATCGTCGAAATGGTCGACGACCAGGCCAAGGGCATCATCCATGGCGACCGTTCCTTTATCGCCCCGCTGGCGCTGATGGTGTTCTGCTGGATCACCGTGATGAACGCCATCGACTTGATCCCGGTCGACTGGGTCACCGGCCTGAACGGCCTGCTGGGCATCTTCCACATCCACCTGCCGCACCACCGCGCGGTTGCCACGGCCGACCTGAACGGTACGCTGGGCATGTCGTGCTCGGTGCTGGTGCTGATGATTTACTACAGCTTCAAGATCAAGGGCGCCGGCGGCTTCATGCACGAGCTGTTCTCGGCCCCGTTCGGCGCCAAGTGGTACCTGGCCCCGTTCAACCTGGTCCTGAATCTCATCGAATTCCTCGCCAAGGCGGTTTCGCTGGGCATGCGGTTGTTCGGCAACATGTACGCCGGCGAACTGGTGTTCCTGCTGATCGCGCTGCTGGGTTCCATCTGGACGTTCGGTGCGGACCTGTCCGCGCTGGGCTTCGTCGGTCACGTGCTGGCCGGTACCGTATGGGCGATCTTCCACATCCTGATCGTCCTGCTCCAGGCCTTCATTTTCATGATGCTGACGCTGGTGTACATCGGCCAGGCACATGATCACCACTGATTTTCCGGTTTTTGGTTTTTTGGTTTTCAGTTTTTCAAGTTCCAAGTCTCTCTAAATTAAAGGAGTCGTCATGCAAGCATATCTCGCCAACATCCAGGGTCTGACCGCTATTGGTATCGGCATCATCATCGGTCTGGGCGCAATCGGCGCCTGCCTGGGTATCGCCCTGATGGGTGGCAAGTACATCGAAGCGTGCGCACGTCAGCCCGAGCTGATGAACCCGCTGCAAACCAAGATGTTCCTGCTGGCTGGCCTGATCGACGCAGCATTCCTGATCGGCGTGGGCGTTGCAATGCTGTTCGCATTCGCCAACCCGCTGCTGGCTGTCATCAAGTAATTCTTTTCGGTCTGCATGATGCTGACGGGCGGCGCGGGCCACTTAGCCTGGCCGCCCTTGCGCATTTATCTGTAGTTTGATTACCGAAAGGAACACACCATGAATCTGAACGCAACGTTTCTTGCGCAGATGGTCGTGTTCTTCATCCTGTGGTGGGTAGTTGCCAAATTCATTTGGCCGCCGCTGGTGAAGGCGCTCGACGAACGCGCAAAGAAGATCGCCGATGGCCTCGCCGCTGCCGAAAAGGGCAAGGCTGAGCTCGAACTCGCCAACAAGCGTGTGGACCAGGCCCTGGCCGAAGCCCGCACCGAAGGTGCTCAACGCGTCGCCGACGCCGAGAAGCGCGCCCAGCTGACGGCAGACGAGATCAAGCATAACGCCCAGGCGGAAGCCGCACGCATCATTGCCCAGGCCAAGGCCGAAGCGGACCAGCAAGTCACCCGCGCGCGCGAACAGCTGCGCGACCAGGTTGCCGTGCTGGCCGTCAAGGGTGCCGAGCAGATCCTCAAGCGCGAAGTGAACGCGCAGGTCCACTCCGACCTGCTCAATCAACTCAAGGCTGAGCTCTAATCATGGCTGAAACCGCAACCATTGCCCGTCCCTACGCCGAGGCGCTGTTCCGCGTCGCGACCGAATCGAGCGGCAATCTGGATGCATGGTCCGAGCTGGTGTCGGAAATGGGGCAAGTCGCCGCCAATCCCGACATGAAGGCGGTGGCTGGCGATCCGAACGTGCACGGCGACAAGCTGGCTGCACTGTTCCTGTCGGCCCTGAAATCTCCGGTCAATGACGAAGCCAAGCGCTTTGTCGGCCTGCTGGTGGACAACCACCGCCTGGCCGTGTTGCCGGAAATCGCCGAGCAGTTCCATGCGCTCAAGAACGCCCGTGAAGGGTCGGCCGATGTCGAGATCACGAGTGCCTTCCCCATCGAAGGCGCAACCCTGACCGACCTCGTCGCCGCGCTCGAACGCAAGTTCGGCCGCAAGCTGCAGCCCTCGGTTGCGGTAGACCCGTCGCTGATCGGCGGTGTGCGCGTCAAGGTTGGCGACGAAGTCCTCGACACCTCCGTGCGTGCGCGCCTGGCTGCGATGCAAGTCGCGCTGACCGCCTGATGCGCGCAAGCGCTCACCGGCCGACGGATTGAAGAATTAGGAGCATTGTTATGCAACTGAACCCCTCAGAAATCAGCGAGCTGATCAAGTCCCGCATCTCGGGTCTTGGCGCCGACGCTGAAGTGCGCAACACCGGCACGGTTATCTCCGTGACCGATGGTATCTGCCGCGTGCACGGCCTGTCCGGCGTGATGCAGGGCGAGATGCTGGAATTCCCCGGCAACACCTTCGGCCTCGCGCTGAACCTCGAGCGCGACTCTGTCGGCGCCGTGGTGCTGGGCGACTACGAACACATTTCGGAAGGCGACCCGGTCAAGTGCACCGGCCGCATTCTGGAAGTGCCGGTCGGCCGCGAATTGCTCGGCCGCGTGGTCAACACGCTGGGCCAGCCGATCGACGGCAAGGGCCCGATCAACGCCAAGGAATTCGACGTTATCGAAAAGGTTGCCCCTGGCGTGATCGCACGTCAGTCGGTTAGCCAGCCGGTGCAGACCGGCCTGAAGTCGATCGACGCGATGGTGCCTATCGGCCGTGGCCAGCGCGAGCTGATCATTGGCGACCGCCAGACCGGCAAGACCGCCGTGGCTGTCGACGCCATCATCAACCAGAAGGGCAAGGGCGTCTTCTGCGTGTACGTGGCAATCGGTCAGAAGGCTTCGACCGTGAACAACGTGGTGCGCAAGCTCGAAGAACTCGGCGCGATGGAATACACCATCGTCATCGCCGCAACGGCTTCGGACTCCGCCGCCATGCAGTATCTGGCTGCCTACGCCGGCTGCACGATGGGCGAGTACTTCCGCGACCGCGGCGAAGACGCGCTGATCGTCTATGACGACCTGACCAAGCAAGCCTGGGCCTACCGCCAGGTGTCGCTGCTGCTGCGCCGCCCGCCGGGCCGCGAAGCTTACCCCGGCGACGTGTTCTACCTGCACTCGCGTCTGCTCGAGCGCGCAGCCCGCGTGAACGCCGACTACGTCGAGAAGTTCACCAAGGGTGCCGTGACCGGCAAGACCGGCTCGCTGACCGCGCTGCCCGTGATCGAAACGCAGGCTGGCGACGTGTCCGCCTTCGTGCCGACCAACGTGATCTCGATCACCGACGGCCAGATCTTCCTGGAAACCGACCTGTTCAACGCTGGTATCCGCCCCGCAATCAACGCCGGTATCTCGGTGTCGCGCGTTGGTGGTGCCGCCCAGACCAAGGTCGTCAAGAAGCTGTCCGGCGGTATCCGTACCGACCTGGCCCAGTACCGTGAGCTGGCTGCGTTCGCGCAGTTCGCTTCCGACCTGGACGATGCCACCCGCAAGCAGCTGGAGCGCGGCCGCCGCGTGACCGAACTGCTCAAGCAGGCGCAGTACCTGCCCCTGCAGGTGTGGCAGCTGGCCGCGTCGCTGTACGCAGCCAACAACGGCTTCCTCGACAACGTGGAAGTGAAGGACATTCTCCCGTTCGAGAAGGGCCTGCACGACCATCTGAAGACCAAGTACGCCGACCTCATCAACCGCATCGAAGATACCAAGGATCTGTCGAAGGAAGATGAAGCCGCGCTGCGTGCAGCGATCGAGGATTTCAAGAAGTCCGCCGCGTTCTAACCGCGCAATTCCACGAAACTGCGCCGGCACCGTTGCCATGACGGTGCCGGCGCGGCACGAATGGAGAGGAAGATATGGCCGGAACGAAAGAAATTCGAACCAAGATCAAGAGCGTGCAAAACACGCGCAAGATCACCAAGGCGATGGAGATGGTCGCCGCGTCCAAGATGCGCAAGGCGCAGGAACGGATGCGCAACGCCCGTCCCTATGCCGAGAAAGTGCGCAATATCGCGGCGCACCTGGCTTCGGCCAACCCCGAGTTCAAGCACCCCTTCATGGTGGCACGCGAAGTCAAGCGCGCCGGCATGATCGTGGTGACGACCGACAAGGGTCTGTGCGGTGGCATGAACACGAACGTGCTGCGCGCGGTCACCAATGAGCTGCGTGAGCTGCAGAACCGCGGCGTGCAGGTGCAAAGCACCGCCATCGGTTCCAAGGGCATGCAGTTCCTGGGCCGCGTCGGCGCCAAGGTGGTTTCGCACGTGGTGCAGCTCGGTGACACCCCGCATCTGGAAAAACTGATCGGCGCGATCAAGGTCCAGCTCGACGCTTTCACCAATGGTGAGGTCGATGCCGTGTACCTGGCTTACACCAAGTTCATCAATACGATGAAACAGGAGCCGATGGTGGAGCAGCTGCTGCCGCTCCCCGCCGACAAGTTTGCCCAGACCGAAGATGAAAAGCGCGCCTACTCGTGGGATTACATCTACGAGCCCGACGCCCAGACCGTGGTGGAAGAACTGTTGGTCCGCTACGTCGAAGCGCTGGTGTACCAGGCCGTGGCCGAGAACATGGCGTCCGAGCAATCGGCGCGCATGGTGGCCATGAAGGCGGCATCCGACAACGCCAAGAACGTGATCGGCGAACTGCAACTGGTCTACAACAAGACCCGTCAGGCAGCGATCACCAAGGAACTGTCGGAAATCGTCAGCGGTGCCGCAGCCGTCTAAGGCGTCAAGTATTCAAGCTATCGGAGATACGAAATGAGTATCGGAAATATTGTGCAGTGTATTGGCGCCGTGGTGGACATCGAGTTCCCCCGCGACGCGCTGCCGAAGGTGTACGACGCGCTCGTGCTGGAAGAGAGCAACGAAGCCTCGTTCGCCGAGAAGGGCCTGACCTTCGAAGTGCAGCAACAGCTGGGTGACGGCGTGGTGCGTACCATTGCCCTGGGTTCGTCGGACGGCCTGCGCCGCGGCATGGCAGTGAAGAGCACCGGCGCGCCGATCTCGGTGCCGGTTGGCCAGGGCACCCTGGGCCGCATCATGGACGTGCTGGGTCGTCCGATCGACGACGCCGGCCCGATCGCTTCGGAAGAACTGCGCGCGATCCACCAGAAGGCCCCGAAGTTCGACGAACTGTCGCCTTCCGTGGACCTGCTGGAAACCGGCATCAAGGTGATCGACCTGGTGTGCCCGTTCGCAAAGGGTGGCAAGGTGGGTCTGTTCGGCGGCGCCGGTGTCGGCAAGACCGTGAACATGATGGAGCTCATCAACAACATCGCCAAGCAGCACAGCGGTTTGTCGGTGTTCGCCGGCGTGGGCGAGCGTACCCGTGAAGGGAACGACTTCTACCACGAAATGAAGGACTCGAACGTTCTCGACAAGGTGGCCATGGTGTTCGGCCAGATGAACGAGCCGCCGGGCAACCGTCTGCGCGTGGCACTGTCCGGCCTGACCATGGCCGAGAAGTTCCGCGACGAAGGCCGTGACATCCTGTTCTTCGTCGACAACATCTACCGCTACACGCTGGCCGGTACCGAAGTGTCGGCACTGCTGGGCCGTATGCCTTCCGCAGTGGGTTACCAGCCGACGCTGGCCGAGGAAATGGGCAAGCTGCAAGAGCGCATCACCTCGACCAAGACCGGCTCGATCACGTCGATCCAGGCCGTGTACGTGCCTGCGGATGACTTGACCGACCCGTCGCCTGCCACCACCTTCCTGCACCTGGACTCGACCGTCGTGCTGTCGCGTGACATCGCCGCGCTGGGTATCTACCCGGCCGTCGATCCGCTCGATTCGACCTCGCGTCAGCTCGACCCGCAAGTGGTGGGTCAGGAGCACTACGACGTGGCCCGTCGCGTGCAGCAAACGCTGCAGCGCTACAAGGAACTGCGCGACATCATCGCGATTCTGGGCATGGACGAACTGTCGCCGGAAGACAAGCAGGCCGTGTCGCGCGCTCGTAAGATCCAGCGTTTCCTGTCGCAGCCCTTCCACGTCGCGGAAGTGTTCACGGGTTCGCCGGGCAAGTACGTGCCGCTGAAGGAAACCATCCGTGGCTTCAAGATGCTGGTGGACGGCGAGTGCGATCACCTGCCGGAGCAAGCGTTCTACATGGTCGGTTCGATCGACGAAGCCTTCGAGAAGGCCAAGAAGCTCCAGTAAGCGGCGTCTTTCGCCTGCGGGCGTCGTAGCGGCGGCCCGCCCCGGACAGCACAATGTCCGAGGCGGGTCACGCTCGGCCCCAAGGGCGGAATACTTGCTTCCTGGCAACGGGAAGCCGAAGCTTTCAGGGACAAAGGAATTCACATGGCAACCATTCTTGTAGACGTCGTCAGCGCCGAATCGTCGATCTTCTCCGGTCAGGCGAGGTTCGTGGCACTGCCGGGCGAGTCGGGCGAGCTGGGTATCCTGCCGGGCCATACGCCGCTGATCACGCGTATCCAGCCGGGCGCAGTGCGCATCGAGAAGGAAGACGGTAGCGAAGAGTTCGTGTTCGTGGCCGGCGGCATCCTCGAAGTGCAACCCAAGCACGTCACCGTGCTGGCGGACACCGCGATCCGCGGTGGCGACCTCGACGAAGCCAAGGCGCAGGAAGCCAAGCGCGCCGCCGAGGAGCTGATGCAGAACCAGAGCAGCGATCTCGACCTGGCACGTGCGCAGGGCGAGCTGGCTGTGGCTACTGCGCAACTGGCAGCCATCGCGCGCCTGCGTCGCAAGCGCTGAGAAAAGGCAGTCTCGCCCCGCCTGTTGTTTTTTGGCAGTGGCGAGAAAAAAGGCAGCCGCAAGGCTGCCTTTTTCATGAGCCTGCGACTATTCTGTCGGCTCAGACCAAAAAAAAGCGCGCGGGCCGGGGAGGCTCCGCGCGGACGGGAAAATCCCTTCGAGGGGTCAATTCGAAGGAACGGGTAAGGTCCAGGTCATCCAACAGGCGCCAGCCACTTTCCATACGGCAAGGTGGTCAGGCATCCGGTCAGGCGGTACCGATCGCAATCAGACGATCCAACCAGCCGGAAACGGAGCGCGCCAACAATCTCAACCTGGTACACCGACCGCAGGCGTCGCCTGCGATCCGGTCAATCTGGGTGGGAATGCTTCCTAAAGGCTTTCTTCACGACGCCCTCCCTTTCTGTTTGGGGGAGGGAACGCCTTCACAAAAAACTGATTGTGTTAAAGCATTGTGGGGGAAACTTTTGGGGATGGCAGTAACAAAATGTATCGGTTTGCAAGAAGTTGAAAACGCCGTAACCGAAATGTCAGCCAAATAAGCCTCTTTAATCTCATATCGGCCGTTTTGCTGCATCGCAGCGGGAACATCGCCGGACCACGCCAGTCCCATTGCTTTCGCTGACCCAGCCATCCGCCTCGCGGTCTGGCCGCCGATTGCCATGCCGTCCTTTTCCGCCTTTCCTGTCTTTCCCGTTTCCCGCCGCCCCCGCGCCCAGGTACGAAATGCCCTTGTGCAGCTTGGCCTCGCGGGGCTTGTCGCTGGCGCGCCGGCGGCAAGCGGCGTGGCGCGCGCGGACAGCCCGCACACGCTCGCCGGTTCCTTCTGGCAGGGCGATCTCGGCGGTGGCGAGCAGGTATCGCTGACGATATTTCCACGCGCCGGGACCGATATAGTCGACGGAACCGTTCGTTACGATTCAATGCTCTCGGCCATCCCTCGCCAGCTGGATGGCCAATTGACATCGGGCGGCGCCCTGAGCCTGCGCGAGCAGGCGGCTTTCCCCCCCTCCCTCGACTCCGCCGAAGCAAGCGATGGCGCCCGTTTCGAGGGCACGCTCTCTGCCGACAGGCACACCGCCAACGGGCTGTGGACAAGTCCCGATGGCAGCGCGCGCCAGCTCGTGCTGACGCGCAAGGCAGTCTATCGCGAGAACAAGGCGGAGGTGGCGGGGGCGCGCCTTGCAGAACGCTATCCCGAAACCGGTCGGCAGGACATCGACGCGCTGATCGCCTCCCTGCGTACCAGCGGCTGCGGCGAGGGCGAGCTGGAATGCCGTAGCGCGGTGGAACTCGTCAGGCTTGATGCCGATGCGGTCAGCCTGTTGCGTACCACCTGGCGCTACAGCGGCGGTGCGCACGGCAGCCTGGACTACGCCGGCGCAACGTGGCGCAACGATGCCGGCAGGGACGGCCGGCCCGCCTATGCGCCAATCCGGCTCGCCGACCTGTTGGGAGGCAAAGGCTGCGTGCGCAAGCTCAACGCGGAGCTGCAAGCGTCGCTGACGCAGCAGGGCGCGGCCCACCCGGAGCGCGGCGCACTCGACGACCAGGCGCTGCGCGATGACCGCACTCCCTATACGCTGTACCGCGGCGGGCTGGTGCTGCACTATGCACCCTATGCGGTGGGACCGTTCGCACAGGGCGCCTACCAGGTGGCGGTGCCGTTTGCTCGGCTGGGCGGCTGCGCCCGCCCGCCCGGCACAAGCCGCGAAGAATCCCCCCAACCCGAACCGAAGGAAACGCAGACGTGAGCGAGATGCAGACAGCCATCCGGGACATGCTGGCGATGAAGACCGTCGCCGTGGCGGGCCTGTCCGACAACCCGGCCCGCGCCAGCCACGAAGTGGCCGCCTTCATGCAGGCACGCGGCTATCGCATCGTGCCGGTCAATCCCAACCATGCCGGCGCGCGTATCCTGGGGCAGACCTGCCATGCCAGCCTGGCCGACGCGGCGCGGGCACTGGCCGCCGAAGGGCAGCGCATCGACTGGGTGGACATCTTCCGCCGCGCCGACGACGTGCCGCCGGTGGTGGACGACGCCATCGCCATCGGTGCGCGCGGCGTCTGGCTGCAACTCGGCATCGTCAACGACGAGGCCTTCGCCCGCGCCCGAGCCGCCGGGCTGCTCGCGGTGCAGGACCGTTGCGCCAAGATCGAGCTGATGCACGCGGACGCCTGAAGGCGCGAACGCCGCTACACTGCGGGGTTGCAGGCGCCTTGCGCCGCGACCCCATCAACCCGTCCGACCCAGCCATGGCCATCGATCCCCAGCTCCTCGACTATTACCGCCGGCTTGCCGAGCGCTATGCCGGCCAACCCGCGCCGGCCGATGCCGCGGGCCGTCGCGCCCGCTTCGCCGAAATCGCAGCGACTTCGCTGGTGCCGGACCCCGAAGGCCTCGTCGTCACGGATCTGGAGATCGCGCTGCCCGGCCGTACGCTGGCGGCACGCCTGTACCGCCCGGAGGGCGTGACGGAGCCGCGCCTCATGGTCTACTTCCATGGCGGCGGGTGGGTGGTCGGCTCGCACGAGACGCATCACACCGTGGCGGCGCTGCTGGCTGCCGATACCGGCTGCGCCGTCGCCAGCATCGACTACCGGCTCGCCCCGGAGCATCCGTTTCCCGCGCCGTGCGACGACGCGCTGCAGTCGTTGCTCTGGTTCGCCGAGCAACGCGCGCGGCTGCGCCTCGATACCCGCTTCCTGGCCGTGGCCGGCGACAGCGCCGGTGGCCACCTGGCGGCGCAGGCGGCGCGCTGGGCGAACGCGCACGGACATCCCGGGCTGGTCAACGCCCAACTGCTGATCTATCCGGTGACGGCGCCGGCCCTTGCCACCGAGAGCTATCGCGCCTTTGCCGACGGCCCTGGCCTCACGCGTGACGAAATGGCCTGGTTCTGGACCCAGTTCATCGGCGCGGAGCAACTCGCCGCGGGCGCCGCCATCGAAGACACGCGCATCCACCTCATGGGCGCGGCGCCAAGGCACCTGCCGCCCGCCAGCGTGGTGGTGGTGGCGGCCAATGACGTGCTGCGCGACGACGGCCTGGCCTACGCCGACTACCTGGTGCGCTACGGCGCAGCCGTGATCACGCTGGAAGCCAGTGGCATGACGCATGGTTTCGCCCGCCTGCAGCCCGATGTGCCGCGCGCGCGCGAATGGATGCGCCGCGCCGCGCAGGCCTTCAAGGAACTGGCGGACGACATTTGACGCAAATGCGCCGACGCCGCCGCACGGCGGGGAGGAACGCGGCGCGGGCATCCCGTAGAATGGCGGTCTTACGAGGATGACCATGACCGCACTGCAGAACGATACCTTCCTGCGCGCACTGCGCCGGCAGCCTACCGAGTACACCCCGCTGTGGCTGATGCGACAGGCCGGCCGCTACCTGCCCGAGTACAACGCCACGCGCGCGCGCGCCGGCAGCTTTCTCGGGCTGGCCAAGGACCCGGCCTATGCCACCGAGGTGACGCTGCAGCCGCTCGAGCGCTACCCGCTCGACGCGGCCATCCTCTTCTCCGACATCCTCACCGTGCCTGACGCCATGGGCCTGGGCCTGTCGTTCGCGCAGGGCGAGGGGCCGCGCTTTGCCCGTCCGTTGCGCACCGAAGCCGACGTGATGAAGCTGGCGGTGCCCGACATGGCCTCGCTGCGCTATGTGTTCGACGCGGTCAGCGAGATCCGGCGTGCGCTCGTGCAGGACGGCCGCCAGCGCGTGCCGCTGATCGGCTTTTCGGGCAGCCCCTGGACGCTGGCCTGCTATATGGTCGAAGGCGCCGGCTCTTCGGATTTCCGCACCGTCAAGAGCATGATGTACAGCCGCCCGGACCTGATGCACCGCATCCTGGAGATCAACGCGCGCGCCGTATCCGCCTACCTGAACGCACAGATCGAGGCCGGCGCGCAGGCCGTGATGCTGTTCGATACCTGGGGCGGCACGCTGGCCGACGGCATGTACCAGGCGTTCTCGCTGGCCTATATGCGCCAGGTGGTGGCCGGGCTCAAGCGCGAGCAAGACGGCCAGCAAGTGCCGGTGATCGTCTTCACCAAGGGCGGCGGCCTGTGGCTGGAAGAACTGGCCGGCATCGGGGCCGACGCGCTCGGACTCGACTGGACGGTCAACCTGCAGCAGGCGCGCCGCCGTACCGGCGGCCAGGTCGCCCTGCAGGGGAATATCGACCCCAATGTGCTGTTCGCGCCGGAATCCGCCATCCGCACGCAGGTGCGCGGCGTGCTCGACAGCTACGCCGCCGGCGGCGGCAGCGACGGCCATGTGTTCAACCTCGGCCATGGCATCTCCCAGTTCACGCCGCCTGAGAATGTCACGGTGCTGGTGGACGAGGTGCATCGCTACAGCCGCCAGCTGCGGGCCAGCGCGGGGTGATACGTGGTGCACGCCCCGCCGCCGGCCGGGCGGCGGCGGCTGTGCGGCGCAGCGAGCGTGACGCCTGCGGCGCGTTCCCGAAGCCGGGTGGCGCGGGAGGCTGGCACGAAGCGCTGTCAAGTAAACTATTTTGCAATTTTTCGCTCTTTCGGTGCCGGTTCGCGCTTGTCAAGGCTTGACTTATGCACATCAATGGGTTTTCCGCAGTGCAAGAGCGGGTTAGTCCTTAACTCATCTGAGGGAGGCTCGCAAGTCCTTGATTTAAAAGGAATTGCATCTGATCAGGCTGACGCCGGAATGCCAGTGGGAGCCTTGATTTACGGGGCTTGGCGGGAACGCCGGACGAGTTTTCAACAAAGTTATCCACAGGCACTGCGCGCCAGCGGGAAAAGCGGCCATCTATCATCGACTTAGGGGCACATTTGAAGCGTTACTTTAAGTTGATGCTGCGCCGCACACTTAATTTGTCTGGAAAGCGGCCCAGCGCTGCCTTGCACCCGCATTGGGCCAGCTTGCCCGCCGCCTTGCCCCAATCTGGGCCGTACCCAGTGCTGCGCGCCGGAGCCAGGGCGTGAACGCCCCGACACTCCCCGCCTCCGGCCCGGAAGCGTCATCTGCCGCCGATGACGCGCCGCTTGCCATCGTGCGGGTGGCGCTCGATACGCCGGCCGACGATGTCTTCGATTATCTCGCCCCGCCGGAGATCCAGCCTGGCGACCTGGTGACCGTGCCCTTCGGGCGCCGCCTGATGGTCGGCGTGGCAGTGGCCCGTTCGGCCCATTCCGAAGTGCCGCCCGATCGGCTGCGGCCTGTCGCCCAGCGCCTCGACTGGCTGCCGCCGCTGGGCGCGCACTGGATCGCGCTGGCCCGGTTCTCCTCGCTCTACTATCACCGCTGTCTCGGCGAGGTCATGCTCCCGGCGCTGCCCCCGGGGCTGCGCGAGGCCGAGAGCTGGCCGCGGCTGGCGCTACGGGCCCGCTGCGAGCATTACCGCTTGATACCGGGCCACGAGCCGGCCCTGCTGGCAGCCGTGCCGGCGCGTGCCCGCACCGTGCTGGCCCTGGCGCAGGCCCTGGTGGCCGCCGCCGGGGCGGGTGCGGCACTTTCCGCGGCCGAGGCGCGTGCCTTGTGCAGCGCCGCCCCGGCCCGCCTGGCCGAATGGACGGCGGCCGGCTGGGTCAGCGCCAGCCACGCCGACCAGCCGCTGCTGGACATTGCAGCCGACAGCGAACCTTCGGTCGCGCCACCGTTGCACGACGAGCAGCGCGCGGCCGTGGAGGCGATCAGCCAGGCGCAGGGCTTCGCGCCCTTCCTGCTGCACGGCGTGACCGGCAGCGGCAAGACCGAGGTCTACCTGCACGCCATGGCCGAAGCCCTGGCGCGCGACCCGCAGGCGCAGGTACTGATGCTGGTGCCCGAAATCAACCTCACGCCGCAATTGCAGGGCCGCATCGCCGCGCGCTTCCCGCAGTTGCCGCTGGCGGTGCTGCACAGCGGCCTGGCTGACCAGGAGCGCACGCTGCAATGGCTGGCCGCGCACCGGGGCGAGGCCCGCATCGTGCTCGGCACCCGCATGGCGGTGATGGCCTCGCTGCCGCATCTCGCCCTGATCGTGGTGGACGAGGAGCACGACACCTCCTACAAGCAGCAGGAGGGCCTGCGCTACTCCGCGCGGGACCTGGCCATCTGGCGTGCCAAGCAGCTCGGCATCGCCGTCGTGCTGGGCTCGGCCACGCCGTCGATGGAAACCTGGTGGCGCGCAGAGCAGGGCGCCTACCGCAAGCTGGTGCTGCGCGAGCGCGCCCAGGCCGACGCGGCGCTGCCGGTAGTGCGGCTGGTCGACCTGAACCAGGAGCGCCAGCGCCAGCGCGCGCTCTTCGAAGGGCTCTCGGTGCCGCTGCTGAGCGCCATCGAGGCCCGCCTGGCGCGTGGCGAGCAGAGCCTGCTGTTCCTCAACCGGCGCGGCTACGCGCCCGTGCTCGCCTGCGGCAGTTGCGGCTGGCTGTCGGGTTGCCCGCGTTGTTCCGCCTACCTGGTGCTGCACCGGCCCGAGCGCCGGCTGCGCTGCCACCACTGCGGGCTGGAATCGCCCGTGCCCCATCATTGTCCGGACTGCGGTGATGTGGATATTGCGCCGCTCGGGCGCGGCACGCAGCGGATCGAGGAAGCCTTGGCGGCACGTTTTCCACAGGCCCGCATCGCGCGCATCGACGCGGACTCCACGCGCCGCAAAGGCAGCGCCCAGGCAATGTTCGACGAGGTCCATGCCGGCGAGGTGGACATCCTGGTGGGTACGCAGATGGTCGCCAAGGGGCACGACTTCCAGCGTGTGACGCTGGTCGGCATCGTGCACCCGGACGCCGCCATGTTCAGCCACGACTTCCGCGCGGCCGAGCACCTGTTCGCCTCGCTGATGCAGGTGGCCGGCCGTGCCGGCCGCGCCGGGCTGGCCGGCGAGGTGCTGATCCAGACCCGCTATCCGGATGCATCGGCATTGCAGGCACTGGTTCGCCATGACTATGATGGATTCGCTGCCGCGCAGTTGCGCGAGCGGCGCCAGGCCGGGTTGCCCCCGTTCGCGTACCAGGTGCTCGTCACGGCCGAGCACGGCCAGCTGGAGCGCGCGCTGGCCTTCCTGCAGAGCGCCCGCAATCGTGCCGACTCCTGCCGCCTGGCGCCTGAGGTGCAACTCCACGACCCGGTGCCGATGTCGATGGTGCGCGTGGCCAACCGCGAGCGTGCGCAGATGCTGGTGGAAAGTACCTCAAGGGCCGCATTGCAGCGGTTTGTGGACGAGTGGGTGCAAACTTTCGGTGACGCGCTGGCCGATGCGAAGGGCGTGCGGTGGCAACTGGAGATCGACCCGCTTCGTATTTGAGCACCGTTGACGGCCGGCGCGGCGACGGGTTGGGTGCAACCCGCATCCGGATTCAGAATGAGTGGTTGTACCTAGTTGCACCTTCGGTTTCCCGCGGAGTATGATCGCGCCCATCGGCAGGCGTATCCGGGAGATCGGGCGCCTTGCATCCGCATCCTTCGGAGAATCAAGCGCATGGCCACCACCACCCTCGGCGTCAAGCTGGACGACGCATCCCGCGAGCGCCTCAAGCGCGTTGCCCAGTCGATCGACCGCACGCCCCACTGGCTGATCAAGCAGGCTATCTTCACGTACCTGGAGCAGGTCGAGCGCGGCCATGTGCCGGCCGAGGCCGGCGCGTCCGGCACGCCGGCGGATGGCGCGGCGGACGGCGCGGATGGCTTCGACGCGGCGGGCGAGGGCGCGCCCCAGCCATTCCTCGAGTTCGCCCAGAGCGTGCAGCCGCAGTCGGTGCTGCGCGCTGCGATCACTGCCGGCTACCGCCGCCCCGAGACCGAGTGCGTGCCCGTGCTGCTCGAGCAGGCCCGGCTGCCGCAGCAGCAGGCCGAGGCCGCGCTCGCGATGGCCCGCACGCTGGCCACCCGCCTGCGCGAGCGCAAGGTCGGCACCGGCCGCGAAGGACTGGTGCAGGGCCTGATCCAGGAATTCTCGCTCTCGTCCCAGGAAGGCGTGGCGCTGATGTGCCTGGCCGAGGCGCTGCTGCGCATCCCGGACAAGGCCACGCGCGACGCGCTGATCCGCGACAAGATCAGCGGCGCCAACTGGCAGTCGCACCTGGGCCAGAGCCCGTCGCTGTTCGTCAACGCGGCCACCTGGGGCCTGCTGCTGACCGGCCGCCTGGTTGCCACCCACACCGAAGCCGGCCTGTCCAAGGCCCTGACCCGCATCATCGGCAAGGGCGGCGAGCCGCTGATCCGCAAGGGCGTGGACATGGCGATGCGCCTCATGGGCGAGCAGTTCGTCACCGGCGAGACCATTTCCGAGGCGCTCGCCAACGCGCGCAAGTACGAGGCCGAAGGCTTCCGCTACTCCTACGACATGCTCGGCGAAGCCGCCATGACCGAGGAAGACGCGCTGCGCTACCTGGCGTCCTACGAACAGGCCATCCATGCCATCGGCCAGGCCTCGCGCGGGCGCGGCATCTACGAAGGCCCCGGCATCTCGATCAAGCTCTCCGCGCTGCACCCGCGCTACAGCCGTGCCCAGCACGAGCGCGTGGTCAGCGAGTTGTACGGCCGCCTCAAGTCGCTCACGCTGCTGGCCCGCCAGTACGACATCGGCATCAATATCGACGCCGAGGAAGCCGACCGCCTGGAGATCTCGCTGGACCTGCTCGAGCGGCTGTGCTTCGAGCCCGAGCTGGCCGGCTGGAACGGCATCGGCTTCGTCGTGCAGGGCTACCAGAAGCGCTGCCCGTTCGTCATCGACTACCTGATCGACCTGGCCCGCCGCAGCCGCCACCGCCTGATGATCCGCCTGGTCAAGGGCGCCTACTGGGATAGCGAGATCAAGCGCGCCCAGGTGGACGGCCTGGAGGGCTATCCGGTCTACACGCGCAAGGTCTACACCGACGTGTCCTACGTGGCATGCGCGCGCAAGCTGCTGTCGGTGCCGGACGTGATCTACCCCCAATTCGCCACCCACAATGCGCATACGCTGGCGGCGATCTACCAGATCGCCGGCCACAACTACTACCCCGGCCAGTACGAGTTCCAGTGCCTGCACGGCATGGGCGAGCCGCTGTACGACCAGGTGGTCGGGCCGCTGGCCGACGGCAAGTTCAACCGCCCGTGCCGCATCTACGCCCCGGTGGGCACGCACGAGACGCTGCTGGCCTACCTGGTGCGCCGCCTGCTGGAGAACGGCGCCAATACCTCCTTCGTCAACCGCATCGCCGACGAAACCATTTCGCTGGATGAACTGGTGGCCGATCCGGTCACCGTGGTCGAGCGCATGCATGCCGAGGAGGGCGGCCTCGGCCTGCCGCACCCGCGCATCCCGCAGCCGCGCGAGCTGTATGGCCAGTCGCGCGCCAATTCCGCCGGCATCGATTTGTCCAACGAGCATCGCCTGGCTTCGCTGTCGTCGGCGCTGCTGGCCGGGACCAGCGAGGCGGTTGCCGCGGCGCCGCTGCTCGGCGGCGAAGCCGCGCCCGGCTCGGAAGCGAACCAGCCGGTGCCGGTGCGCAACCCGGCCGACCTGCGCGACGTCGTCGGGCATGTCACCGAAGCCAGCATGGCCGAAGTGGAAGCCGCGCTGCAGGCCGCGGTCAAGGCTGCGCCGATCTGGCAGGCCACGCCGGCCGACGTGCGCGCCGCGGCGCTGGAGCGGGCCGCCGAACTGATGGAAGCGCAGATGCAGTCCCTGATGGGCGTCATCATGCGCGAGGCCGGCAAGACCTTCTCCAACGCCATCGCCGAAGTGCGCGAGGCCGTGGACTTCCTGCGCTACTACGCGGCGCAGGTGCGCGAGACCTTCTCCAGCGACACGCACCGCCCGCTCGGCCCCGTGGTCTGCATCAGCCCGTGGAATTTCCCGCTGGCCATCTTCACCGGCCAGGTCGCGGCCGCGCTGGCCGCCGGCAATACCGTGCTGGCCAAGCCCGCCGAGCAGACCCCGCTGATCGCCGCGCAGGCCGTGCGCCTGCTGCGCGAAGCGGGCGTGCCGGCCGGCGCCGTGCAACTGCTGCCGGGCCGCGGCGAGACCGTCGGCGCCGCGCTGGTGGGCGACGCACGCGTCAAGGGCGTGATGTTCACCGGCTCCACCGAAGTGGCGCGCCTGCTGCAACGCAGCGTGGCCGGGCGCCTGGACGCCGCCGGCCGCCCGGTGCCGCTGATCGCGGAAACCGGCGGGCAGAACGCGATGATCGTCGACTCCTCGGCGCTGGCCGAGCAGGTGGTGGGCGACGTGGTCAACTCCGCCTTCGATTCGGCCGGCCAGCGCTGCTCGGCGCTGCGCGTGCTGTGCCTGCAGGAGGAAGTGGCCGACCGCGTGCTGGCCATGCTCAAGGGCGCCATGAACGAACTCGCCATCGGCAACCCCGACCGCCTGTCCACCGACGTCGGCCCGGTGATCGACGAAGAAGCGCGCGACAACATCCTGCGCCATATCGAAGCCATGCGCGCCAAGGGTCGCCGCATCCACCAGGCCGAGCGCAGCGAAGCCGCGGATGCCGCCACCCGCCACGGCACCTTCGTGCCGCCCACCCTGATCGAGCTCGACAGCATCGAAGAGCTGCAGCGCGAGGTATTCGGCCCGGTGCTGCACGTGGTGCGCTACCAGCGCGCCGGCCTGGACGCGCTGCTCGGCCAGATCAACGGCACCGGCTACGGCCTCACCATGGGCATCCATACGCGCATCGACGAGACCATCGCGCATATCGTCGAGCGCGCCGAAGTGGGCAACCTCTACGTCAACCGCAATGTGGTCGGCGCGGTGGTCGGCGTGCAGCCGTTCGGCGGCGAAGGATTGTCCGGCACCGGCCCCAAGGCCGGCGGCCCGCTCTACCTGCACCGCCTGCTGTCGGTCTGCCCGCAGGACGCCGTGGCCCGCGCCGTGCGCGCCTCGGACGTGCTGAACGGCGCCGGCGAGCCCGGCCCGGTGCGCGCGGCGATGACCGATGCCCTGGGCATGCTCAAGGAATGGGCCGCGCGCGAGAGCGCCGCGCTGCCCGGGCTGGGCGCGGCGTGCGACCGCTTCGCCGCCGCCTCGCCGGCCGGCCTGTCGGTGACGCTGCCCGGCCCCACCGGCGAGCGCAACACGTACACGCTGCTGCCGCGCGCGGCCGTGCTGTGCCTGGCCCAGCAGGAGGCCGACCTGGCCATGCAGCTGGCGGCCGTGCTGGCTGCCGGCAGCCGCGCGGTCTGGCCGGACAGCCCGATGGCGCGCACGCTGTCGGCGCGCCTGCCGAAGGCAGTACAATCGCGCGTCCGCCTGGTGCCCGACTGGGCCGCGGGCGACACCGAATTCGATGCCGTGCTGCACCACGGGGATTCCGACCAGCTGCGCGCCGTGAGCGAGCAACTGGCCACGCGCGCCGGCCCGATCATTTCGGTCCAGGGCCTGGCGCACGGTGAACCGAATGTGGCCATCGAGCGTTTGTTGATCGAGCGTTCGCTCTCCGTCAATACGGCGGCGGCGGGCGGCAATGCCAGTTTGATGACGATCGGCTGACCGGCCGGGCGTTGATCGAAGAGACGCGAGGCAGCGGCGATCCCGCGCGCCTTGCGTATGTGAAATCGGGAAGCGTTTCGCGCCGCACCCGGACGCGTCCAAAAACGCAGCAAGAAGGCTATCGAAAAGCCACCAAGGAGAACTGATGAACTCGACTTTCCACAAGACGGCACTGACCGTTGCCCTGTCGATCGCCGGCGTGTGCGCCAGCTCGGCCGCCTTTGCCCAGGCCCAGGAAATCAAGCTCGGCTTCGCCGCGCCCATGACCGGCGGCCAGGCGCAATACGGCAAGGACATGCAGAACGGCGTGATCCTCGCCATCGAGGAAATGAACGCCACCAAGCCCAAGATCGGCGGCAAGGACGTCAAGTTCGTATTGCTTTCCGAAGATGACCAGGCCGATCCCAAGACTGGCTCGGTGGTGGCGCAGAAGCTGGTGGACGGCGGCATCCAGGGCATGCTCGGCCACTTCAACTCCGGCACCAGCATCCCGGCTTCGATGGTCTACAACCGCGCCGGCATTCCGCAGATCGCCATGGCGACCGCGCCGGAATACACCAAGCAAGGCTTCAAGACCACCTTCCGCATGATGACCTCCGACACCCAGCAGGGTTCGGTGATCGGCGCCTTCGTGGTGAAGAAGCTTGGCGCCAAGAACATCGCCATCGTCGACGACCGCACGGCCTACGGCCAGGGCCTGGCCGACGAGTTCGAGAAGGCCGCCCGCGCCGCCGGCGGCAAGATCGTGCGCCGCGAATACACCAACGACAAGGCGGTGGACTTCAAGGCCGTGCTGACCAACATCAAGCGCAGCAACCCGGACGTGATCTTCTACGGCGGCGCCGAGACGCAATCCGCGCCGATGGCCAAGCAGGTCAAGGAACTCGGCATGAAGTCGCCGCTGGTGTCGGGCGAAATGTCCAAGACCGACAACTTCCTGAAGCTGGCCGGCACCGCTGCCGATGGCACCGTGGTGTCGCTGGCCGGCCTGCCGCTGGAGCAGATGCCCGGTGGCGCCACCTACGAGAAGAAGTACGAGAAGCGCTTCGGCGGCAAGGTGCAGACGTACTCGCCGTACGCCTATGACGGCGCCACCGCGATGATGAGCGCCATGGTCAAGGCCGGCTCGGCCGATCCGGCGCGCTACCTGCCGGTGCTGGCCGCCACCAATATGCAGGGCGTCACCACCAAGGCCCTGGCCTACGACGCGCGCGGCGACCTGAAGGACGGCGGCATCACCGTCTACAAGGTGGTCGGCGGCAAGTGGACCGTGCTGGAGACGGTCGGCGGCAAGTAAGCCTTCGCCAGCGCCATGCGGAAACGCCACCTTCGGGTGGCGTTTTCTTTTGGCGGCACGCCAGCGGGGCAGCCGATGTCTCGCGGGCGCAACAAGGAAGCGGCGCCGTTCCCATTCTTTCCCCGTTGCCGATTAATGTTGCGCTTGCTGCGCAAAGGATGCGTCGCCACCAGCCAGAACGAAACATGGACCACGACAAGCACACCATCATCGGCATCGATCTCGGCACCACCAACAGCCTGGTCGCGGTCTGGCGCGATGGACGGGCGCAGATCATTCCCAACTCTCTCGGCAAGCGCCTGACGCCCTCGTGCGTGAGCGTGCTGGACGACGGCGCGGTCGTCGTCGGGGAGGCCGCGCGCGACCGCCTGCTGACCCATCCCGCGCACAGCGCGGCACTGTTCAAGCGCTACATGGGCACCGCCCGCGCGACCCCGCTGGGCGAGCGGCGCTATCGCCCGGAAGAACTCTCGTCCTTCTTGCTGCGCGCGTTGAAGGCCGATGCCGAAGCCTGGCTCGGCGCGCCGGTCAGCGAAGCGGTGATCACCGTGCCGGCTTATTTCAGCGACGCCCAGCGCCGCGCCACGCGTGTGGCGGGCGAGCTGGCGGGGCTGCGCGTGGAGCGCCTGCTCAACGAGCCGACCGCCGCCGCGCTGGCCTACGGCTTGCAGCAGAACGGGGAAAGCCGCTTCCTGGTGTTCGACCTGGGCGGAGGGACCTTCGACGTCTCTGTGCTGGAACTGTTCGAGAACGTGATGGAAGTACGCGCCTCGGCCGGGGACAACTTCCTCGGCGGCGAGGACTTCGTCGCGGCGCTGATGCGCCGCTTCAGCCGCGACAGCGGGCTCGATGCGCGACTGAGCGCCGGCGGCGTGCAGGAAGGCGAGGCGCAGCCCGAGCGCTGGCCGGCGCAGTTGCGCGAGCGGGTACGCCACGCCGCCGAAGGTGCCAAGCGCGCGCTCAGCGACGCCGCCGGCGCGGACATGGCCGTGACCTGGGAGGACCGCACCTTCACCATGTCGCTGACCCAGGAAGTCTTTGCCGAACTGAGCACGCCGTTGCTGGAGCGGCTGCGCAAGCCCATCGAGCAGGCCATGCGCGACGCACGCATCCGGCCGGCCGAGCTGGACAGCGTGGTGCTGGCCGGCGGCGCCACCCGCATGCCGATGGTGCGCAGGCTGGTGAGCCGCATGTTCGGCCGCTTTCCCGTGACCGAGCTGAATCCCGACGAGGTGGTGGCGCTCGGCGCGGCCGTCCAGGCCGGCCTGAAGGCGCGCGACGCGGCGCTGGACGAAGTGGTCATGACCGATGTCGCACCCTATTCGCTGGGCATCGAAACCAGCCAGCGGGTCGGCCCGGAGGCGTTTTCCCACGGGCACTACCAGCCCGTGATCGACCGCAACTCGGTGGTGCCGGTCAGCCGCGTGGAACGCATCCATCCGCTGGCCGACAAGCAGGAGATGCTGGCGCTGCGCGTCTTCCAGGGCGAGGGGCGGATGGTGGCGGAGAACGTCTTCCTCGGCGAGATCGCCGTGCCGCTGCCGCGCATCAGCGCGGCCGAGTCGGGCGTGGACGTGCGCTTCACCTATGACGTCAACGGCATCCTCGAAGTGCAGGCCACCGTGCTCGCCACCGCCGCCACGCACCGCATCGTGATCCAGGAAAACCCCGGCGTGCTGAGCGACGAGGAAGTGGGCGAGCGCCTGGCGGCGCTTGCCGAGATCAAGATCCATCCGCGCGACCAGGCCGAGAACGCGCAACTGGTGGCGCGCGCCGACCGGCTCTACCAGCAGTGCCTGGGCCGCGACCGCGACCAGATCAGCGGCGCGCTGGCGCAATTCCAGGCCGCGCTGGACGCGCAGGATACCGAGCGCATCCGCACGCTGCGCGCGCCCATCCGGCGCCTGCTCGACGGACTCGACACGCAACTCTGGGACTGATCCCGGCTCGTCCCCTCTCCACGCTTCGCTACCGGCCCGATCCGAACAATGCACTGGCAAGTCCTGCAACTGGCGCCGACCACGGATACGCGCCGCATCCGCTCGGCCTATGCCGCGCGCCTCAAGGTCACGCGCCCCGACGAGGACGCGCAGGCGTTCCAGGCGCTGCGCGCCGCCTATGAATTCGCGCTCGAGTGGGCGCGCCACCATGCGCAGGACGAAGATGCCGGCGCCGTGCCCGACCCGGGCGCCGCTGCCCCGCCTGCCCCGCCTGCCCCGCCCGCCGGAGAGCCGGGGCCCGCCGCGATCGCTTCGCCGCTGACTTCGCCCGCCTCGCCCGTGCGCGGCAGGCTGCCGGCAATCGGCCAGGTGCTGCCGCCCGCCGTGCAGGCGGACCCGCAGCGCCCGCAGACGGCCCGGGCCTTGCCCGATGCGGGCGAGCTGGCCCTTGCAATGTGGGAGCGGCTGCGCGCCAGCTTTCCGCCCGCGCCGGCCGGCGGCCGCTACCCCGGGCTCGACCGCGGTGAACTGGCCGCGCAATCGCTGCCGGTCGGCGAGGCGCTGCAGCGCTGCCTGCAGGACGATGCCTTCGTCAGCATCGAAGCGCGCGACCGCTTCGAGTGGCTGGCGCTGCGCTACTGCGCCCGGGACGATGCCAGTCCCGCGGCGCGCACCGCGCTGTTCGAAGGCTTCGGCTGGGAAGATGCTTCCGATCACCTGGCGCGGCGCGACCGCGCCCTGACCCAGCAGGCGGTCGCACGCGCGCTGGCGGACCGGCAGTTCAGCTACTTCCGCACCTACGCCAAGGGCTCGGCGGCGGCGCAGGCGCTTCTGGCGCCGCCGCCCGCGCGCATCCGCCGGCAAGCGCTGATGCGCGGCGGCTTCGTCAAGGACATGCAGGCCCTGCTCGAACAACTGCGCTGGAAGACGCCGCAGACACGCCACTACCATTTCGACGAGGCGGTGCTGGCGGCCTGGGAGCAGGCGGTATCCCGGCCGCTGTTGTCGTGGGGGCAGTTGTTCCATGCGCTGTGGATCGGCGCCATCCTGGCCAGCGTGGTGCTGATGATCGTGGTGCGGCAGGAGGAACGCGCCGGGCACGATACCGTGGCGCCGTGGCTGGCGCTCGCCGTGTGCGGCGCCAGCCTGGTGGCGCCGATGCTGGCCTGGGCCTGGTACGTGCGGGTCTGGCAGCAATCCGTCACGGTGCGGCTGGCGCGCTGGCGGTCGCTGCCAGGCGTGCAGTGGGGCTGGTTCGGCCTCTACGTGGTGATCGGCGGCTTTGCCATGTTCGCCGGCTCGCTGCCGTCGCTCTACGCATGGTTCATCGGCGTGGAGCTGTATGCCCTGCTGGCCGCTTTCGCGCTGCTCTACCTGCCCGCGCTGCAGCGCATCGGCGTGGCCGGCGCGCTGACCATCGGCGGCATGTACATGGTCTTGTCGGTGCCGCTGTTCGCGCCGTTCGCGCATACGCTGGCGTTTGCGCTGGGCCTGCTGCTGGCCGGCGCCAACCTGTCGCTGGTGCTGCCGGCGCGCGCCTGGCTGCGCCAGCGCCACCGCGCCCGCCTGCTGCAAGGGCAGTGCGCCGCGCTGGCGGTCGGCGCCATGCTGCTGCTGGCGCAGATGCAGTGGGATCTGGCGAGCGAGCCGTGGCTGGCGGTGGCCGGCTGGCTGTGGCTGAACGCCGCCGTGTTCGGCGTCGATCCCATCCTTAACGGCCGCCTCAAGGGCTGGTGGCTGGCCTTGCTGCTGGTCCTGTGCAGCGTGGCCGGCGCCATGCCGGTGCATGCCGAAACCACGCCGCTGTTCCGCGCCGAGGCAGTGGCCTGCGTCTATCTGCTGCTGGCCTGCCTGTTCGAGTGGTCGGACCTGCGCGAGGACAGGCGCCGCGCCGGGCCGCCCGGACGGCGCGCCTGACTGGCGCGCGCATGGGCAAAGAGCCTCGCCTGGGGCCTTGCCCGGTCCGCCGCCCCGGGGTAGGGCTGCGGGGCGAGCCCGGCGAATGCCGGGAAAAGCGCCCCTTCCATTGCGGACCAAGAAACCTGCGCATGGCGCATAATCCCGCACTCGCACATTTCACCCCAGAAGGAGCAGTCCGTGTCCGTGCAGGAAGTCAGTTACGACCACGCCATCGAGCTAGCCAATGCCGAGCGCTACGACGAGGCGCTGGTCATTCTCGACCAGCTCTCGCAGGCGCAGCCGCAGGTGGTGGATTTCGATTGCCTGCGGGCGCGCCTGCACTTCGACCGCGGCGATGCCCAGCAAGCCTTCGCCGTGCTCGATGCGGCGCTGGCCAAGCTGCCCGGACTGAACCTGCATCCCGCGCACCGCTGGTCATCGCGCGGTGTGATCGCGCACCGCTACGGCATGTTGCTCACGAGCATGGAGCGCTTCCAGGAGGCGCAGCCCTGGCTGGACGAGGCGGCGCTGCGCAACGGCCTGTCTTCCGGCGAATGGAGCGCCCGGCTGCACGCGGGACTCGTGCGTTGCCGGCTGGGTGATTTCGCCGGCGCCGGCGCCTATTGGTACGACCTGCTGTACCGCGCGCCGGACCTGGGCGTGCAAGAGATCCTGGCCCAGGCGCTGGCCCACGTGAACGCCGCCGGCGAGCAGGCCGAGCCGATGCTGCGCCTTTGCCTGGCGCGCGCCGGCCTGGACAATCCCGACCTGCTCGAACTCGACGAAGCCGCCGGCGACGCCTTTGCCGCCGAGCAGGCGGGCATCGTGCTGGCTGCGCAGCCCGACCATCCCCACGCCCGCCGCATCCGCGCGCCGCTGCGCTACCGCGCCGGCGACCTCGAGGGCGCCTGGGATGATTTCGCCACTTATCAGCGCCAGGTGCCGGACCCGAAAGCCCAGGTGCGCGAGCTGGAATGGCGTCACCAGGCCGGCGAAGAGCAGCCATGGCAGCGCTTTGCCTTCGTGCAGAACGCGACCGACGCGGCCGGCTACTACAACGCCGGCGTGGCGCTGGCCGAATTCATCGATGCCGTGCCGGCAGCCGAGGCCGCGCTGGCGCCCCACGTGGTCGCGGCATACCGGCTCGGCCTGGCGCGCTTCGAGCAATACTTCGCCACCGGCGAGGGCGGCTACGACGATGCCGATCCGCATCTCTATTCGATGCTGTGCCACAACCTGGCGCAGCGCCTGGACGGCGCGGACCTGCGCGCCGAACGGATCGCGCTGCACGAGAAAGGCATCGCGGTCAGCGAATTCATCGAGCACTGGATCGACCTGCTCGACTGCCTGGTGGCCGCGGGCCAGCATGCGAAGGCGGTCGAGGTGGCCGGCGACGTGCTCAACCGCTACCCGCTCGAGCGCGACCCGGCCAATGTGGGCTGGGTGTTCAGCCGGCTGGTGAATGCATGGAAGGGCATCGGCGGCAGCGAAGTGACCTCGGCGGCGCGCGATGCGCTTGCGCACATGGACGCCCGCGCCGATGCCTTGCCGGTGGAGGAGCGCAGCCAGACCGGCCACGCACTCGCGCACGCGCGCGCGCATTTCGCCGGGCTGCTGCGCAACGGCATCGCGGGCATGGACCAGCACGACCGCACCGATGCGCTGGCCGAGATCGAGGCGCTGCAACGGCGTGCGCTGCTGATCGAGGACGCCTGGCTGTGCAACGAATTCGGCCTGATCTGGCGTGACCTGGGCGCGCCCGAGCGCGCGCTGCCGCTGTTCGAGCAGGCCATCGCGCTGACCGAAGGCGATGCGTGGGACCAGGCCCTGCCGCGCGTGCAGCGCGGCCTGATCCGCAACGGCGAAAAGCAGTACGCCGGGGCGCTGGCCGATTTCGAAGCGGCCTTTGCCGCGCGCGACCGCTGGGAAGGCGACGCTTATCTTGGCGCGGTCGAGGCCGCGCTCGGGCTGGCGCAGCGCGAGACCGCGCTGGCGTATTTCGAGAAAGCCCGCGCCGCCGGCGCCGACCAGGGCAGGATGCGCGCGCAGTACGCGCGCATGGAATCCGGCCTGCGTGCCACGCGGCCCGCCTGGAAGTTCTGGGGCGTCTAGCAAGCCACCCGCCGGACCGGCACGAGAAAACGCCATCGCACCAGATGGCGTTTTTTTACGCCTGTACGCATCATGTTCCCTGCAACTTAGGTGCGCTGTCGGACAAACTCTGACACGGAATGTCATGTGGCTCCGTTACCATGTAGTCCATGAATGGATTGAGCCAACTATTTCCAAGCCTGCCGCTGGCACCGGGCGGGCTGTTCTGGGTCGGACTTGCCCTGGTGGGCGCGGGCCTGGCGGGCGAGGTGTGCCGCATGTACCTGCGGCTGCCGCGCATCGTCGGCTATGCGGCCACCGGCCTGCTCGCCGGCATGCTCGGCCGCGGCATCGTGGACGAGGACATGATCGCGCAGACGCGCATCCTGATCGACATGGCGCTGGCGCTGGCGCTGTTCGAGCTCGGGCACCGGCTGTCGCTGAGCTGGCTGCGGGCCAACCGCTGGCTGCTGTTTACCAGCGCGTTCGAGAGCCTGCTGACATGGGGCCTGGTGGCGGCCGCGCTGCAGTGGATGGGCGTGACGCCCGCCGTGGCCATCCTCGCCGGCGGCATCGCGGTCAGTACCTCGCCCACCATCGTGCTCCAGCTCAAGAACGAGCTGCGTGCCGAGGGCCAGGTGACCGAGCGGCTACTCGCCATGACGGCGCTCAACAGCATCTACGCCGCGACCATCGTGCAGCTCGCCACCGGGTGGCTGCATTCCGAATACGGCAACCTGGGCGCCGCGCTGCTGCACCCGCTCTATTTGCTGCTGGGCTCGTGCCTGCTGGCCTGGGGCGTGGGCAAGCTGGGCCACGCCATCTATGCGCGCATGGCATCGGACGATCACTACAGCTTCCTGGTGCTGGTGGGACTGGTGCTGTTCACGCTGGCCCTCACGCGCGTGCTCAAGCTGTCGATGCCGCTCTCGCTGATGCTGGCCGGTGTGGTGTTCAAGCACCAGGACAGCCAGCCGCGCGTATGGCCCGCCCATTTCGGCAGCGCCGGCAGCCTGCTGATCATCGTGATGGTGGTGTCGCTCGGCCTGCCGCTGACCGTACATGACTGGGCCATCGGCGGCGGCGCCGCGGTGGTGCTGGTGCTGCTGCGCCACCTGGCCAAGCTGGCCGGCGTGGCCTCGCTGGGCTCGTTCTCCGGCCTGAGCCTCAGGCAATGCGTGGCGCTCGGGGTGGCGCTGGCGCCCATGTCGGGCCTGGCCTACTTGCTGATGAGCGACGTGGCGCGCCTTTATCCGTCCACGGGCGAGCCGCTGGCCGCCATCATCCTGTGCTCGCTGGCGCTCGAGCAACTGCTCGGCCCGGCGTTGGCCGCCTGGGCACTTCGCTACGCCGGCGAAGTCAGAAGCAATGGAGGAGGCCGCTGATGTCACTCGAACCGTTCAAGCACTCCGAAGCGCTGACCTTTGGCGTGGAGCTGGAGCTGCAGCTGGTCAACCGTCATGACTATGACCTGGCGCCGTTCGCGCCCGACTTGCTGCGTGCGCTGAAAGGCGCCCGGCATGCCGGCGACATCAAGCCCGAGATCAGCCCCTCGATGATCGAGATCAGTACCGGCATCTGCCACAGTTATGCACAGGCGCTGGATGAACTCGGCACCATGCGCGACCTGATGGTGGACGCTTCGCGCTCGCTCAACCTCGGCATCTGCGGCGGCGGCACGCACCCGTTCCAGCAATGGGCCGACCGCACCATCTCGGATTCGCCTCGCTACCAGTACATTTCCGAGCTGTACGGCTACCTCGCCAAGCAGTTCACGGTGTTCGGCCAGCACGTGCATATCGGCTGCCCGAGCGCCGACGAATCGCTGTTCCTGCTGCACGCGATCGGACGCTACGTGCCGCACTTCGTCGCGCTGGCGGCTTCGTCGCCGTTCGTGCAGGGCGTGGATACCGGTTTCGCCTCGGCGCGGCTGAATTCCGTGGCGGCCTTCCCCATGAGCGGGCGCGCACCGCACCTGCTCACCTGGGACGCCTTCACCGCCTACTTCGAGAAGATGCACGCCACGGGCGTGATCGAGAGCATGAAGGATTTCTACTGGGATATCCGTCCCAAGCCGGAATTCGGCACCATCGAAGTCCGCGTGATGGATACGCCGCTGACCGTGCAGCGCGCGTGCGACATTGCCGCCTATATCCAGGCGCTGGCGCGCTACCTGCTGCTGTCGCGCCCGTTCATGCCGCAGGAAGACGATTACCTGGTCTATACCTTCAATCGCTTCCAGGCCTGCCGCTTCGGCCTTGAAGGCGAGTACGTGCATCCCAACGAACTGACGCGCATGCCCATCGCCGATCACATCGTGACGATCTGCGACGCGCTGGTGCCGCATGCAGAAGCGCTGGGCTCGCTCGACGCGCTGGCCAATATCCGCGCGCTGGCGCAAAGCCGCAACGGCGATGCCGAACGCGTGCGCCAGATCGATGCCGACACCCGCAGCCTGCGCGAGACGGTGCGGCAGACCTGCGACAGCTGGGCGAGCTGAGGCACGCAGCTGCCTCCGGCCAGTTGGCCGCTTGCCCAATTGCCCAATTGCCCGCTAGACCTAGACCCCGTGCGGCACGTGGTCACCGTCACGCAGGCCCAGGCGCTGGTTGGCCGGCACTGCCACGTCGATCAGCTTCGGCCTGGGCAGGTTGAGCTGCTTCATGATCTCGATGAACTGGATGCGCGTATGGCCGGCTACGCGGCTGTTGTGCTGGCGTTCGTGACCGATGGTGGATGCCGTGCGGCCCTTGTAGTCGTGCGCGGGATAGACCAGCGTGTCGTCCGGCAGGGTGAAGAGCTTGCGGGTGAGGCTGTCGTACAAGGTGCCGGCGTCGCCCGACTGGAAATCGGTGCGGCCGCAGCCGTCGATCAGCAGCGCGTCGCCGGTGAAGACGCGTCGCACCGGGCCGGCCGGCGTGGCCTCTTCCCACAGGTAGCTCATGCTGCCGGCGGTGTGGCCGGGCGTATGGATGGCGCGCAGCACCTGCGTGCCGAACGGCAGCGTGTCGCCGTCGATCAGCTGTTTCTCCGCGGGACGGATATCGCAGCCCGACGGCGCCGCGCTGTGTGCGCCGGTTTGCATCGCAACATGGCCGGCGGAGGTGATGTGGTCGGCGTGCGCGTGTGTTTCCACCACCCACGCCAGCCGGGCGCCGCTGGCCTGCAGGCAAGCCATGTCGCGCGCGAGCTGCCGGTCGACCGGGTCGATCAGCAAGGCTTCGCGCGTGGCGGCGTCGATCAGCAGGTAGGTGAAGGTTGACGAGGTCTCGTCGAACAGCTGGTAGAAGGTCTGCATGACGGTCTGCACGACGGCACGGTCGGATCGGGAATGCAAGAAACAGCGCCGCGGCGCGCGCGGCACCAGTCCGCCGGTTCAGGCGATGTCCACCACTTCGCTGATCTGCACTACCGGCACTGCATTAGTGTAGTTGGGGATGTCCTGTTGCAGTTCCTTTCCCGCGGCCCGGGAGGCGGCCACGAAGTCCGGCAGCGAGTCGAACAGGAAGTGGCACATCGCGGCATAGGCCGGATCGGATCCCGGAGCGCCGCCGCCCAGCCCGCGCTCCACCGCCACGCCACGATAGCCCGGCTGCGCGCTGTACAGCTCGACAGCGCGCGGCATGTGGCGCGTGCGGTAATAGTCGAAATCGAACTTGCCGTCCTTGCTGTACGGGTAGAGGATGCTGATCTTGATCATGCCGGGTCTCCGTTTCGGTTGTAAGCCGGGCAAGCGTAGCAGAAAGCACTGGAGACGGCACCGCGCCGCCCGCCACGCCTGCCGCCCCGGCGGCAGATCCCCGGTGCGCGCCGGCTCAGCACTCCACGATATTCACCGCCAGCCCGCCGCGCGCCGTTTCCTTGTACTTCGTCTTCATGTCCGCGCCGGTCTCGCGCATCGTCTTGATCACCGAATCGAGCGACACGTAGTGCGCGCCGTCGCCGCGCAGCGCCATGCGCGCCGCGTTGACGGCCTTCACCGAGGCCATTGCATTGCGCTCGATGCACGGGATCTGCACCAGCCCGCCGACCGGGTCGCAGGTCAGGCCCAGGTTATGTTCCATGCCGATCTCGGCGGCGTTCTCCACCTGCTCCGGCGTGCCGCCCATCACGGCGGCAAGCGCGCCCGCGGCCATCGAGCAGGCCACGCCGACCTCGCCCTGGCAGCCCACTTCGGCGCCGGAGATGGAGGCGTTGAGCTTGTACAGCATGCCGATCGCGCCGGCCGTCAGCAGGAAGTCGATCACGCCCTGCGGGTTGGCCCCGGGCACGAAGCGGTCGTAGTAGTGCAGCACGGCCGGGATGATGCCGGCCGCGCCGTTGGTGGGCGCCGTCACCACGCGGCCGCCGGCGGCGTTCTCCTCGTTCACGGCGATGGCGTACAGGTTGACCCAGTCCATCACCGAGAGCGGATCGGCCAGCGCGCGCTCGGCATGCTCGGTGAGGTTGCGGAACAGCTCGGGCGCACGCCGCCTGACCTTGAACGGGCCCGGCAGCTCGCCGTCGGTGCGGCAGCCGCGCGCCACGCAGGCCTGCATCACGGCCCAGATGCGCAGCAGCCCGGCGTTGACATCGGCTTCGCTGTGCCACACGCATTCGTTTTCCATCATCAGGCGCGCGATGCTCTTCTTGCTGGCCGCCGCCATTTCCAGCATCGCGCGTCCGCTGCGGAACGGGTGCGGCAACTGCTGGTCGGCACCGAGGATCTGCGTGTTGGCCGCGCCCGCCGTGACGACGAAGCCGCCGCCCACCGACAGGTAGCGCCCCTCGCGCAAGGGCTGCCCGGCGGCATCGAAGGCATGGAACTTCATGCCGTTGGGATGCTCGGCCATGGCTTCGCGCCGGTAGAAGACGATGTGCTCCTTCTCCACGAACGGCACCGGGTGCGCGCCCAGCAGCGACAGCGTGCGGCTGGCGCGCAGCGCGGCCAGGCGCAGCTCGATGGTGTCCGGGTCGATGGTGTCGGGCGCTTCGCCCAGCAGGCCGAGGATGACCCCCTTGTCGGTGCCGTGGCCGCGGCCGGTGGCGCCGAGCGAGCCGTACAGCTCGACGCGCACGCTGGCCACCTGGGGCATCAGGCCATCACGTGCCAGGCCCTGGGCGAACATCAGCGCGGCGCGCATCGGGCCGACGGTGTGCGAACTGGAAGGGCCGATGCCCACCTTGAACAGATCGAAGACGCTGACTGCCATGGCAAGGCTCCTGGGGATCTTGGCTATCTGCAACCCACCGGCGTCAGACCGGCGCGTCGCTATCGTTGTTGAGGGGGGCGCGCCACAGCGAGGTGGCTGCGTCGCGCGGAGTGGGCGGGGCGTCCTTCCTCACCATCACGCTGATGGTGCCGTCGTTCTCGAGAATCGCGAAATGCACATCGCCAACGCGCTCGCAGCCGGCATGGCGCAATGCCTTGTGCAGGTCGTCGCGGGTGATGTAGGCGTGCTTCATCACGTCGGCAAAGACCTGGCCTTCATGGATCAGGACCTGCGGGCGGCCTTCCACGACATTCTCAAAACGCCGGCTGCGCCAGCTCAGCCAGGCCAGCACGAGATTGGCGCCGACCAGCGTCACGGCAAGGATCAGGCCCGCGGTGACGGAGTTGTCGCCCGCATTCATCGAATTCTGCACCGCGTTGGACAGCACCAGCAGCAGCACCAGGTCGAGCGATGTCAGCTGGCCGATCTGGCGCTTGCCGGAGAGCCGCAGCAGCACCAGCAGGCTGCCGTAGACAATCAGTCCGCGCAGGACGAATTCCCACCATGGGGCGCTGAGGTTCCACATGCGTGCTCCGTTTGCCGGGCGCGGCCGGGTGGCCGGGCAACCACACCGAGCATAGCGCGTTGGCGCAAGCGCCGGGGGCTGCCGCAACGGCGGACAGGCCCCGGCTCCCGCCAGCTTACTCTTCGGCGTACTCGCTCATCGGCACGCAGGCGCAGAACAGGTTGCGGTCGCCGTAGACGTTGTCGGCGCGGCCCACCGGCGGCCAGTACTTCTGCGTGCGCAGCGCGGCCACCGGGTAGGCGGCTTCCTGGCGCGTGTACTTGTGCTCCCAGGCGTCGGCGGTGATCACGGCGGCAGTGTGCGGCGCGTTCTTCAGCGGGTTGTCCTCGCGGTCGAAGCTGCCGTCCTCCACGCGGGCGATCTCGGCGCGGATGGCGATCATGGCGTCGATGAAGCGGTCCAGTTCGTGCAGGGCCTCGCTCTCGGTCGGCTCGATCATCAGCGTGCCCGGCACCGGGAAGCTCATGGTCGGCGCGTGGAAGCCGTAGTCCATCAGGCGCTTGGCCACGTCCTCGTTGGAGATGCCGGTGGTCTTCTGCAGCGGGCGCAGGTCCAGGATGCACTCGTGCGCGACCAGGCCGTGCTGGCCCGTGTACAGCACCGGGAAATGCGGCGACAGGCGGCGCGCCACGTAGTTGGCGGCGAGGATGGCGTTCTCGGTGGCGGCGGTGAGGCCGGCCGAGCCCATCATGGCGACGTACATCCACGAGATCGGCAGGATGCTGGCCGAGCCGAACGGCGCGGCGGACACGCCGCCGATGCCGTTGTCGTCGCGGCGGTAGCCCACGCTGTCCTGGTTGGGCAGGAAGTCCGCCAGGTGCGCGCCGACCGCCACCGGGCCCACGCCGGGTCCGCCGCCGCCGTGCGGGATGCAGAAGGTCTTGTGCAGGTTCAGGTGCGAGACGTCGCCGCCGAACTGGCCGGGCGCGGCGGTGCCGACCATGGCGTTCATGTTGGCGCCGTCCACGTAGACCTGGCCGCCGTGCTTGTGCACGATGTCGCAGATCTGCTGCACGCCCTGCTCGAACACGCCGTGCGTGGACGGGTAGGTGATCATGATGGCGGCGAGGTTGCGGCTGTGCTGCTCGGCCTTCTTCGCCAGGTCGGCGAGGTCGACGTTGCCGTCTTCGTCGCAGGCCACCACCACCACCTTCATGCCGGCCATCTGCGCCGAGGCCGGGTTGGTGCCGTGCGCGGAGGAGGGGATCAGGCAGATGTCGCGATGGCTTTCGCCGCGGCTGGCGTGATACGCGTGGATGATCAGCAGGCCCGCGTACTCGCCCTGCGAGCCGGCGTTGGGCTGCAGGCTCACCGCGGCGTAGCCGGTGGCCGCGCACAGCATGGCTTCGAGCTGGTCGATCATCTCGCGGTAGCCCACGGTCTGGTCCAGCGGCGCGAACGGATGGATCTTGCTGAACTCGGGCCACGTCACCGGGATCATCTCGCTGGTGGCGTTGAGCTTCATCGTGCACGAACCGAGCGGGATCATGGTGCGGTCCAGCGCCAGGTCCTTGTCGGCCAGCATGCGCAGGTAGCGCAGCATCTCGTGCTCGGCGTGGTGCGTATTGAAGACCGGGTGGGTCAGGTAGGCGCTCTGGCGCGCAAGCGCCGCGGGGAAGGCGTCCTGCGCGGCGGCTTCCAGTGCGTCGAACCCGGGCACCGGCTTGCCGTGCGCGAAGATTTCCCACAGCGCGATCACGTCTTCGCGCGAGGTGGTCTCGTCCAGCGAGATGCCGATGCGGTTGGCGCCGGCGTGGCGCAGGTTGATGCCGCGCGCGGTGGCGGCCGCGTGGATGGCCTCGGTGTTGAAGCCGGTCACCAGCGTGAGCGTGTCGAAGAAGGTCGCGTTGGTGCGGGTGTAGCCGAGCACCTCCAGGCCTGCGGCCAGCGTGGCGGCGAGGCGGTGCACGCGCTGGGCGATGCGCTTGAGGCCCTGCGGGCCGTGGTACACGGCGTACATCGAGGCCATCACCGCCAGCAGCACCTGCGCCGTGCAGATATTGGAAGTGGCCTTCTCGCGCCGGATATGCTGCTCGCGCGTCTGCAGGGCCAGGCGATAAGCCTTGTTGCCCTGCGCGTCGATGGTCACGCCGACCAGGCGGCCGGGCATGGAGCGCTTGAACGCGTCCTTGACCGCCATGTAGCCGGCGTGCGGGCCGCCAAAGCCCAGCGGCACGCCGAAACGCTGCGAGTTGCCCACCGCCACGTCGGCGCCCCATTCGCCGGGCGCGGCGATCAGGGTCAGCGCCAGCAGGTCGGCGGCGGCCACCACCAGGCCGCCGGCGGCGTGCACGGCGTCGGCGATGGCGCGGTAGTCGGCCACGTCACCGTTGACGCCCGGGTACTGCAGCAGCACGCCAAAGGCATGGGCGCCGGCAGCGTCGGCCGCGGGGCCGACCTTGACTTCGATGCCCAGCGGCAGCGCGCGCGTGCGTACCACTTCCAGCGTCTGCGGCAGCACGTCGTCGGCCACGTAGAAGGTGTTGGAAGCGTGCTTGTTGACCCGCTGCAGCAGCGTCATGGCCTCGGCCGCGGCGGTGCCTTCGTCGAGCATCGAGGCGTTGGCGATATCCAGGCCGGTCAGGTCGGTGACCATCTGCTGGAAGTTCAGCATGGCTTCCAGGCGGCCTTGCGAGATTTCAGGCTGGTACGGCGTGTAGGCGGTGTACCAGGCCGGGTTCTCGAAGATATTGCGCAGGATGACGCCGGGCGTCAGCGTGTTGTAGTAGCCCTGGCCGATAAAGCTCTTGAGCACCAGGTTCTTGCTGGCCAGGCCGCGCAGCCTGGCCAGGGCGCCTTCCTCGGTGAGCGGCTCGGTGAACTCGCCCAGCGGCATGCCGTCGCGGCGGCGGATGGCGGCGGGAATGACGGCGTCGATCAGCGCGGCACGGCTGTCGTAGCCGAGTACCTTGAGCATGTGTTGCTGCTCGGCGGCATCGGGGCCGATATGACGGGAAGCAAAGGCGTCGCGCGCCTCCAGTTCGGCCAGCGTGGGCCGGGCACCTTTGGCTGCGTTCATGGGCAGGGGGGCGTTCATGGCAAGAACCTCGTTGGGCGCAGGGCGGCGGGTGGTCAGCCGCGCCGCCGTGCATCAGTCTTCAGTCGCCGCTCCCGTGGCAGGCAAGCCTCGCGGGAGCGGCAGGGTGTCGCGTCAGGCGCCGACGTTGGCCTTGTAGGCGTCCACCGACATCAGGCCGTTGACGTCGTCGCTGTTGGCCGGCTTGAGCTTGAACAGCCACGCATCGAAGGCGTCGGCATTGACGCTTTCCGGCGCGGCGACGGCGGCTTCGTTGACGGCGATCACTTCGCCGGCCACCGGCGCGTAGATGTCGGAAGCGGCCTTGACCGATTCCACCACCGCCAGCGCGTCGCCTGCGCCGACCGACTTGCCCACTTCCGGCAGCTCCAGGAACACGATGTCGCCCAGCGCGTCCTGCGCGTGGTCGGTGATGCCGATGGTCAGCGTGCCGTCGGCTTCGACGCGCACCCATTCATGGGACTCGGTGTATTTCAGGTCGGCGGGGAAATTCATGGGATTCTCCAGATTCAATTTGTTTTTTCAGCGCCCGCCGGGCGGAGGCAATCCGTCGCCGGCGGGCGCGCTGTGACCGGTGCGAGCGTTCAGCTCACGAGTGCCTTGCCATTGCGCACAAACGGCAGTTTAACCACAGTCGCGGCGAGTTTGCGGTCGCGGATCTCGACCTGCACCTCGGCGCCGAGGGCAACGTCGCGCGGCAGGCGGGCAAATGCGATGGACAGGGACAGCGAAGGGCTGAAGGTGCCGCTGGTGATCTCGCCGTCGCCGGCAGTGGTGATCACCTTCTGGTGCGCCCGCAGCACGCCGCCTTTTTCACGCAGGATCAGGCCGACAAACTGCTGGGTCTGGCCGCCGGCGACGAGCGCCGCCTTGCCGGTGAAGTCGCGCTCGCTCTGCAGGTCCACGGTCCAGGCCAGGCCGGCGTTGAGCGGCGAGGTGTGGATATCCATGTCCTGGCCGTACAGGTTCATGCCGGCTTCCAGGCGCAGCGTGTCGCGCGCGCCGAGGCCGGCCGGGCGCACGCCGGCAGCGACCAGCTTCTCCCACAGGCCGGCCACGTTCGCGGCCGGCACCACCAGTTCGAAACCATCCTCGCCGGTGTAGCCGGTGCGCGCCACCATGACTTCGCCCAGGGCGGGATCCTGCACCACGATGGCGTTGAAGGGCTTGAGGGCTTCGCTGGGCTGGGTGGAGGGGAAGGCGCTCCACACCTTGGCGCGGGCGTTCGGGCCCTGCACGGCGACGATGGCCAGCGGCGCGGCGCCCGCGGGGGCGTTGTCGCCGCGGCGCGGGGTGATGGTGACGCCGCTGCCGGTGGCGGCGTTGCGCGCGGTGATCCATTCGATATCGCCGGTCGCGGTGCTGGCATTGACTACCAGGCGGAAGCGGTCCTCGGCGAAGAAGTAGACGATCAGGTCGTCGATGACGCCGCCGCTCTCGTCGAGCATGCAGGAATAAAGTGCCTTGCCCGGCGTCTGCAGCTTGTCCACATTGTTGGCCAGCAGGCCGCGCAGGAAGGCGCGCACATTGGCGCCGGCCAGGTCGACCACGCACATGTGGGAGACGTCGAACATGCCGGCGTCGGTGCGCACGGCATTGTGTTCTTCGATCTGGGAGCCGTAGTTGACCGGCATGTCCCAGCCGCCGAAGTCGACCATGCGGGCGCCGAGTGCGCGGTGGATGGCATTGAGGGGCGTGGCCTGGAGCGTCATGTAGTCCTCGGGGGAAGGCGGAAATCTCGGTTCGAAAACGAAAAAAGGGTCATCCGCCGCCAGACCCGGCGCGCCATGGCGCTGCCAGATCCGCCGCGGCGGATGACCCCTCTGTCCTCGATACCTGAGAGATTACAAGGCGGTCCGGTGGACCTGTGCCCTGCGCGCCCCTTCGGTGGGCACGCTCGCCGTCGCTTGCGCGCGTGGCGGGTGCCGCTCTCCAGAGTACGGCGTGCATCGTGTGCATATTGCAAGCCGATCCGACCAGTCCATGGTGCCTGAGAGTTTTCGGGTGATACCCCTTCGGCGGCGCAAGATCTGCGCGCTCTCCCGGCCGGATGGCGCGACTCTACAGGCAGCCCCGGTGGCTTGTCAACGCGTGGCGCGCGGCACGGCACCGGCACCCCGGGGCCGGCAACCCGGCGTGTTAACATCTGCGGCTGCTGTCGCTTGCGGGGACATCACCCCGGTGCCGCAGTCTTCACAGGCAGCCCTGGCCGCGTCGTCTTCGCCAGCCATTTCGCCATCCGCTTCCGCCACCACGCCAAACGCATGACCCACGGACTCAATCCCGCCCAATCCGAAGCCGTCCGCTATCTCGACGGCCCCTGCCTGGTGCTGGCCGGCGCCGGTTCGGGCAAGACGCGGGTGATCACGCAGAAGATCGCGCACCTGATCGAGGACAAGGGGTTCGAGCCCAAGCATATCGCCGCGGTGACCTTCACCAACAAGGCCGCCAAGGAGATGCAGGAGCGTATCGCCAAGCTGATGGAAGGCAAGACCACGCGCGAGGGCCGCCGCATTCCGCTCAAGCAGATGACGGTCAGCACCTTCCACTCGCTCGGCGTGCAGATCCTGCGCGCCGAGGCCGAGCACGTGGGGCTGAAGCCGCGCTTTTCCATCATGGACTCGGACGACTGCTTCGGCCTGGTGCAGGAGCAGCTCGCCACCACCGACAAGAAGCTGATCCGCAGCGTGCAGAGCACCATCTCGCTGTGGAAGAACGGCATGGTCGATCCAGAGACCGCCATCGCCACCGCCGAGAGCGCCGACGACCACCAGGCCGCGCTGGTCTACCGCAACTACGTGGCCACGCTCAACGCCTACCAGGCGGTGGATTTCGACGACCTGATCCGCCTGCCGGCCGAGCTGTTCGCGCGCGACGAAGCGGTGCGCATGAAGTGGCAGAACCGCCTGCGCTACTTCCTGGTCGATGAATACCAGGACACCAACGCCTGCCAGTACCAGCTGCTCAAGCTGCTGGCCGGCGGCTCGCACCTGCGCGCGCCGGCCTTCACCGCGGTGGGCGACGACGACCAGGCCATCTACGGCTGGCGCGGCGCCACGCTGGACAACCTGCGCCTGCTGCAGACCGACTTCCCCGATCTCAAGGTGGTCAAGCTGGAGCAGAACTACCGCTCCACCGTGCGCATCCTGGAGGCCGCCAACGCCGTCATCTCCAACAATCCGAAGCTGTTCGACAAGAAGCTGTGGAGCGAGCACGGCATGGGCGACCCCATCGCCATCAACCCGATGAACGACGAGGAGCACGAAGCCGAGTCGGTGGTGTTCCGGCTCTCGGCGCACAAGTTCGAGCGGCGCGCGCAGTTCCGTGACTACGCCATCCTCTACCGCGGCAACCACCAGGCGCGCCTGTTCGAGCAGATCCTGCGGCGCGAGCGCATTCCCTATGTGCTGTCGGGCGGCCAGAGCTTCTTCGACAAGGCCGAGATCAAGGACATCTGCGCCTACCTGCGCCTGATCGCCAATCCGGACGATGATCCCGCCTTCATCCGCGCCATCACCACGCCGCGCCGCGGCGTCGGCAACGCCACGCTGGAAGTGCTGGGCACCTTCGCCGGGCAGGCCAAGGTCTCGCTGTTCGAAGCGGCCATGATGGGCGGCATCGAAGGCAAGCTGCAGCCGCGCCAGCTCGAGCCGCTGCGCGTGTTCTGCGAAGCCATGGTGCGCCTGGCCGGCCGCGCCGCCAGCGATCCCGCCACCGAAGTGCTCGACGACATGATGGAAGGCATCCACTACGAGGCCTACCTGTACGACACGTTCGACGAGCGCCAGGCCCAGTCGCGCTGGACCAACACGCTCGAATTCCTCGACTGGCTCAAGCGCAAGGGCACCAAGCCCGAGGCCGCCGAGGGCGGCGAGGCCACCGGCTTCGACACCGCCGACGGCTTCGGCGACGAAGGCAAGAACCTGCTGGAGCTGACCCAGACCGTGGCGCTGATGAGCATGCTCGAAGGCCGCGAGGAAGATCCCGACGCGGTGCGCCTGTCCACGCTGCACGCCTCCAAGGGGCTGGAGTACCCGCACGTGTTCCTGGTCGGCGTGGAAGAGGGCATCCTGCCGCATTGCCGCGAGGACGAAGACCTCGGCGACGAGAAGATCGAGGAAGAGCGCCGCCTGATGTACGTCGGCATCACGCGCGCCCAGCGCAGCCTGCACATCAGCTGGTGCAAGAAGCGCAAGCGCGCGCGCGACACCTACTCCTGCGAACCTTCGCGCTTTATCGGCGAGATGAAGCTCGAGGAAGCGCCCGCGCCGGCGGACGCCACGCCCGCCATGAGCCCCAAGGACCGCCTGGCCGGCCTCAAGGCACTGCTCGGCACGCCGGGCAAGACCGCCGCGTCCTGAGCCGCACGCACGGCACGCGCGCCGGCTTTGTACAAAGTCGATACATTGGCCTACAAGCGGGACAAGATCGCAGCGGGCCGGCCTTCTAACATCACGATTGCCCGGACTGCCTTACTGGTCCGGGTGCCGCGCCGCTTCGTCCCTTCGGAGTGAGCGTGGCCGGGCGGCATGCCCGACTTCTTCCCTGTTTCGACGCCCCCGCGCTCGCGCGCCAGGGGGCGTTCTTTTCTGCCCCGCCGGCATCAGGCCCGCGCGATCCCCACCACGAATTCGCCTTCCAGCAACAGGGTCGCATCGCCCGACCGGTGGACCTGCACGATGCCGGGATGCGCGCCGGCGATCGGGTCCTGCCGCGTCGACACCGGCGAGGCGCCGCGCGCGCGGTAGGCCGGATGGCCCATGTGCACCAGCCGGCTGACCCGGTCGTCGAAGAACATCTGGGTGGTCAGGACGTGCTGTTCGCCAAGATGGATCTTCAGGTGGATATGCACCGCGCGCGGCGCGTACCAGCCTGGGTAGATGGTGAGGAACTGGGCGCTGCCGTCGGCCCTGGTGGTCTGCACGCCGCGCAGGAAACGCAGCTTGTTGTCGGGCACGACATGCATGCCGCCCGGCTCCGCCGGCGCCGCGGCGCCACCGTGCGGAGGACCATTGCCATCATGCGGCCCACCGGGCGGCTGGAGGCTGGCCTGGTCGTATCCGCTGTACTCGCCGCCGGCATCGCAATGCCAGATGCTGGCCACCGCGCCCGGTACCCGCGCGCAGTTGCGCGTGCTGTCCACCACGAGCAGGCGCAGCCGCATCGGAATCCCGGGCCGGTGGTCGCGGATATCGCTGCGCACCAGGGCCTGGTCTATATAGAAGGGGCCTTCCATCAGTTCGGGCGTCAGCAGGCAAAGCAGTGGCGGGGCGGCCGGGGCCGCGCCGGTCTCGCCGGCCAGCCCAAGCAGGCCGGTGCCTAGTACGCCGCCCAGAAAGCGGCGCCGGCCATCGTCAGGCATGAGTGCTTCATCGTGCATCTTTGGCTTCCTGTCGATAGGGTGCCGCAGCACCGGGTACGCCTGCCGGACCGGGCCCGGCAATGGCGCAGGGCATGGGCGCCGGGCCATGCGCGTGGCCTGGGAAGGCCCCCATTGGCGCTCCCGGCGGCGGCCCTGCCCAGCGTGGCGTGCCGGCCAGGGCACGCAGGCGACTGCGCTGGGCCGCGTCCAGGCTGTCTTCGAACGCAATCCTCCGGTCGCGCGCGATGCGCCGGTCGTGCTCCAGCGCATCGCGCAAGCGGTCTTCGCGCGCCGCCCGCTCGCGCAGCGGCGTCTCCGTGCCTGGCTCGTCCATCGGGTCCGTCGGGTCGGTCGGGTCCATCAGGTCCATGGGGTCCATCGGGCCGATCTCGCCGCCTTCGCGGATAAAGCGGGCGCGCAGCTCCAGCGCGTGCGCCCGGGCCTCGCGTTGCGCGGCGCGCGCGGCATGCCAAAGGGTAGTCTGGGCCGGCGTCAGCGCCAAGTCTTCGCGCAGCGAAGGCGGCACCGGCCGCTCGGGTGCGCCGGCCGGCAGTGCGTAGGCAGGCAGCGCCGTGGCGCAGGCGCCGCAAAGCAGGGCCAGCGCGACAAAGGCGCGCGGGCGGGGCAGCGGGCGGGGCAGCGATCCTTGTGTCTGATTCATGGCAGTTTCCAGAGTCGTCATGGGAAAGGAGCAACCCGGCGCGCTGGCCCCGGCCTCATGCCGCTGTCATCCAGCATAGCGTGCGCAGGCCCAAACAAGCGGCGGGTTGCCGACATGTCATCTTAAAAAGACGCGCCGGCATCTGCTTGAGCGCTTGGTCAGCATGGCGAAGCATTGGCGTACACGCTGGCCGCCGGGCCCGGCGTTTCGTATCGGAACTGATACAAAGCCGCCACACCGTGTCCATCAGGACGCCCCGCCGTGCTGGTAGAGTGTTCGCCTGGCGCAGGCAATGCGCCGCCTGCCTCGGCGCGCATCCCGCGTCGGCCGCCGTCCGGCGCGCCGCAAACCACGCAGCCAACGGCTGCCACCTGCCATACCGATATCCCGATGGACCTTTCTCCCGCCTCGCCCCTGCACCTGCTGGTCGTCGACGACGACCCGCAGATCCGCGCCATGCTGGCCGAATATCTCGCCACCTTCGGCATCGAAGCCGATGGCGCCGAGGGCGGCACCGCCATGCGCGCCGCGCTGGCCGCGCGCGACTACGACCTCGTGGTGCTCGACCTTTCCCTGCCCGGCGAGAACGGGCTGGCGCTGTGCCGCGAGATCCGCGAGCGCGGCGACCTGCCGGTCATCATGCTGACCGCGCGCACCGAACTGGCGGACCGCGTGGTCGGCCTCGAGGTGGGCGCGGACGACTACGTCACCAAGCCCTTCGAGATGCGCGAACTGGTGGCGCGCATCCACACCGTGCTGCGACGCACGCGCGGCGGCGGCGGCGCCGGCCCGAAGCGCCCGGCGGCGGTGGGCGGCCACGAAGTGCGCTTCGGCAACTGGCGGCTGAACACCACGCTGCGCCAGCTGGTGGACGGCGAGGAAACGGTGGTGCCGCTTTCCAACGCGGAATTCCGCCTGCTGCTGGCATTTATCGAGCATCCCAACCGGGTGCTGGACCGCGAGCTGCTGATCAACCAGGCGCGCGGCCGCGACCTGGACGTATTCGACCGCAGCATCGACCTGCTGGTCTCGCGCCTGCGCCAGAAACTGCGCGACGATCCGCGCGACCCGGCGCTGATCCGCACCGTTCGAGGCGAGGGCTATGTCTTCACCGGCACCGTCGAAGGCTGAGCGCGCGGGCTGGCTGGCCCGCCATGACTCGATGTTCGTGCGCCTGTTCCTGGTGATGGCGGCCATCATGCTGGCCGTTCACCTGCTGGGCGTCACCGTGATCGAAAGCGTATTCCCGCGCCCCGGCGCGAGCGGCTTCACGCTGGTGCCGGGCGACGAACCGCCGCCTCCGCCGCCGGGCGACGAGGGGCAACCCGGCGCGGGACCGCGCGCCGGCGGCCCGGGCGGGAATTTCGGCGCCGGTCCCGAAGCCAACAGCGCGCCGCCCCGGCACCGCCACCCGCGCGGGCCGCGCGGCTTTGGCCCGCCCCGCCTCGGGCTGCTGTTCCAGCTTGCCGCCATCATCGCCGCATCCTGGGCCGGCGCGCGCTTGCTGGCGCGCCCCGTGCAACGCCTGGCCAGCAGCGCCGGCCGGCTGGCGCAGGACGTGCACGCGCCGCCGCTGGACGAGGAGAGCGGCCCGGCCGAGGCGCGCGCCGCGGCCAAGGCCTTCAATCACATGCAGCGGCGCATCCGCACCCAGCTCGCGCAACAATCGCGGTTCCTGGCGGCGGTGTCGCACGACCTGCGCACGCCGCTTACGCGCATGAGCCTGCGCATCGAAGGCGTGGACGATAACCAGGTGCGCTATCGCCTGCGCCAGGACCTGGCGGAAATGAACGGGCTGATCGACGCCACGCTCTATTACCTGCGCGAACGCGACGGCAATGCCGCGCCGCGCCAGCGCGTGGACGTGCATGCCCTGCTGCAGGCGGTGGTGGACGATGCCAGCGAGATCGGCCAGGACGTCAGCCTGAGCGGCGACGCCGCGCCGCTGCTGGCCTATCCGGCCGAACTGCGCCGCGCCGTGGTCAACCTGGTGGAGAACGCGCACCGCTACGGCGGCAGCGCCCGCATCGAGCTGGCCGACAGCCCGGAGCGCGTGGTGATCGATGTGTGCGACAACGGGCCCGGCATTCCGCCCGAGGAAATGGCGCGCGTGCTGGAGCCGTTCTACCGGCTGGAGTCCTCGCGCAGCCGCGCCACCGGCGGAGTGGGCATGGGCCTGTCGATCGCCGCGGACATCGTCGCGCGCCACGGCGGCGAGCTGAGCCTGGCCAACCGGCCCGAGGGCGGGCTGCGCGTGCGCATCACGCTGCCGCGTGCCTGAGCGCTGCTGAGCATGCTGCGCGCCGCGCGCGCCGCGCGTGACGCCGGGGCGACGCGGACGCAAGTGCGCTGCACGCTCGATCGCGGCGGCTTGATGCCGGTCAACGCCGGCGGGGCCGGCCCCCTCTACGATGGGTCATCGAAATCCCATACGAAGGCCGCCCCATGCCTGCGACTGCCCCCGCCACGCCATCCTTCGCGCTGTCCTCCGAGCGCACCGCCTCCGCGGCGGACAGCCCGCCGCGCACCTGCTCCGGCAACTGCGGCGCGGCCTGCGCCGGCAAGCGGCCGGGCGGGCAAGACGCCCTGGCCGGTTTCCGCGCGCTGGCCGGGCGCATGGACATCAACGGGCCGCGCTACACCTCCTACCCCACCGCGGACCGCTTCCACGACCGCTTCGGCGAAGCGGACTACCTGCGGGCGCTGGCCGACTGCGGCGCGGCAGAACCAACCGACGGCCGGCAGGCACCGCTCTCGCTCTATGTGCATGTGCCGTTCTGCGAGAACATCTGCTACTACTGCGGCTGCAACAAGATCATCACGCGCGACCACCGCCGCAGCGGCCGCTACGTGGACTACCTCGTGCGCGAGATCGGCATGGTGGCCGCACGGCTCGGCGCGCGGCGCGCGGTGGTGCAGTCGCACTGGGGCGGCGGCACGCCGACCTTCCTCGACGCCGCCGAGATGCGCCGCGTGATGGGCGCCTTGCGCACGCATTTCGACCTGCTGCCCGAAGGCGAGCATGCCATCGAGATCGACCCGCGCCGCGTGGGTGAGGCGCAGATGGCGCTGCTGGGCGAACTGGGCTTCAACCGCATCAGCCTCGGCGTGCAGGATTTCGATGCCGAGGTCCAGCAGGCCATCCATCGCGTGCAGTCGCAGGCCGAAACCCGCGCCGTGGTCGATGCCGCGCGACGGCTCGGTTTCCACTCGGTCAGCATGGACCTGATCTACGGGCTGCCGCACCAGACCGCGGCGCGCTTTGCCACTACCGTGGAGCAGGTGCTCGCGATGTGCCCGGACCGGCTTTCGGTGTACAGCTACGCGCACCTGCCGCATGTGTTCAAGCCACAGCGCCGCATCGACGAGCGCGCGCTGCCCGCGCCCGCGGAAAAGCTCGACATCCTGACCGGCACCATCGCGCAGCTTACGGCGGCGGGCTATGTCTATATCGGCATGGACCACTTCGCGCTGCCGCAGGACGCGCTCGCCGTGGCCCAGCGCGAAGGCCGGCTGCAGCGCAATTTCCAGGGCTATTCCACCCACGCCGGCTACGACCAGCTGGGCTTCGGCGTGTCGTCGATCGGCGCGGTGGCCGGCCGCTATGTGCAGAACGCCCGCACGCTCGACGGCTACTACGCGGCGCTCGACAAGGGCGCGCTGCCGGTGATGCGCGGCTTTGCCACAGGCGGCGAAGACCGCCTGCGGCGCGACGTCATCGGCGCCCTGATGTGCAACGGCGTGCTCGACACGGACGCGGTGGCCGCCCGCCACGGCATCGACTTCGCGGCGCACTTCGCCACCGAACTGGCCGAGCTGGCGCGGCTGGCCGAAGACGGGCTGGTACGGATCGCAGCCGGGCGCATCGAGGTCACGCCACTGGGCCGGCTGCTGGTGCGCCGGCTGGCCATGGTGTTCGACAGCTACCTGCGCGACGACGCGGGCCGGGCCGGCAAGACCGCCGCGCCGGCCCGCAACGCTGATGCGGGTACGCCCGTGGCGATGCCGCTGCGCTACTCGCGCGTGGTCTGAGGCCAGCCCGCCGCGCCGGACCGGCGCCGCACCAATGAAAAAGCCCGCGGCATGCCGCGGGCTTTTTCGTCGGACCACGGCGCCGCTCACGCGGCGCATGGCAGCTTATTTCGAAGCGTTCGCCATGTAGTCCACCGCGGCGATCACGTCGGCGTCCGAGCCGGCGTAGCCACCCTTCGGCGGCATCACGCCCTTGCCCTTGAGCGCGAAAGCGTGCACGGCATCCATGCCTTCCTTCAGGCGCGGTGCCCAGGCAGCCTTGTCGCCGAACTTCGGCGCACCGGCAACGCCGGCGGCGTGGCAGGCGGCGCAGACCTGTTCGTAGACCTTCTTGCCCACTTCGGCCGAAGCCGGCGCGGCAGCTGCGGCGGCAGCCGGGGCCGCAGCAGCGGGTGCGGCAGCAGCAGCCGGTGCGGCAGCGGCAGCCGGGGCAGCGTCCGAAGCGGCAGCCGTGGCCGGCGCGGCGGCCGCGGGAGCGGCCGGTTCGGGGAACTTGCCGCCACCGGCGTCGGCCATGTAGACCACGGCACGGCCCAGTTCATAGTCCGAGTAGTCGTCGGCGGTGGTGCCGGCGCGTGCCTGCATGGCGCCCTTGCCGTGCAGCACCGAGTTCAGCAGCCCCTGGAAGCCCTGGCCGATACGCGGTGCCCAGTCAGCGGCGTTGCTGTACTTCGGCGCGCCTGCGGCACCGGTAGCGTGGCATGCGGCGCACACTTCCTTGTAGACCTGTTCGCCCGTCTTGTAGACACGCGGCGCATTGGGATCTTTCAGTTCGAGCGAGGCGATCGGCTTGATGCGGTCGTTGACGGCTTCGACGGTGGTCGACGAACCGGCGCCTTCCTTGGAACCGTGCCCGACGAAATTGACCAGCAGGATGATCACGATGATCGGCACCAGGAAGGCGGCGATCACGACAGCAATCAACTGCTTGGGGGTCTTGATGGGTGACTCGTGTTCTTCGTGCTCGTTGTGGACGTCGCTCATGCTCAACTCTCGATTTTGCAGGAAACCCGTAGCAGCTCGCGATCGGCTGCCTTGTCAGGCCGCTTGCCCAGTGGCCAACCCTCCCGGCCAGTTGTGCGCATCGGACCGTTATCCCTTCCCGGCCAGCCCGTGAAAGCGCCAGCAGGCGGAGCCAGCCGTCACCGTCCCCTGACTCCATGTGGACGCTGCGCAGCCCCGTTTGTACACAAATAACTCGCGATTATAGCCCCAAAGACCTACAGGATGGAGGCAAAAGCGGCTTGGAAGAGACGTCGCCGGACGTCGCCGCACCACCACCTGTGCGGCTGGCATGGACGCTGCGGGGCAAACGCTGTATGCTATGCGACTTTCCAGCGGCGCCATTCGCGCGCTGCCAGCGATGTACCCGCCGCGCCCGTAGCTCAATGGATAGAGTACTGCCCTCCGAAGGCAGGGGTTGCTGGTTCGATCCCAGCCGGGCGCGCCAATCCCTACAAGGGACTCCCGCTTTTCCCACCACCGCCGCGAAGGGCGACTGTAGCTAAACTGCAGCCAGCTTCGGTGCCGGCACCGTTGTCAGCGGCGTGACCCACTGTGTCAGGTGATCGGCCGACAGCCGGCGCCACCTCCCGGAGGGGCAACTGCTCGCCCGCAAGTTCCTCGATCTTGCCTTGCACCGACGTTCAATTCACCTTTCCGCTTCGGCGGCGCGGAGCATGAAGCCCCAAGAGCGTCTTGCTGAACCGGGTCTGGTAGCGCGGGAAGATCTCATTGCTCAGCAGCACGTCCGGGATTGGGCCGCCGAATGCCTGCGCCATTCTCACGATTGCCGGCAATGAGGGAACGACATGGCCGTGAATCCAGCCATGCATATTGTTCTTCGTAGATTCCGGGCATCTCCGCCAGCTTCCAGTACTGTCCATCCGCGACCTTGCGCGTCATCTGAAGCAAGATTCTTCACACCCGCCACATTTGCATCCGTGCCCGCAAGCCATCGAGCATGATCGAGAAATTCGCCGACGCCGACGCCGACGCCGCTGCCGCCTGGCGTGCGGCCGGTCCGCCAGGGGTTGCGCGTGATGCCGGCAAGCGCGCTTTCGGTGAGGCCCTTCGCGCCGGATTCGGATGTATTGGTCAGTCGGCCTTCGCGCCGGACAACCGGATCATCCGTTCGGTCACGGGCGAGGTGGCGTCGAAGTCGCGGCGGAATTCGGCGGAACTGGTGCCAAGCGCGTACATGCCGAAGACCTGGAAGCGCGCTTTCATCGACGTGGTCTGCACGGCTGCACGCACTTCCTGCTCGAGCCGGTCCAGCACGGCGGGCGGCACATTTGCCGGGGCCAGCATCCCGGCCCAGCCGACAGGCTTGTACTCGGACTGCGGGAAGCCCGATTCGGCCATGGTCGGTACGTTCGGCAGCTCCGCCGGGCGGCGGTCACCAAGTACAGCGAGCGGACGCAGGCGGCCGTTCTGGAAATGCGGCCCCATCACGCCCACGGTGCCGATGCCCCAGTCCAATTGCCCGCCGATCAGGTCCTGCACCATCGGCGCCTCGCCCTTGTACGCGGCATGCGTCATGTCGAGCCTGTTCGACTCGCTGAAATACGAACCCATGATATGCGCCGCCGAGCCCACGCCATACGAGCCGTAGGTCACGCTGCCCTTGTGCTGCTGCGCCCACGCCACGAACTCCTTCACCGTCTTCGCCGGCACCTTCTGCGGGTTCACCGCAAGCACGAGTTGCCCGGTGCAGATCTGCGACACGAAGCTCAAGTCGCGTTTTACGTCATAGGGCACCTTCGAGTACATGAAGGGCGCCGTGAGCAAGGGGCCGGAATGCGTAACCAGCACCGTGTAGCCATCGGGCGCGGCGCGGGCGACGTACTGCGTGCCGAGCATGCCGCCGGCGCCCGGCCTGTTATCGACGATGATTGGCTGGCCCATGCGCTTGCTCATCAATTCGGCGAGCGCCCGCGCGATGGAATCCATGGCGCCGCCCGCCGCGGAGGGAACGACGAAGGTGATCGGACGGCTCGGATACGTGTCGGCCCGGGCCGCCACGCTGCAAACCAGCGCGGCGACGCCGACCATTGCTTTCCATTTCATCTGCTGCCTCCCTGCCTCGTTTGGTTCGATTGTCTCGCTCGTCTCGTTTATCTCGCGACCGTGCGGCTCACACCGGGCGATCGCCGATGATCGTCGCCCGCATCATGCGTCGCACGGCTGGGAAATAGTCCTGGATCGCGTAATGCTGGGTGGAGCGGTTGTCCCAGAAGGCGATGGTGTTCGGGCGCCAGCGCAGCCGCATCTGGTATTCAAGGATGGCTGGCTGCCGGAGCAGATAGTCGAGCAGGTCCTGCTTCTCGGAATGCGATTCAAACGCACCGCGCACCGGATTGCACGTCCTGAAGTTGGCAAAGTGGGTGACGAAGCCGCCATTGACGTAGAGGATCTTTTCGCCGCTCTCGGGGTGGGTGCGCACCACCGGATGCGTGGCGGGAGGAAACTGCCAGCGCTGCTCGGGGGTCATCTTGTCGCCGAAGGCCGGGCCGATGTCGTGCACGGCCAGCAGTCCCTCGATCTGCTGCTTGCGGTGCTCGGGCAGCCGCTCGTAGGCCAGCGCCATGTTGACCCATACGGTGTCGCCGCCAATCTCGGGGCACTGCACACAGCGCAACATCGACGCCATCGACGGAATTTCGCGCCACGACACGTCGCTGTGGTAGCCGTTCTCCATCGCGGGGCGCTTGTCGTCGCCACCGAGCAGCACGAGTTCGGGAAGCGCGTCGTGGTGCGGGAAGGTGGGATGGATCTCCAGTTCCCCGAAGCGGCGCGCCAGCGCCACGTGCTGCGCGGGGGTGATGTCCTGGTCGCGGAACACCAGCACCTTGTGCTCCACCAGCGCCTGGCGCAGGGCGGCGATCGTGTCGTCGTCGAGGGGCGCCGCGAGGTCGATATTGCCGATCTCGGCACCGATCGCCGGCGAAATACGGCCGACGGTAAAGGTGGAATGCAGCGCGCCGGGGCGAACCACGGCGGGGGCGGACATCGTGGCTTGCGCAGCGTGGACGCCATTCATGGCCTGTCTCCAATTTATAATGGTGAATATATTTTGGGCTTGTCCCCTGAGCGGACGCAACCAGTAGTTCGGGGGGGCAGGGGAAAACCACGACGAGACATAAGCGCGGGAAAGACATGACAAGACACAAGGCCCTGGCCGCGCTGGATGGCCAGCCCGGCTTCGTTCCTCCGCGCTACACCCGCGCCGGGCGGACGACAGACGCCCTTCTGAAGGCGGGGCGCGAGCTGCTGTGCGAGCGCGGGCTCGACAGCGTAACCATCCAGGAAGTGTGTGCCGCGGCGTGCGTGACCACGGGGGCGTTCTATGGGCGGTTCGACAGCAAGGAAGCGTTCTTCCGCGCCCTGCAGGCAGTGGCGGAGGAAGACTCGCGTCTCTCGATGCGGGCGCGTCTCGCCACGTTGAAGGAAGGAGAGTGGGTCCTGGAGACGGCCGTTCACGCGCTGTTGGCCGAATTGCGTCGCGTCGTGCTGCGCCACCAGGGGGTGTTGCGGGCGACGATCCTGGAAGCGCGGGGCACCGCATGGCCCCGCTTCAAGGAAGGTCGGCACGCATTCATCGAGGAGGCCTTGCCGCTGCTCGTGCCGTTGCACGGCGGAGCCGACCCGGCGCTGCTGGAGCGGCGCATCCGGATCGCCTTCCAGTTCGCCGTCGGGAGCATCATCAATGCGATGCTCAACAATCCCGGGCCACTGCGGCTGGCGAGCGGCGAATTCGATGAAGAGCTGGCGCGGGCGTTTTGCGCTTACCTGCGCGCATGACCTCCCGTGTGCCGGTCTTGCCTCAACCGGGCCCGCCACCAGGTATGCATCGGTCCGTCGATCGGGAAGTCGTTCGAGAAAGGGCAAATCAATGTCCGGCTACTGTCGGACTGGTTATTCATGGCCTGAGGCCTGAGGTCTGAAGGGCCGAAGATGCGCCGACATGCGCTGGCGGCTCGCCTCGCATCGCAGCTTCCCGGGGCGCCCGGCGGCAGGCGTCGAGCCACTCCCAATCGCGATTGCGATCCCGATTGCGCCCGGCAGTCTCACTGCGCCTGCGATCTCGCGGCCGTCCATGCGTCCCTGGCAACGAGGTAAGGCATCGGGGCCAAATGCCTTCAATCCGGCACCGCCCGGCATCGGCACGCCCCGCGCTTCGGCGTTACCGAACCTTTCTGCCCACAACGCGATACGGATTCGGCACCCGATGCGTGCCGGCTGCTTTCACGCAACGCATGGCGGCTTGTCGCGGTCTCTTCGCCGTGTCCCAAATTAGCAAATGGATGTCCCAGGAAAGCAAGCGCGGAAGTCGGGAGCCCCAGATACTCGTTCTCCAGAAGCCAGGCACTGAACTGTCCCTGGATTCACCAGACTGCAGGAGACGAGAAAATGAAAATCAGGCAAATCACCCCCGCCATCGGGGCCGAGATTTCGGAAGTTGATCTCGGCGAGGCATCGCGCGACCCGGCGCTCTTCGCCGAGATCAAGGTGGCGCTGCTCAAGCACAAGGTCCTCTTTTTTCGCAAGCAGGCCATCACGCGCGCGGAGCACGTGGCCTTCGCGAGCGGCTTTGGCAAGCTGGAAGACCATCCGGTGGTCGGCAGCGATCCGGACTATCCGGGCCTCGTGCGCGTGTACCGGAGTGACAACCCGCACAGCTACGAGAACAACTACCACTGCGACGGCCTGTGGCGCCCCAACCCCGCAATGGGGGCGGTGCTGCGCTGCATAGAATGCCCCGAGATCGGCGGCGACACCATCTGGGTGAACATGGTGAAGGCGTACGAGGAACTGCCGGAGGAGATCAAGCAGAAGATCGACGGCCTGCGGGCCAGGGCCAGCATCGAGCAAAGCTTCGGGGCTGTCATGACGCCGGAAGCGCGCGCCAGGCTGGTCCAGGAGCATCCGTCGGTGGAGCACCCCGTGGTGCGCACTCATCCGGAGACCGGCGAGAAGATCTTGTTCGTCGGCGCGGGGTTCTCGACGCACCTCACCAACTACAGCACGCCGGCGAACGTGCGCCACGGCATCGACAAGGCGCCCGGCGCCTCCTTGCTGCTCAACTACCTGATCAGCCGCGCGACCATTCCCGAATATCAGGTCCGCTGGTCGTGGCAAGAGGGCGACGTCGCGGTCTGGGACAACCGCTGCACGCAGCACTACGCACTCAACGACTACTGGCCGGCACCGCGCAAGATGGAGCGCGCCGGCATCGTGGGCGACACCCCCTGCTGATTCGCACACAGCCCCTCTTTCCGGAGAATCACCATGAATTTCCTCGACGGTCACCTTTTTCCCGAAAACCAGCAACCGCTGATCATCACGGCCGCACCTTATGCCCCGGGCTGGCTGCCCTCCGACTTCCCCGAGGACATTCCCGTCACGATGGAAGACCAGATCCAGAAGGCGGTGGACTGCTATAACGCCGGCGCCACGGTTCTGCACCTGCACGTGCGCGAACTCGATGGCAAGGGCAGCAAGCGCTTGTCGAAGTTCAATGAACTGATCGCCGGCGTGCGCAAGGCGGTGCCGGAAATGATCATCCAGGTGGGCGGCTCCATTTCCTTCGCCCCCGAGGACGAAGGCCAGGCCGCCAAGTGGCTGTCCGACGATACCCGCCACATGCTGGCCGAGCTGGATCCCACGCCGGACCAGGTCACGGTGACGGTCAACACCTCGCAAATGAACGTCACCGATCATGCGGAAGACGCGGACTTCCGGGGTACCTCGCGCGCGAATCCGGCCAGCTTCAACGCCTACAAGGAAATGACGGTGCCCGCGCAGCCAGGCTGGGTGGAGGAGCACGTCCGCCGCCTGACCGCCAAGGGTATCCAGAGCGCCTTCCAGTGCTACAACACCAACAGCTTCGAGTCTGTGGAGCGGCTGATGCGCCGCGGTTTCTACAAAGGGCCGCTGGTCATGAACTGGGTGGCGATCGGTGGCGGCATGGATACGCCCAACGCGTACAGCCTCGCCAATTTCATGCGCGGCGTGCCGGACGGCGCGGTCGTGACGGTGGAGAGCAACGTGCGAAACGTGCTCCCGGTCAACATGATGGGAATTGCCATGGGCCTGCATGTGCGATGCGGCACGGAGGACGTGCTGTGGAACCAGAGGCGTACCGCGAAACAGAGCACCGTGAAGCAGATCGAGCAACTGGTACGCATCTCGCACGAATTTGGTCGCGAGATCGCCACCGCGAAGCAAGCGCGGGAGATCAGCAAGATCGGCGTGTTCTACGACTCGGTGGAGGAGTCCTTGCAGGCCAACGGCTTCGCGCCCAACCGAAATGGCGGCACTCAGGGTTTCCTGCGCAAGACGCAGTGAGACGCCCAGCCCGCCCGCCGAGCGACGCTGCCACGCGATACGTGCTTCGCTACCGGCCACGCATGCCGATTGCGGAGACCACCCCGCATCGGTAGCGGCCGGTCCGACAGAAAGGAGACCGCAATGAAACGCCTCACCAAGATTGCTAGCCAGGCCCTGGCGCTCACGTTCGCCATTGGCGCGTGGATGCCGGCCATGGATGCCGCCCAGGCCGCCGGATGGCCAGCCAAGCCTGTGCGGATACTCGTTGGCGCGCCGCCGGGCGGCACCGCGGATATCGTGGCTCGCCTCCTTGCCTATGAGTTGCAGGGCCCGCTTGGCCAGACTGTTATCGTCGACTACAAGTCTGGCGCGGCTGGCGTCGTCGCCGTCCAGGGCCTGCTGTCCGCGCCGCGGGACGGATACACATTCCTGTTGATCCAGAAGGGGATTGCCGCCGAAGTGCCGCACGCCATCAAGGTGTCCTACGATCCGTTCAAGGACATCGTGCCGATTGCCCAGCTCACCCGGCAGGGCCTCATATTCGTCGGGAACCCCGCTTTGCCCGCGAAGAATCTTGCCGAGCTGGTCACGTACATCAAGGCGAACCCGGGCAAGATCGACTACGCGAACTTTGGCATCGGCTTGCGTGGTCAGACGATCGGCGTGCAATTCAATCGTCTCGCCGGACTCGATACCGGTGCCGTCAGCTACAAGGGGTCCCCGCCCGCACTACAGGACATCATGGGCGGACAGGTGCCTCTTATGTTCGACGGCCCGGCAACGTCGTTGCCGTTCATCAAGTCCGGAAAGCTCAGGGCCTTCGCGGTGGCCTTCCCCCAGCGGATCTCCGCGCTTCCCAACGTTCCCACCTTTGCAGAGCTGGGCTATCCCGATCTCAATGAAGTGGGCTGGATGGGGCTCTGGTCGGCGCCAGGTGTGCCGCCGGCCGTGGTGGCCAAAATGCGCGAGGCCACGCTCAAGGCCATGCAATCGCCCTCGCTACGGCGAAAGATCGAAGACCTGGGTATGGAAATTGGCTCGCCGGCTACCTCGGAGGAGCTTTCAAGGGACGTGCGGGAATCCTACGAGCGCCAGGGCAAGCTATTGCGCTCGATCCACTTCACCCCGGAGTGATGACTCCCGAATCCGGTCGCCGTGCGGATGAAGTTCATTGCATACGTCGTTGCGGCGCCGGAACTCGCGACCGCCAACGCATCGCGACAAGCAGCAACTGAAAGGCAGGCAGGCGCTGGCGTCACGACGCCAGCAGGACGAGATCAACAGGAGGCAGGATGAAATCAGTACGCGTATTGCCCGGCGCCGACGGTGGTCGGCTTGCGGTGCAGGACATTCCGGTTCCGCGGCCGGGCCCCAACGAGGTGTTGGTCCGGGTGCGTGCGTCGGGGATCAACTATGGCGAGATCAAGTACATGCGGGAGCATCGTACGGGCGCCCCGATGACCGCCGGCGTCGAGTTTGCGGGCGAGGTCGAGAGCGTTGGCGACCAGGTCAGCGGTTGGCGCGAAGGCGACCGGGTCATGGGCCATGGCCGCGGCTGCCACGCCCAATATGTGGTCGCCGCCCCGCTGGCGCTGATGCCGGTCCCGGAGGATGTGTCGTGGATCGACGCGGCAGCGTTCCCCAATGTGTTCATCACCGCCCATGACGCGCTGGTCAGCAACGGTGAGCTGAAGGCCGGCGAGTCGGTGTTCATCAATGGTGCCTCGGGCGGCATCGGCATGGCCGCAATCCTGATCGCGTCGGCACTTGGCGCCCGGCCGGTGATCGCGTCTTCGAGGTCGGCGGAAAAGCTGGAGCGCCTGCGCGGCCATGGGGTGGATGTCGGCATCGATGCATCCCGCGAGCCCCAGGTCGAAGCCATCATGGCTGCCACCGGCGGCCGTGGCGTTGACGTCATCATGGATACCATTGGCGGCTCGGTCTTCGAGGACCATATCAAGAGCCTTGCGGTAAAGGGGCGCCTGGTCAATCTCGCGCGGCTGGGCGGGGCCAGCACGGCGCAGGTCGATATCAACCTGCTGTGGCTGAATCGCCTGAAGCTGATGGGTGCCACGTTCCGCACGCGCAGCGAGCAGGAGCGCGTCGAGTGCGTCCAGGCTTGCGCGCGCGATCTGCTGCCGTACTTCCGTAAAGGCAAGCTTCGCCTGCCGATCGACCGCACATTCCCGATGGATTCGATCGGTGAAGCGTACGCCTACATTGAGCGCAGTCAGCACATGGGCAAGATCGTGCTCATTGCCGACTGACGGCGGGAACCGGGCGGCGACGCCTCAGGGTTGAAGCCGCCGCATTTGCCGAATGGTCGGCCGTCTGCATGCGCCATTGCGTGACGCTGCAGCCAAAGGCGGCACGGAACCAATGGCTGAAGCTGCTCTGGTTCGAAAATCCCATCAGGCCCGCGACCTCGCCGATTGGCAGGTCGCTCTCGCGCAGGTGACGCATCACCAGCTCCGAGCGCACTTCGTCGAGCACGACCGAAAAGGTCAGCCCTTCCGCGATGAGATGGCGATGCAGCGTGCGACGATCGATGCGCAGGTGCCGCGCCACCTGCTGGGCCGTGCAGCGTCCACCCTGGAGCAGTGCCATGATCAGTTCGCGGCACGATTCGCGCATGCCGTCGCCGCGGCGCCTCAGGGCTGCGTCGAGGTAGTCGCGCGCCAGTTGCGTAGCCCCTGAGTCGTCGGGCGTGCGCGACTTGTCCAGATCGGCCGCCGCGCAGACCATGCCGTTGAACGACTGGTTGAACATCGGGTTGCGGCCAAAAAACGCGCGGTGGGCCGACATGTCGGCCGGCGGACGGTGCGTGAAGCAAATCTGTTGCGGCCGCCACTGCGGGCCGATCAGTTCGCGCAGGATGCGAAACATCATGGCCACGCTCAGTTCCATCGCCTGGCGAGTCGCCGGGCCCGGGCCGGGCAGCAGGTCTTCGCTGATGACGACGGTTTGGCCGACATCCTCGATGCGCATGATCAGGGAGGGGCTGAGCAGCTTCAGGTAACGGCACAAGGCATCGAGCGCCTGCCGTGGCGAGGGCTCTTCCTTGAGCACCAGGCTGATCGGTCCCAGGTTGGAGAACGTGCGGCGCGCCGCCAGCCGCAGCGCAAGGTCTTCCATGCCCGTGGCGCTTGCCGTGACTTCCAGCAACTCGCGCAGGGCATGGCTGGGGATGACCGCACCGGGTTCCCGGAGCAGGCGCGCCGACAGCCCCACCTTCCGAAGGAACGTCCCGGGATCACGCCCAAGCGACTCCATCAGCTCGATGTAGCCGTTCAGGCTGGCACTGCGAACAAGTCGTCCGACGTTTGGCATGGCGGTGGCTCCACGTGCGCCGACACGATTCCGGAGCTTTCGGATGGGATCAAAGAAGCGGGCGCGCGGCGGGCCGCACGAGAGAAGTATGCCTCAATGCGCGGCCTTGCCTCGTGCCGGTCCGCAGCGGTGCGGGATGGCTTCGCCTGGCCGGACGGATTCCCACGCGGGGCTAGCGAGGCGGATCGGTCCCGGGCGGATCGCCCTGACGCTTGTTGCCGGTCAGCATGGCGGCAATCAGGTTCTCGCGGTGAAGCCGTCCCATCGCGATGGCGGCCATGACATGGAGCGCGACCAGGCCCATGAGGATGTAGGCCAGCACGCCGTGCAGGCGGGTAACCCAGTCCTCGCCCCAGTAGGCGTCGAGGCGGGACATCCAGCCCGTCGCCGCCAGCGCGAGGATCAGGAACCAGAGCGCAAGCATCATCACGGCACCAAGCGGGCTATGACTGAGGTAGCGCGGCGGATGGCCCGTTGCCAGGGCCTTGCAATAGGTGGCGAGGCCGGACGGGCCCGGCACCCAGCTGGAGAACCGCGCGGGCTTGCTGCCTATCGCGCCCCAGGCCAGGCGGACGAGCACGAGGCCGGCCGCCACGTAGCCGAGATTGCGATGCAGCGGGCCGCCCGAGTCCTCGTACAGATCCCACAGGACCAGGGCCGCCACGCACCAGTGCGTGGCGCGCACGACGCGGTCCCAGACGCGAACGGAGGCGGCAGCCGTCATTGCGGCGGGACCGGCGCGCGGCTCGCTTCCCGGCTTACTTCTCGATTTCCGATTTGACCACCTCGAGCGTCTTGGTGTCGTAGTAGATCTCGGCCTTCTTGCCCTCCTTCGTGGTGCCATAGATCTCATAGCAGTTGCCGTCCACCTTGAACTTCTTGATGGTGTAGCCCTGCGCTTCGATCTTGGCCTTGGCGTCGGCCTCCTTCATCCATTCCGCCTTGGGATGGGCAACACATTTGGCGCTGGCGAAGGCGCCCGTCGAAAATGCGCCGGCCAGCAAGAGCAGGGCGATACGTTGCATAAAGGTCTCCGGAATGTGGATTGGCGCATCAGCATAGTGTGGATAAGAACGATTCGCAATACCGGGTTTCCCTTGACGCTCCCTTGGCGTTCCCTTGGCGAAGCGGGTGCCGCGAGGCGGGCCCGGCTTCGCCTCCCGACACCACGTCGACGCGCCTGGCCTTGCTATGATCCGTGCCATGGCGCCAGATATCCACATCCCCCACACCGAGTATGAGATCACCGCGATCCGCGCGCAGGGCGCCGGCGGGCAGAACATCAACAAGGTGTCCAACGCGGTGCACCTGCGTTTCGACGTGCGCGCGTCGTCGTCGCTGGACGACGACCACAAGGCACGGCTGCTGCAGCTGCATGACCACCGCATCACGCGCGATGGCGTTGTGGTGATCAAGGCGCAACAGCATCGCAGCCTGGAGATGAACCGCGAGGAAGCCGTGCGGCGCCTGCACGAGCTGGTGCGCAGCGTGGCCACGCCGCCGCGCGCGCGGCGGCCCACGCGGCCCACCTTCGGCTCACGCATGCGGCGCCTGGAGGGCAAGAACCAGCGCAGCCAGGTCAAGGCGCAGCGCGGCAAGGTGCTCGACTGAGCGCGCGGCGCGTACCCGTGCCTGCGTGCGCATATCCATATCGGCTTTCCTTCGTTCCGTTTTCCGCCACGGCGCCTAAGCTGGTCTGACATCCCCGCGCTCGCCGCCCATCGGCTTGACAGGCGGCGCGGGATGCCCTGGGTGTCCGCATCGCCTCGATTGCCGTACAGCCCGCCACCGTTCAACGATGACGCAGCCATGGCAATCTACCTGGACGACATCCAGCGCGCGGAGATCGCGCGCGCCAGCCGCGCCTGGCTCTGGCGCACCGAACTGCCGACCTGGCTGCTGATCGCGGCGGTCTACGCGGCGTGGTTCGGCACCGCGCTCAACGCGGCCCGCCTCGGCCTGCCGCTGACGGCGGCGCTGCTGACCGTCGCCACCACGTGGTACATGTCGCTGCAGCATGAATTGCTGCACGGCCATCCCACGCGGCTGCCCTGGCTCAACGCGCTGTTCGGCGCGGCGCCGCTGGCGGTGTGGTTTCCGTACGGCCTCTACCGCCGCGAACACCTGATCCATCACGCGGCCGACCATCTCACGCACCCCGGGGCCGACCCGGAGAGCTACTTTCTGCTGCCTGGCGACTGGCAGGCGTCTGGCCCCGCGCTGCGCATGCTGCTGCGCTGGCGCAATACGATGGCCGGCCGCGTGCTGCTGGGGCCGGCGTTCGCCATCGCGCAGACGATGGCCGCCGCATGGCGACAGGTGCGCAGCGGCGACCTGCGCGATGTGCCGATATGGCTCGCGCACCTGCTGGCGCTGGCCGCGCTGCTGGCCTGGCTCGACCGCGCGTGCGGCATCGCGCCGTGGCTGATGCTGGCGGGCGTGGCGTATCCGGCGTTGTCGCTGTCGGCGGTGCGCTCGTTCCAGGAGCACCGGCCGCATGCGCTGCCGGCGCGGCGCAGCGTCATCAACGAGGCGGCGTGGCCGTGGCGCCTGCTTTTCCTCAACAACAACTATCACCTGGTCCATCATGACTTGCCGGCAGTGCCGTGGTTCGCGCTGGGCGGCATCTATCGCACGCGCGCGCCGGGCTACCGGCGGCGCAGCGGCGGCTTCGTGGTGAAGGGCTACGGCGAATGGCTGGCGCGCTTCGCGCTGCGCCCGGCCGCGCCGGTGGTGCATCCGCTGTTCCGCGACGCGCGCCGCCATGCCGCCGCGGTGGCGGCAACGGGTACGCGCGCCGGCAATGATGCGCGCGCGCGGCTGACAGGGTGAACGCGCATGGATGACCGCAGGCACTGGGTGGCCGCGCTGCCCATGTACAACGTGACGCCCGCATTGCGCGCGGACTGGCTGGCGCTGATTGCGCGCGTGGCGGACGTGCTGGCGCGCGGGCCCGATCCGCTCTACCTGCGCGCCGTCGACCCCGGCACCACGCACGACGCGCTGCATGCGTTCTGGCGCCGCCCGGACCTGCTGCTGTCGCAGGCCTGCGGCTACCCCCTGGTGCAGGGCCTGCAGCGCCATGTGCGCGTCGTCGGCACGCCGCGGTTCGATGCGCCGGGCTGCGACGGCGAGCACTACAGCAGTGCCATCGTGGTGCGCGCCGGCGGCCCGGCCACGCTGGCGGATTGCCGCGGCTTGCGCGTGGCGTACAACGACGACGCCTCGCACAGCGGCATGAACGCCTTGCGTCATGCGGTGGCGCCGCTGGCACGCCAGGGGCGCTTTTTTGCCGCCGCGCTGCGCACCGGCTCGCACCTGGCGTCGCTCGACGCCGTGGCGCACGGCGAGGCGGACGTGGCCGCCATCGATTGCGTCACGCTGGCCTTCGTGCGCGACCACCTGCCCGCACGGCTGGCGGCGCTGCGCCAGATCGGCGGCACCGCTTGCGCGCCCGGCCTGCCGCTGGTGTGCTCGCGCCATGCGAGCCCGGCGCTGAGCGCGCGCGTGGGCGATGCGCTGGAACAGGTCATCGATGCCGAGCCGGCGCTGGCGCAACGCTTGCGCCTGCGCGGCATCGCCCGCACGGCGCTGGCGCACTACGCGCCGGTGGCGCGCATGGCGCGCGCCGCGGCAGCCGCCGGCTATGCGCGGCTGGCGTGAGCGCGCCGGCGCGCTCAGTTCCGGGTGACGCGGCTGGCGAAGGCCGCCGCATCGCCCAGCGCGCGGCGCGCCTCGGGCAGGAAGGGGTGATAGAGCTGCCAGACGTGCGGCAAGCCGCGCCAGATGTGCAACTCCGCCTGGCCGCCGGCGGCCAGGCAGCGCTCGACCAGCCGGCGCGAATCGTCGAGCAGCACTTCCTTGTCGCTGGCCTGCACATAGAGCGGCGGCAGCGTGGCCAGCGCGGCGGCATCCGCGTACAGCGGCGATGCCAGCGGCTCGGTGGCGGCGGTCTTGCCGAGATAGAGACGGGCGGCGCGTGCGATCGATTCGCCATGGAACATCACGTCGTGGCGGTCGTTGCTGCGCAGTGTTTCGCCGGTGGCGGCGAGGTCGGTCCACGGCGAGAACAGCAGCGCCCCGGCGGGCAGTGGCAGGCCGCGCGCCTGTAGCGCGAGCAGCGTCGCCAGCGCCAGCCCGCCGCCGGCCGAATCGCCGGCGATGACGATCTGCCCCGGCGCGATGCCGCGCGCCAGCAGCGCCGCATAGGCAGCGAGCGCATCGTCCAGCGCGGCGGGGAACGGATGCTCCGGCGCCAGCCGGTAGTCCAGCGAGAACGCCTGCATGCCGGTCTTGCGCGCCAGTGCGAGCGTCAGCGGGCGATGCGTCTGCGGCGTGCAGAAGTAGTAGCCGCCGCCATGCAGGTAGAACAGCGTCGGCACATCGGCCTGCGAGCCAGCCTGCAGATCAGCATGCGCACCGGCGCCTTCGCGGCGCGTCCATTCCCCAGGCAAGCCGGCGTCCCCGGAGCGCTCGATGCGCCAGCCCGCAGGCACGCGCGCATTGTGCCCGAACTGCGACATCGCCCGCCGCGCGGCGGCCACGTCGATCTGCGCGGGCGGTGGCCCGCGCTTCAGGCGCTTTCTCAATCCATAGGACAGCAACAGGTTCTGCAGGCTCATCGGCTCCTCGCTCGCTGGTCACCACTGCTTGTCGTTACCCGGCCTTGTCCTGGCGCCCCGCTCAGTGCGGCCGCCCCTGCTGCGGCTTGCGCTTGCGGCCCGCAGTGGGCGCGGCGGCCTGGACATGCGCGGGCCCGCGCTGCTGCTCCGCGGCGCCATGCAGCAGCCAGCAGATCAGCTGCTGCGATTGTTCGATGCGCTTGCGGCGCCCCTGCGCGTTGTCTTCGAGATAGTCGGTCGACAGATGGAACAGGTAGGACACCACGTAGGCGATCAGGTCGTCGATGGCCGTGCGCGGCAGCCCCGGGCAGAGTGCCAGCCGCTCGATGTCTTCCGCCGTTTCGGCGGCGATGTCGGCCAGCAGCTGGCGCACCGCGTGGCGCAGCGCCGGCTGCGGCCCGGTGCTGCCGCACACGCCGACGATAAAGGCGTCGGGGTGCGCCTCGGCGTAGGCGAAGAAGGCCTCGCAGCAACGCGTGGCGACCTCGCCGGGATTGTCGCGCGCCGCGGCCCAGCGCACCGCGCGCAGCATCGGGCGCAGCTCGTTGCTGACCTCGGCCACGGCCGTCAGTGCCAGTTCTTCCATATCGGCGAAATGGCGGTAGAAGGTGTTGGGATTGAGGCCCGCTTCGCGCGCAAGCTCGCGCAGGCCGAGGCCGGCGAAGCTGCGCCGCGCGGCGGCAAGGCGCAGCGCGGCGTCGATCAGTTTGCGTTTGCCGGCGGCAACGTCATCCATGGTATCGGTCTGAAAAATTGAGGCTGGGATAGCGCAAGCATATCCGGAGCGGGCCGGGCACGGCCTGTTGCGCGATCCTGTTGCGCGATCCTGTTGCGTGATCCTGTTGCACGAGGCCGTTGCGAAAAACCGTTTGGAATTGACACTCGGCATACATTCGTCTACTTTGCTGCAAAAGTAGACGCTTGTCTACGTCCAAGAACGAAGACACACGAGACACGCGCGGCCCGCGGGCCGCCCGGCACAACCCCGGCGCCTTGCGCGCCGACTTCGAACGGTGACCTGAACATGCAGCCAGTCTCCAACCCGGCTTCCGTCTCCGCCGCTACCGGTTCCGCCGCGGCTGCCGCGCCGGTGACGCGCGCGCTCGAGCCCATCCCGCAGGCGCCCGGCTGGCCGGTGGTCGGCAATCTCCTGCAGGTCACGCCCGGCATGGTCGCGCAGCACCTGCTAGCGCGCAGCCGCGAGTTCGACGGCATCTTCGAGCTGAACTTCGCCGGGCGGCGCGTGGCCTTCATCTCCGATGCAGAGCTGGTGGCGGAGCTGTCCGACGGCCAGCGCTACCGCAAGCTGATCGGCCCGCCGCTGTCCTACCTGCGCGAGGTGGGTGGCGACGGCCTGTTTACCGCCGACCACGACGAGGAGAACTGGGGCCGTGCGCACCGCATCCTGATGCCGGCCTTCAGCCAGCGCGCCATGAAGGGCTACTTCGACGTGATGCTGCGCGTGGCCGAGCGCCTGGTCGGCAAATGGGACCGGCAAGGCCCCGGCGCCGACATCGCCGTGGCCGACGACATGACCCGCCTCACGCTGGACACCATCGCGCTGTCGGGCTTCGGCTACGACTTCGATTCCTTCGCCAGCGAAAAGCTGCATCCCTTCATCGACGCCATGGTGGGCGCGCTCGAAGAGGCCATGGGCAAGCTCACGCGCTTCGCCATCAAGGACAAGTTCATGCATGCGGCGCACCGCAAGTTCGCCGCCGATGTCGGCTTCATGCGCGAGCTGGTGGACGACGTGGTCAGGCAGCGCCGCGCGGCGGCCGCGCAGGGCCAGGCGCCCGCGCCCGACCTGCTCAACCTGATGCTCGACGCGCGCGATCCCGAGACCGGCGAACGCCTGGACGACGTGAATATCCGCAACCAGGTCATCACCTTCCTGATCGCCGGGCACGAGACCACCAGCGGCATGCTCACCTTCGCACTGTACGAGCTGCTGCGCAACCCGGGCGTGCTGGCGCAGGCCTATGCCGAAGTGGACGCCGTGCTGCCCGGCGACGCGCCGCCGGTCTATGCCGACCTGGCCCGCCTGCAGGTGATCGACCGCGTGCTCAAGGAAACGCTGCGGCTGTGGCCCACCGCGCCGGGCTTCTCGGTGGCGCCGTTCGAGGACACCGTGCTGGGCGGACGCTACCTGATCCAGAAGAACCGGCGCGTGTCGGTGGTGCTTACCGGCCTGCATCGCGACCCCAAGGTATGGGAGGATCCCGATCGCTTCGATATCGACCGCTTCCTGCCGGAGAACGAGGCGCGCATCCATCCGCATGCCTACAAGCCGTTCGGCAACGGCGAGCGTGCCTGCATCGGGCGCCAGTTCGCGCTGACCGAGGCCAAGCTGGCGCTCGCGCTGATGCTGCGCAACTTCCAGTTCAGCGATCCGCACGACTACCAGTTCCGCATCAAGGAAACGCTCACGCTCAAGCCGGACGCCTTCACGCTGCGCGCGCGCCGCCGCCGTCCGCACGAGCGCATCGTGGCCGCCGCCGCGAGCGTGGCCGGCGTGCAGGCCGGGCGCCCGGCGGTGCAGGGCGACGGCCTGCCGCTGGCGGTGCTGTGCGGCTCCAGCCTGGGCACCGCGCGCGAACTGGCCGAGCAGATCCACGCCGGCGCGCTGCAGGCCGGCTTCGCCGCCACGCTGCGCGACCTCGACGACGCGGTGGACGCGCTGCCCACCGAAGGACTGGCGGTGATCGTGGCGGCCACCTACAACGGGCGCGCGCCCGATTCGGCGCGGCGCTTCGAGGCCATGCTCGACCGGCGGCGGGCGGACTCGCTGCCGGGTTCCGGCGCGGACTATCGCGCGCCGGGCCTGCGCTTTGCCTTGCTCGGCTGCGGGAACTCGCAGTGGTCCACGTACGAGGCCTTCCCCAAGCGCCTCGACGATTTCTTCGGCGCGGCCGGCGCCATGCCGCTGCTGCCGCGCGGCGAAGCCGACGGCAACGGCGACTTCGATCACGCCGCCGAACTGTGGCTCGCGGCGCTGTGGCAATCGCTGCAGGCCTTGCGCCTGGCGCAGGGAGCGGACGTGACGGATGCGGCCGCGGCGGGCGGCGTCGAAGTGCGGCTGCGCGATATCGCGGCCATTCGCGCCGGCACGCTGCCGCCGTCCACGCAGGCCTTTACCGTGCTCGCCAATACCGAACTGGTCAACGATCCCGCCGGCCTGTGGGATTTCGCGCAGGAAGCACCGCGCACGTCCACGCGCGATATCCGCCTGCAGCTGCCGCCCGGCGCACGCTATGCCACCGGCGACCACCTCGCGGTCTATCCGCAGAACCAGCCGGCGCTGGTGCAAGACCTGTGCGCGCGGCTCGACCTCGATCCCGATGCGATGGTGACGCTGTCCGCCGCGCATGCTGCCGCCGCGCGCGGCTTGCCGCTGGAAGAGGCGCTGCCGGTGCGCGAGCTGCTCACGCATTTCATCGAACTGCAGGACGTGGTGTCGCGCCAGACCTTGCGCACGCTGCTGCAATACACGCGCTGCCCGTTCACGCGCGCCGCGCTCGAGCGCCTCGCTTCGGACGACCCTGCGGAAGGCTATGCGGCCAGGGCGAGCGCGCAGCGCCTTGGGCTGGTGGATGTGCTGGTGCGCCATCCGGCCATCGAGCTGACCTTGCCGGGCTTGCTGGCCTGCACCGTGGCGATGCGGCCGCGCTTCTATTCCATCGCCTCGTCGCCCGCGGTGTCGCCCGATGTGGCCACCATCACGGTCGGCACGGTCTGGTCGCCCGCGCTGTCGGGGCGCGGCGTCTTTCGCGGGGTGGCTTCCACCTGGCTGCAGGGCCTCGGGCCCGGCGCGGTGGTGGCTGCCCATATCCGCACGCCGAACCCGCCGTTCGCGCCCGATGCCGACCCCGCCAGGCCGATGATCCTGGTCGGCCCGGGCACCGGCATCGCGCCGTTCCGCGGCTTCCTGGAAGAACGCGCCGCGCAGAAGGCCGCGGGCACGCAGGTTGGCGTCAGCCAGTTCTACTACGGCTGCCGCCATCCGCAACACGACTGGCTGTACCGCGACGACATCGCGCGCTGGCAGGACGCGGGCGTGGTGCAGGCGCATGCGGCGTACTCGACCGGCAGCGCGCCGGACCAGCGCTTCGTCCAGCATCTGCTATGGCGCGACCGCGCCGCCGTGTGGACGATGCTGCAGGAAGGCGCGGCGCTCTACGTGTGCGGCGACGGACGGCAGATGGCGCCGGCGGTGCGGCGCACGCTGATCGAGATCGCGGCGCAGCAGGGCGGCATGGCAGAGGCGGCGGCGTCGGACTGGCTGGCCGGCATGGTGGCGCAGGGGCGCTACAGGCAGGACGTCTTCAACTGACCGGCTGGCCCGCCCGGGAATCCGCCCGCGCCGCATGGCAGAAATCTGCGGATCATTGTCAGCCGGCGTGGCGGCGCTTTCCCTACGCTCGGTGTCATCCCCAACGCCCTTCACCGGAGCGCCCGATGACACCTTCCGCGCTATCGCAAGCCCGGCTCCTGGCGGTCTGCCAGGCCCTGTTTACCTCGGCCCTCTCGGTCGACCTCACGCTTACCGGCCTGGTCGGCTACACGCTCGCGCCGGACAAGGCGTTGGCCACCTTGCCGTTCGCGCTGATCACCGTGGCCTCCGCCGTCACCGCCATCGCGGCGGCCTTCCTGATCGAGCGCCTGGGCCGCCGCGTGGCGTTCTGCCTGGGCGGGCTGGCCTGCTGCGCCGGCGGCCTGGTGTCGGTATGGGCCATCTCGCACCATGACTTCGTCGCGTTCTGCGTTGGCACCGCGCTGGTCGGCGTGTTCCAGGCGTTCGCGCGCTTCTACCGGCTCGCCGCCGCCGACGCCGCCGCGCCTGCGGACAAGCCGCGCGTGATCTCCACCGTACTGACCGGCGGCGTGGTGGCGGCGGTCTGCGGCCCGGCCATCGCCGCGTGGAGCAGCGACCTGATGGCAGCGCAGCCATTCGCCGGCGCCTACGCGGTGGTGGCCGTGTTCGGGCTCGCCACCGTGCTCCTGCTGGCGCTCGCTTATCGCGACGCGCCGGCCCACGTTGTGGTGCAGGCGCAACGCGCGGAGGCCGCGCTGCCCGCGCGCCCGCTCGCGGAGATCGCGCGCCAGCCGCTGTTCCTGGCGGCCTTCGCCAACAACGGCATTGGCAACGCGGTCATGATGTTCGTGATGACGGCCACCCCCATCGCCGCGGTGGCGTGCAGCCACACCATCACGCAAGGCGCGCAGATCATCGAGTGGCACCTGGTCGGCATGTATGCGCCGTCGTTCTTCTCCGGCTGGCTGCTGCAGCGCTTCGGCCGCGGGCCGATGCTGATGTGCGGCATCGCGCTCGCTGCGACGGGTTCGCTGGTGGCGCTGGCGTCCACGGCGCTGCCCGCGTTCTACGTGGCCCTGCTGTGCCTCGGCGTGGGCTGGAACTTCATGTTCGTCGGCGGCACCACCTTGCTGGCCGAGACCTATCGCCCCGCGGAGCGCGCGCGTACCCAGGCGCTGGCCGAGTTCTCCGCCGCCGTGCTGACCGCGCTCGCGACGCTGGCTGCCGGGCAGGTGCTGTACCGCTACGGCTGGCAGGCAGTGAACCTGGCCGTGTTGCCGGCGCTGGCCGTGGCGCTGGCGATCACGCTGGGCTGGCAGCGCGGCGTCGCGCGCCGGGCGGTGCTGGCGGGATGAACGCGCGCGCCGGTATGATCGGCAGGCCACCCACTGCCCCAGGCTCCCGCCGCGGAGCGACTGCCATGCCAGCCAGCCTTGCCTTGCCGGACGATCCGCCACGCAGCGTGGTGATCGTCGCGCCGGATCCGGCGCAGGAACTCGACGTGACCGGGCCGAGCGCGGTGTTCGGCCACGCCAACCGGCTCGAAGGCAGGCGCGGGCCCGCCTACGACATCCGCATCGCCAGCGTGAGCGACGACGGCGTGGTGCGTACCGAAAGCGGCATCCGGCTGCTGGCCGACGCGCCCTACCACCGCATCGCGCAGACGCTGCCGGGACCCATCGATACCTTGCTGATCGCCGGCGGCTCCGGCCACCGCACGGCGGCCACCGACGCGCGCCTGATCGACTGGATCCGCGCGCAGGCGCCGCATGTGCGCCGCCTCGGTGCCGTCTGCACCGGCGCCTTCATGCTGGCGAATACCGGGCTGCTCGACGCGCGCCGCGCCACCACGCACTGGCGCCACGCCGCGCGGCTGGCCGCGCAGCACCCGCAGGTGGAGGTCGATCCCGACCCGATCTGGATCCGCGCCGGCGACCTCTATACCTCGGCCGGCGTCACCGCCGGCATGGACCTGGCGCTGGCGCTGGTGCAGGACGATCTCGGCCACGCCGCCTCGCTGGCGGTGGCGCGCGAGCTGGTGCTGTTCCTGCAGCGCCCGGGCAACCAGGCGCAGTTCTCCACCATGCTGCAGGCGCAGAGCGCGCAGAACCCGGAACTGCGCGAGTTGCAGGGATGGATGGCGCAGCACCTGGCGCGCGACCTGTCGGTGCCGGTGCTGGCCGAGCGCGTGGCGATGAGCCCGCGCAATTTTGCCCGCGTGTTCGCGCGCCAGGTCGGGGAGACGCCGGCGCGCTACGTGGAGCGTTTGCGGGTGGAGGCGGTGCGGCGCCTGCTAGAGGAAGACGGCCGGCGCCTGGAAGGCATCGCGCATGCCACCGGCTTCGCCAATGCCGACGTGATGCGGCAGGCCTTCCAGCGGCATATGCAGACCACGCCCGAGCGCTACCGGGCGGCGTTCCGGGCGTGCCCCGCAACGAGCCTGGCGGCTGCGCCAGCCTAGAGCGGCCGGCGCGTCGCCAGGCGCGCGTTCAGCCGCGGGACTGCAGCGCGGCGATGCGCTGCTCGATCGGCGGGTGGCTGGAGAACAGCGACAGCCACGACTTGCCGCCGGCGATGCCCATGGCCTGCATGTTCTGCGGCAGGCCTTCGGGCTCCAGGCCGCCGAGGCGGCGCAGCGCCGCCACCATCGGCGTCGGCGAGCCCATCAGCTTCGCCGCGCCGGCGTCGGCGCGGTATTCGCGATGGCGCGAGAAGGTGGCGACGATGATGCTGGCCAGCACGCCGAACACGATCTCGCACACCACCACGGTGATCATGTAGCCGATGCCGGGGCCGCTCGATTCCTCGTCGTTCTTGCGCAGCATCGAATCCACGAAATAGCCGACCACGCGCGCCAGGAAGATCACGAAGGTGTTCACCACGCCCTGGATCAGCGTGAGCGTGACCATGTCGCCGTTGGCGATGTGGGCCACTTCGTGCGCCAGCACGGCCTCCACTTCGTCGTGCGACATGGTCTGCAGCAGGCCGGTGGACACGGCCACCAGCGAGCTGTTCTTGGTCGCGCCGGTGGCGAAGGCGTTGGGTTCGCCTTCGTAGATGGCGACCTCGGGCATCGGCAGGCCGGCGCGCTGGGCCAGCCTCTGCACGGTCTGCACCAGCCAGACTTCGGTACTGTTGCCGGGCTGTGTGATGACCTGGGCGCCGGTGGACCACTTGGCGATCATCTTGGACATCAGCAGCGAGATGAACGAGCCGCCGAAACCCATCAGGGCGGCGAACGCCAGCAGCATGCCCAGGTTGAGCCCGTTGCCGGTGAGGAATCGGCTCACCCCGAGCAGGCTGGCGGTGAAGCTGAGGACAAGCATGACGGCGAGGTTGGTCGCCAGGAAGAGCAGGACGCGTTTCATTTTTGGTCTGTGAGGAAAGTCGGTCGAATCAAAGGGAAAAACGGCAAAACGGGCACTGGCACCTCGCACGGGCGCGGACAGCGCGGCAATGCGCGGATGACGCACACGCGGCACGCCTCGGATGGCGCGCCGGTGCTGACGGCGAGGTGCGGGAAACGAGGCGCGCGCCAGGACGGCGCGCCGGGGCTCAGGCGCTTGGCGGGCGCTGCTGGAGGGGGAGGTCGGGGTCGGGCAGCAGGCCCGGGCGGTGCAGCGGCGCGCCGCTGCGCGCCAGGCCGGCGGCCACGCGCAACGGCGCGGCGGGCAGCAGGGATTCGGCGAGGTCGGCGCCGCCCTGGGACGGATCCTTGGCGTCGCTGCCGTCGTGGTCGGCCTGGTCAAAGGCCGTTGCGGCAAAGACCGCGGGCGACCCGCGGTCCTGATCCGCACCGCCGGCCGCCACGGCGCACGCATGCTGCGTCCGGTCGGCAGGCAATCCGGTGTTGCCGCTTGCGCACACGCTAGCGCCTGCCCAGCTCTGGAAGGGCATGACGGCAAGCATCAGGAGCAGCAACAGCAAGCGAATGGGGCGCACGGAAAATACGTCTGGTTCGGAATCGTGGAATCGAATCGTGAATCGCAGTGTTCGACACGAAACCGTGCCAGGAATTCTACAGGATGCGGCATTCGCAGCGGTGCTGCCATCCCCGGTGGCGCAAGCCGCACTTGGATCGCTGGACCGGCCAGCGGTTCAGCCGAGGATCTTCTGCGCGGCACGCGTGCCCCACCAGGCAGCTTCCTCGAATACCGACAGGCCGGACAGGTCGGCGTGCGCGAACAGGATGCGGCCGTCGGCCGCGCGCAGCGCCGCGCTGCCGGCATTGGAGAGGAAGCCGGTGCGCGGCGAGGCCATGGCATGGCCGCGCACGGTGATCTCCACCGCATCCGCGTGGCGCCAGAAGGCGCGGCCGTAGACGGCGTGCAGGTCGGCGGTGGCATAGTCCATCAGCTCGGCGGGGCTGGCCCCGGCGAGCCAGCCGCGCACATCCGCAGGCGCGCGGGGAGCCGTACCCGTTGATGCGGCCGGGTCCAGCGGACAGTAGGCAGTGAAGACGGTGGCCGCCGGCATGGCCTGGCGGATCAGCTGGTGCGTGCTGACCACATAGCCCAGCCCGCGCCCGCCGTGGACCACGTTGTCCCAGGCCAGCGGCACGCCCGGCTGCTCGGGCGGGAAGCCGCGCAGGCGGAAGCTCGAGACCAGCCACGGCGCGCTGGGCGGAAGGTGCCGGGCGGGGTCGAAGCCGAACGCGCCAAGTTGCGCCACATGGGTGGCCACGTGCAGCGGCATGGCGCAGATCACGCGGCGCGCGCGGATGCGATACAGCCGCGGCGCGCCGGCCGCTCCGCCGCCGGGCCACCGCGCGCACAGCACCTCCACCTCGCGGCCTTGCTCGCGTACCTGCACGGCCATGCCAGGCCGGCGCCAGGGCCCGGCCCCGGCGCCGGCGCGGTGCGCATCGATGCGCGCCGACAGCCGCGTCACCAGCGTGTGCAGGCCGTCGGGCCAGGTCAGCACGGCGCCGTCGGCGGCGTTGGCGGCATGGCCGGCGCGGCTGGCGAAGTAGTACACGCCCGCCCAGGCCGAGATCACGTCATGGCCGGCGCCGTAGTCGTCGCGGCAGCAGTAGTCCACATAGCCATGCAGCGTCGGCGAGGTAAAGCCCTCGGCGCTCATCCACTGGCGCATGCTCTGCCGGTCCAGCGCGGTCCAGGCCGGGTCCTGCGAGGCGAGCGCCAGCGGAATCGCGAAGGCCTTGCGGCCGTCGCTGCCGCGCGCGTCCTTGAGCCGCTCCATGCGCGCCAGGAAGCGCGCGTGCTGCGCCGCCTCTGCCGGCGCCACGGCCTCGCTGGGCAGCAGGCCGTCGTGCCACTTGCCATCGAAGAACAGGCGTTCGTCCGGGGCATGCACCAGCGCGCGCTCGTCGAACTCCGGGCGCGGCGCGAACGGATCGCGCGCGATCACGCCGGTGTCGGCCAGCATCTCGCGGATGTGGACGGATTCCAGCGAGGGCAGGGGCAGGTAATGCGCGCCGCGCGGAAACGCCAGCTCGCCGAAGCTGCCCCCCGCCGCGTTGCCACCGAACTCCGGGCCCTCCACCAGCACGAAGTCGCGCATGCCCGCGCGCGCCAGTTGCCAGGCCGCGCTGAGCCCGGCCACGCCGCCGCCGAGAATGGCGACATCGGTCACGATCTCTTCCTGCGGCGCCGTCCAGCTCGCGGCGTCCCGCAGCGCATGGCCCTCGGCCATGCCCGGGCGCAGCACCATGGGCGCCGGCTCGCGCAGGCCGACCCCGGCCAGGAAGCGGCGCGCCTCGTCGCCGAGCTGGTCGCAGCCGGCCAGCAGGCCGGTGCCGGCGGCGCCCGCGGCAGCGATCAGGAAGCGGCGGCGGTCCATGCTCTCTCCCTGTGAGCGCCCGCACGGGTTGGTCCGGCAGCGCAGCGACGATGAAGCGAAGCTGTCCTGGCCCGGCGCGCGACCGCAGGCAGGACAAGCGGCACGGCAAGGCCGCGCGACGTCGCCAGGATCACGCTGAGGGTGCCGCTAGCGGATGACATTGCGCCAGTCCTGCTCGAAATCGTGCACCAGCGTCTGCTCGTTGAGCCGGTTCGGGCGCGCCTCGCGCGGCGCCATGTCGGCGGGGAAGCGGAACATCAGCGCGGTGCTGTCGGCATCGAGGAACCTGAGCGGCACGTCGTAGCTGGCCGGCGGCGTGTAGTCGGCGCGCTTGCCGGCCAGGATGAAGCCCCATTCGCCGAAGGACGGCACATAGGCGTGGTACGGCCAGGTGTGCAGCCCGGCCTCGCGCAGCGTGGCGTCGATGTCCCAGAACGAGCGCGGCGCGAAGTACGGCGAGGTGGACTGCACCACCGCATAGCCCTTCTCGGCCAAATGGTGCGAGAGCAGCTTGTACATCGGCACCGAGTACAGCTTGCCGAGGCCGAAGTTGGACGGGTCGGGCAGGTCGACGACGATGGCGTCGAACATGTCGTCGTGCTGCTCCAGCCACTGCGCGGCATCGGCGTTGACCACCTGCACGCGCGCGTCCTTGAGCGAGCCCTGGTTGAGCGCCACCAGCGGCGCGCTGCGCGAGAACAGCGTGGTCATGGCGGGGTCCAGGTCCACCAGCGTGATGTGTTCGATATTGCGGTGCTTGAGGATCTCGCGCACCGCCAGGCCGTCGCCGCCGCCGATCACCAGCACGCGCCGCGCCCACGGCAACGACTGCAGCAGCGGATGCACCAGCGCCTCGTGGTAGCGGTGCTCGTCGCGCGAGGAGAACTGCAGGTTGCCGTTGATGTAAAGGCGCAGGTCGTCCTTCCAGCGCGTGATCACCAGGCGCTGGTAGGGCGTGCTTTCGCTGTGGATGATCTCGTCGCCGAACATGCCGCGCTCTGCCCAGTGCGTGAGGCGCCCCGAGCCGGCGAAGCCGCCCGCCAGCAGCACCAGCACCAGCGAGGCGCGCAGCATGCGCGGCACCGCCGCCTTGAGTTCGTCGCGGAAGATATGGATGGTGACCAGCGCCACGCCGGCATTGAGCATGCCGAACAGGAAGCCCGTGCGCGACAGGCCCAGGCGCGGCGCCAGCACCAGCGGGAACACCAGCGACACCGCCAGCGCGCCGAGGTAGTCGAAGGTGAGCACGCGGCTGACCAGCTCGCTGAAGGCGGTGCGGCGCGCGTTGAGCACGCGCATCACCAGCGGGATCTCCATGCCCACCAGCACGCCCAGCACGAACACCAGCGCATAGAGCGCGGTGCGGAACGGCGCCGACAGCCAGGCGAACACCACGAACAGCAGCGCCGCCGAGACCCCGCCGATCAGCCCGATCAGGATCTCGATATCGATGAAGCGCGCCAGCACATCCTCGTCCTTCACGTAGCGCGACAGCCACGAGCCCACGCCCATGGCGAACAGGTAGCAGCCGATGATGGAAGAGAACTGGAGGATGGAGTCGCCCAGCAGGTAGCTGGACAGGGCGCCGGCGATCAGCTCGTAGCCGAGCCCGCAGGACGCCACGATCAACACCGAAAGAACAAGGGTACGGTCGCGCATCGGTTCAGGGACGATTCAGGAGCGGTCGGCGGGCGAGCAGGGCGGGTGGAAGGGGAGCGGCGCAGGCGCAGGCGTGGGCGCGTGCCGGCGCCCGGCGGATTGCAAATTGTTGCGATGAGCGGAAATGGACAACGATATACTTGAGCGCCACGCGCTACAGCGCTGCCGTTTGGTCGCGGCGCCGCGGAATCCGCCGGAGAACATCGATGATGCAAGGCATCTACGCGTACGTGCTGCACCTGCTGGCCGGCCTTGCCCTGTTGGCCGTGTTCGTCGGAGTCTACACCAGGATCACGCCGTTCCGCGAGTTCGCGCTGATCCGCCAGGGCAACCTCGCGGCGGCGCTTTCGCTGTCCGGCGCGATGTTCGGTTTTTGCTTCACGCTGTCGTCCAGCATCCAGCACAACGACACCTTCGTGATGTTCCTGGTGTGGGCGGTGGGAGCCATGCTGGTGCAGGCGCTGGCCTATGCGGGCCTGGCGCGCGCACTGCCCGACATGGATGCGGCCATCGAGTCGAACAACGTCGGCATGGGCGGCCTGATGGGCGCCATTTCGGTGGTGGTCGGCGCCATCAATGCGGCGTGCCTGTCGTGACGCGCGCGGACCAACGCCCTTCCTGAACCTGCCCGCATATTGCCGAGAAACCTGGGGATCGCCATGAGCATCGGATCGTTCATCAAGAAGCAGTTCATCGACATCATCCAATGGACCGAGGACAGCGACGGCGTGCTGGCCTGGCGCCATCCGATGGAGGACATGGAGATCCAGTACGGCGGCAGCCTGACCGTGCGCGAATCGCAGATGGCGGTGTTCGTCAACGAAGGCAAGATCGCCGACGTGTTCGGGCCTGGCATGTACAAGCTCACCACGCAGACGCTGCCGGTGCTGACCTACCTGAAGAACTGGGACAAGCTGTTCGAGTCGCCCTTCAAGTCCGATGTGTATTTCTTCAGCACGCGCCTGCAGATCGGCCGCAAGTGGGGCACGGCGCAGCCGGTCACCATCCGCGACGCCGATTTCGGCATGGTGCGGCTGCGCGCCTTCGGCCTGTATTCGTACAAGATCGCCGATGTCGCGAAGTTCTATGCAGAGATCAGCGGCACGCGCGCCGAATATACGCGCGACGAGGTGGAGGAGCAGCTGCGCAACCTGCTGATCGCCACCATGACGTCCACGCTCGGCGGCGCCTCGGTGCCCTTCCTCGACATGGCCGCCAACCAGGCGCTGATGTCGCAGACCATCCGCGAGCGGCTGGCGCCCGAGTTCGAGCGCTACGGCGTGGCGCTGGACAACTTCGCGGTGACCAATGTGTCGCTGCCGGAAGAGCTGCAGAAGGCCATCGACACCCGCATCTCGATGGGCATGATGGGCGATATGGCCAGGTACACGCAGTACCAGGTGGCCAGCTCGATCCCGCTGGCCGCGCAGAACGAGGGCGGCGTGGCGGGCCTGGGCGCGAGCCTGGCGGCCGGCGCCGTGATGGGCCAGGCGATGGCTGGCGGGCTCGGCGCCGCCGCCGCGCCTGCCGTTGCTCCTGCCGCGCCCGCCGCGGCGGCACCGGCGGCACCGGCGGCGGCCGACGATCCCGCCGCGCGCCTGCAGAAGCTCAGGGAGCTGCTCGACAAGAGCCTGATCTCGCAGGCCGAGTTCGACACCGCCAAGGCCGAGATCCTGAAGAAACTGGTCGGCTGAGCACGCACGGCGCATGCAAGAAATCAACTGCCCGAGTTGCGGCGCGCCCGCGGCCTTCCGCTCGTCGGCCGCCGTGATGGTGGTGTGCGAGTACTGCCACAGCACGCTGCTCAAGGATGCCGACACGGTCAAGGACATCGGCAAGATGTCCGCCGTGCTGGAGGACTACACGCCGCTGCAGCTCAGTACCAGCGGGCAGTGGAACGGGCAGGGCTTCACCCTGGTCGGCCGCATCCAGCTGCGCTACGACGCCGGCTTGTGGAACGAGTGGTACCTGCTGTTCGACGACGGCAGCGACGGCTGGCTGGCCGATGCCTCGGGCCAGTACATGCTGACCCGGCGCGCCCCGCCGGACCCCGCTCAGGCATCTCCCGGCCAGCTCGACGGCGCGCCGCTGCCGCAGTACGAGCATCTTTCGCCGGGCACCAGCCTGTTCTTCGACAAGCACCGCTACCTGGCCAGCGATGTGCGCAGCGCGCGCTGCACCGGTGGCCAGGGCGAGTTGCCGTTTGCGGTCGGCGCGGGCTGGACCGCGCAGGTGGCGGACTTCCGCGACGAGGGCCGCTTCGTCACGCTCGACTACGCGCACGGCTATCCGCCAGCGGTCTATGCCGGCGCGGCGGTCACGCTGGACCAGCTCAAGTGCCAGCTGCTGCGCGAGCCGGACCAGATCGCCGGCACCGCCGACCGCTACCGCGGCAAGGCCGTGCCGCTGGCCTGCCCGGGCTGCGGCGGCGCGATCGCCTACCGCGCCGGCGTGGCCAGCTTCGTGGTCTGCCCGAGCTGCCACAGCCAGATCGACTGCACCACCTCCACCGCGCTGGTGCTGGAAAAGCAGCGCGAGCTCGATGCGCTCAAGACCAGCCTCGCACCGGGCGACACCGGCACCATCGACGGCAAGCCGTACACGGTGCTGGGCCTGATGCAGTGCACGGACAACGATGAGGACGAAGCTTCCACCTGGGTCGAATACCTGCTGTTCAACGAGCAGCGCGGCCTGCTGTGGCTGGTCGAGCAGGACAGCGGCTGGGACCGCGTCGAGGTGCTCGATACCTGGCCGCGCATGGTCTCCGCCACCGCCGCCAGCTACCAGGGGCAGAATTTCCAGCAGGGCTTCGACTACGAGAGCGAGGTGCTGTACGCGGCCGGCACCTTCAACTGGCGCGTGCAGGTGGGCGACACCACGCGCCTGACCGAGTTCGGCAAGCCGGCGCGGCGCCTCACGCGCGAGACTTCCGAGACCGAGATCGTCTGGACCTTGTCCACCACGGTGGCCCGCGCGCAGGTGGCGCAATGGTTCAGGTCCGTGCCCGCCCTGGCGCAGGCGGCCCGCGCGCCGCAGGCAGCCAGGCCGGCGGGCAGCGGCGCGGACCTGGCCTTCTGCCGCAAGAGCGCCAAGGTCTACGCCATCCTCCTCGCCATCCTCAACGTGCCGGTGGCCCTGGTCACGGACCGCGGATGGTTCACCATCGTGTTCGGTTTCCTGCTGCTGTGGGCGCCGATCTGGCTGGTCCAGCGCTGGGCCGGAAAGGATTGAGTCAGCGTGCGCCTGCTTTACCTCGTCTACGGGATCATCGTGCTGTTCGGCACCACCTTCTTCAATATCGGCGACAGCGGCCGTTCCGGGGCATCCGGCGCATCCGGCTATTCCAGCGCCCGCGGCTGGAGCGGCGGCTCATCCGGCTCCAGCGGCTGGTCCTCGGGCGGCGGACACAAATGAGAAGGGTGACACAGGCCAGGCCGATGGCGCCGACGGGCGCGCGGCCATGAACGCCCCGATGCTGCCTTGCCCGGCCGTGCTGGGCCACCACCTGCTGGCCGACCTGCAAGGCGTGGCCGCCGAGCTGCTGGCCGACGCCGCGCTGGTGGAGCGCGTGCTGTACCAGGCCGCGCGGGCCGCCGGCGCCACCGTGGTCGATGCACGCTTCCGCCATTTCGGGCCCGGCCTCGGCGTGACCGGGGTGCTGCTGCTGCGGGAGTCGCACATCAGCATCCATACCTGGCCGGAATACGGCTTTGCCGCGGTGGACGTGTTCATGTGCGGCGCCGCCCGGCCGGAACTGGCGGTGGATGTGATGCGCGCGGCCTTCGCGCCGCGCTCGCTGAGCGTGCGCGACCAGGCCCGCGGACCTGCCCCGGCCTGATCGCGCCATGCCGCCCGCGGGTGGCGAGACGCCGCCCGATGGTCTACACTCGTAGCTAACCCCGTAATTACTACAGGGTCTTTGCCTGATGCAGGCGTCACCCGGAGTCCGCATGAGAATCGGTGAACTGTCCCGCCACAGCGATTGCGACGTGGAGACCATCCGCTACTACGAGCGCGAGGGCCTGCTCGACGCTCCCCAGCGCGAAGACAACGGCTATCGCCGCTACGGCGACGCCCACCTGCTGCAGCTCAACTTCGTGCGGCATTGCCGCTCGCTCGGCATGAGCCTGTCCGATGTGCGCCGGCTGCGCGATTTCGAGCGCGATCCCACGCTCGCCTGCGACGATATCAACGCATTGCTGGACCGCCAGATCGACCAGATCCATGCCCAGCGCGTGGCGCTCGAGGCACTGGAAGGGCAATTGCGGGCGCTGCGCCACACCTGCGACCAGCCGCACCCCGCCAGCGAGTGCGGCATCCTGCAGAACCTGCAGCAGGCCGCGGCCGGTGCCGCGTGCGAATGCCACCCGCACGCCCAGGACCACCACTGAAGCGCCTGAACCCGCCGAAGCGGCCAGGGCGACGCATGGCGTCTTAAAAGAAGGCGCCGCCTGTGCTACGATCCCCTTTGCCAGCCGTGCACCCGGCTGGTGAGCAGGCGGCGGATCCGGCGCACGGAAATCAGGTTTCGCCTGCCCGAGTAAGCCATCGCTTTCGTTGCAGCCGCCACGCAAAGCGCGCTTGTTCCGGTTTTCCCCGCCGTTTCCGTATTTCGTTTCCGCGTTTTCCGACTTCCCACATTCCTGCCGCATGCCGATGATGCCTTGCTGCCTGCCGCCGACCGCTGCCGTGCTTGCCCGTACCGGGCAGGCCGGCGCGTGGGCGCGCGCGGCGTCGGCATTGCGCGCACAAGCCAACCAGGCCACGGCCTGCCGCCGGGTCAGCGCTCCGCCTGATCCCGCCCGGTTCCCAGCCTGACGTAACCCCACACGCAGGCAAGCGCCGAACCGGGCCGAGTCTCACCCTGTTCGCGGCTTTCCCGTCATTCCTGACGGCCTGAATCAATCCAATGACCTGGCAATACCGTGCCGATCCACAGCGGGTCGGGCCTGGGGGCCGGGGCCACGCATCGCCACCTAGCGAGGATCCATCATGACGGCTTCATCCAAGCAGCAGCAACCGACCCTTTACCTCACCGAACTCGATGTCACCCGGCTCGAGCGCATTGCCAGCCGCGCCGGCGCCGCACCGCTGGTGGAGATGCTCGACGGCATCCTGGAGCGCGCCGCCATCGTGCCGGCGGAAGCCATTCCCAAGGATGTCGTGACCATGAACTCCAGCCTGACGTGCGCGCTGGAGGGCGAGGCCACGCCGCGCAACTGGACGCTGGTCTATCCGGATACCGCGGATTTCGAGGCCGGCCGCCTGTCGGTGCTATCGCCGGTTGGCCAGGCGCTGCTCGGCGCACGCAGCGGACAGACCGTAAGCTACCGGCTGCCGGACGGACGCGAACAGAAGGTCACCGTGGTCGAGCTTTCTTTCCAGCCCGAGGCCAACGGACAGTTCACGCTCTAAAATAATCAGGGCCTCATGGCGCACATTTCGCAGATACGGGGACGCCGCCTGGCGGTACGCCCCGGTGCGATCCGCGGCTTCCCGGTGCGCGCCGCCTGCCTTGCCGAGGCAGGAAAAAGCTAGCGCCACGGCCTGCCCCGATCCTGGCCAGGCCGCCTCCAGCCTGGGTTGGCCGGCGCCCGGCACCGCCGCCAGGCGACCTTCCCACCACCCCGCACCACCGCCATTCGCGCTGCGCGTCGCCCATTCGCGGCGGCATGGGCGCCGTTCGTCCGTACTTCCAGCGTTTCACGACTCGCAACGCACCATTCGTCGCAGTGGTATTTCTCCTTGCCGAACCAACCACTAATCTTCAGTCCGTGCTCGCAGCGCAACATAGATTGCCGCAGCAGCTAGTAAAGCAGACCAAAAAAAAGACGAAACAAAATCAGTTGAAGGAGTCCCAAATGAATGCCAGACGCATCCTCGGCAGCGCCTTAGGCGTGTTGATCCTCGTTTCATCGGCCGCCGCGCTGGCCGCGCCTGCCGCCAGCAAGCTCGGCAAGTTCGACGTGTATGCCGACGCGCTGCGCACGGGCAGGTACGACGTGTACACGGACGGCGCCAAGCAAGGCAAGTTCGACACCTTCACCGACGGCGCCAAGCAAGGCAAGTTCGACACGTTCACCGATGGCGCCAAGCAAGGCAGGTTCGACACCTTCACCGACGGCGCGCGCGCCTTCAGCGGCGAAATCTCGGCCTCCTCGCTCGACAATTCGCGCTCGGGCGACGGTTCGCTCTACGGCTACCGGGTCTGACCCGGCACCGCGTGTCTCCTGGCGGTCACTTCGGTGACCGCCTCGCGTTACGGGCCGGCTGATTAGCCCGTCCAGTATCGCGACACCTGACGCGCCACCCCGCAGTACCGCTTTATCTCCCACCTGCCCGGCTGACCTCCTCCTCCTCTCTCTCCCGCCGGGCGGGTGATTTTTCCCCGCCGCCCGCTTTTCCGCTTTTCCGCATTTTCTCCCGCGCACCACCCGTACTCCGCACGTCTTACGACGGTGCCTGCTGCTGCCCGCGCCGCGCACGCCCGCGCCCGATCAGCACGTAGAGCAGCGGCACCACCAGCGCGCCAATCACGGTGGCGCCCAGCATGCCGCCCAGCACGCCGGTGCCGACCGCGCGCTGGGCCGCCGCGCCCGGCCCGCTGCTCACGGCCAGCGGCACCACGCCGAGGATGAAGGCCAGCGAGGTCATCACCACCGGGCGCAACCGCTGGCGGGCCGCCTGGCCGGCAGCCTCGACCAGCCCCATGCCGCCGCGGCGCAGCTGCTCGGCGTACTCCACCACCAGGATGGCGTTCTTGGCCGCCAGCCCCATGATCACCACGCCGCCCACCTTGAAGTAGACATCGTTGGGCATGCCGCGCAGCCAGATCGCCAGCAGCGCGCCAAGCAGGCCTGCCGGCACCACCAGCAGCACGGCCAGCGGCAGCGTCCAGTTCTCGTACAGCGCCACCAGGCACAGGAAGATGAACAGCATCGACAAGGCGAACAGCCACGGCGCCTGGGCGCCGCTTTGCTGCTGCTCGAAGGCGCGCCCGGTCCAGCGCACGTCGTAGGCGGCGCCCAGCTCGCGCACCCTGGCGGCAAGCCGCGCCATCGCCGTGCCGGTGCTGTGGCCGGGTGCCACCTCGGCGTTGATGCGCACCGAGGCCAGGCCGCCGAAGCGCTCCAGCGTGGCCTCGCCCGCGCCCCACACCAGTTCGGCGAAGGCGCCGAGCGACACCATGCCGCCGCGCGCGTTGCGCACATGCACGCGCGACAGGCGCGCGGGATCCATGCGGAAAGGCGCGTCGGCCTGCAGGATCACACGGCGTATGCGCCCCTCGCGCGCCACCTCGTCGATATAGCGCGAGCCGAGCGTGGCAGACAGCGCGTGATGGATCGCTTCGGGCTCCACGCCGAAGCTGCGCGCCTGCTCGTAGTCGATATGCAGGTCCAGCGCCGGCGCCGGCTGCGCGGTGGCCGCGCGCACCTCGCCCAGCGACGGCTCATCGTCGCGCTTGTCCCCGAGCGCGGCCAGCAGCTTGTCGCGCGCCGCGAACAGGGCTGCGCGGCCGGTGCCGGGCTGCGCCACCAGGCGCATGTCGAGCCCGCCGGTGCTGCCCAGCTCGGGCAGCGCCGCGCCGTTGTAGGCGTAGAGCTGCGCGCGGCCGCGTCCGGGCCACGCCTCCAGCCCCTCCGAGAGCCTGGCCAGCACGGCCTCGGCGCGGTCCTTGCTGCCGCGGCGCTCCCAGTCCTCCAGCGCCAGGAACAGGCTGGCGCGCTGCTCGCCGCTGCCGGAATTGCTCCAGCCCAGCACGGCAAAGCTCGATTGCACCGGATATTGCTGCGCGCGCAGCCATGTTTCCAGCTCCGCCACCATGGCACGCGTCTGCGCCTGGGTGGCGCCGGCCGGCAGCTCGATATCGATCACCAGCTCGCCGGTGTCTTCTTCGGGCAGGAAGCCGGACGGGATCTGCCACAGCAGCGCGCTGCCGGCGACGGCCAGCGCCAGGTAGACGCCCAGCCAGCGCAGGCGCCGCCGCTGCAGCGCCGTCACCCAGCCGGCGTAGCGGGTGGCAAACGCCGTGAAGCCGCGCTCGAACCAGGCCAGCGGCCCGCGCACCGGATGCTGCGCGTGGCGCAGCAGGCTGGCGCACATTGCCGGCGCCAGCGACAGCGCGAAGAACAGCGAGAACGCGATCGAGATCGCCAGCGTGACGGCGAAGTGGCGGTAGATCACGCCCACCGCGCTGCCCATGAAGGCCATCGGCACGAATACGGCGCACAGCACCAGCGTGACCGCCACCAGCGCGCCGGACACCTCGCGCATCGAGCGGCCCGCGGCCTCGGTCGCGTCCACGCCTTCCTCGCGCATGATGCGCTCCACGTTCTCCACCACCACGATGGCGTCGTCCACCAGAATGCCGATCGCCAGCACCACGCCGAACAGCGTGATGACGTTGAGCGACAGGCCGAGGGCATACAGGCAGGCGACCGTGCCGAGCAGCGACACCGGCACCACGATCATCGGGATCAGCGTGGCGCGCAGGTTGCCGAGGAACAGGTACAGGATCAGGAACACCAGCACCGCGGCTTCGGCCAGCGTGGCCAGCACGCGCCAGATCGAGCGGTCGACGAACTGCGCGTTGTCGGCGGAGATCGCATAGCGCACGCCGGGCGGGAAGTTGCGCATGGCGTCGTCCAGCGCGGCGCGCACGGTGCGCGAGGTGGCCAGCACGTTGGCGCCGTCCGCCAGCTTGAGGCCGATCGCGGCCGATACCTTGCCGTCCAGCGTCGAGCCGAAGCGGTAGTCGCTGGCGCCCAGTTCCACGCGGGCCACATCGCGCAGCCGCACCAGCGAAGCATCGCCGCCGCTGCGCACCACGATGCGCCCGAATGCTTCCGGGTCGCTCAACGGGCGCGGCGGGCGCACCAGTGCCTGGAAGGGCTGCCCCGGCAGCGCCGGCGCGCCGCCGAGCTGGCCCGGCGTGACATCGCCGTTGCGGTCCTTGATGGCCTGCTCCACGTCGGCGGCGGTAAGGCCGAGCGCATTGAGCTTGTCCGGGTCGAACCAGATGCGCAGCGCATATTCGGCGCCGTAGGGTTCGGCCTTGCCGATGCCGGGCAGCCGGCGCAGCATGGGCAGCACCGAGCCGGCGGCGAAATCGCCGAGCGCGGTCTCGTCGAGCTGGCCGTCGTCAGACACCAGGGAGACGTACATGAAGGGGTTGGCGCTGGCCTGGTCGACATAGATGCCGCCGCGGCGCACCGCCTCCGGCAGCAGTGGTTCGGCCTGCATCACGCGGTTGCGCACATTGACCTGCGCCAGCTGCGCGTCGGTACCCTGGCGAAAGCCCAGCGTCACGCTGGCGGTGCCGCCTTCGCTGCTGGCATCCAGGTAGAGCAGGCCGGGAATGCCATGCATCTGCTGCTCCAGCACGGCGGTGACCGCATCTTCCACGGTGCGCGCGGAGGCGCCGGGATAGTCGGCCGAGACGATCACGGTAGGTGGCGCCACCGCCGGATACTGGGCGATGGGAATGCGGGTGAGGGCGATCAGGCCCGCCACCATGGTCAGGATGGCAATCACCCACGCAAAGGCGGGCCGGCGAAGAAAAAAGGACGCCATGAAAAGAGACTCGGTGTTGGTCGCGCCGACGTGCCCGAAGGCCGCCGCCGGCGGCGGTGGAACAACGATCGGCGCGCGACAATGCGCGTGCGCGCCGGACAGCGAAGCACTGTTCTTTTGGGGGGAAGGCTGTCTTTGGCGCGGCTGTGTCAGCGGCGGCAGCCGGCCGCTGGCATCGTCAGGACGCAGCGCCGGACGACGGGCACGCGGCAGCGTGAATCGACGGAACCGGCAATCGGAAATCGGGCCGGCAGCGCGGAGCAGTGTGTCACGCCTGCGGCTTCCCGATCACTGGCATGGCCGCGATTATAGACACGGCGTGTGACGCGGACAATCTTTGCGTGCCCGATTGTCCACATCAGGGTCGGCGCTTGAGAGGAGAGCGCGGCCGCTCAGCCGCGCGCGGGCTTCAAAGCTGCTTGGCCGCGAAGGTGTCGCACTTGCGGATGTCGCCGCTGCTCAGGCCCTGGCGCAGCCAGCGCACGCGCTGCTCGCTGGTGCCGTGGGTAAAGGCTTCCGGCACCACGTAGCCCTGGGCCTGGCGCTGCAGCCGGTCGTCGCCGATGGCGGCCGCGGCCTTCAGGCCCTCTTCGATATCGCCGGGCTCGAGCAACTGCTGGTTCTGGCGCTCGGCGGTGGCGGCCCACACGCCGGCCAGGCAGTCGGCCTGCAATTCCACGCGCACCGAAAGCTGGTTGGCCTGCGCCTCGCCCATGCGCCGGCGCGCCGCATCGACCTTGCCGGACACGCCGAGCAGGTTCTGCACGTGGTGGCCGACCTCGTGCGCGATCACATAGGCCTGGGCGAAGTCGCCGCCCGCGCCGAAGCGCTTGCGCAGTTCGTCATAGAAAGCCAGGTCGATATAGACCTTCTGGTCGCCGGGGCAATAGAAGGGACCCATGGCCGACTGGCCGGTGCCGCAGGCGGTGGGCGTGGCGCCGGTAAACAGCACCAGCGTGGGCGGCGCGTAGCGGCGGTTGAGGTCGGTTTCGAAGATGCCGGACCAGGTGCGCTCGGTATTGCCCAGCACCTTGCGCACGAACACTGTCATCTGGTCGGTGGCGGGCGCATGGCTGGGCACATGCTGCGGCTGCGCCTGCTGCTGTTGCCCCTGCAGCACCGAGGCGCCCTGCATGATCACGGAAGGATCGATGCCGAAAAAGTAGGAGGCCGCCAGCGCCACGATGATGGTGCCGATGCCGATCGTCTTGGGTCCGGCGCCGAAGCCGCCGAAGCCGCCGGAACCCGCTCCCCGGCGATCTTCTACATTCTGGCTTTCGGCTTCGTCATCGAGACGCATGGTGGCTCCGCATTGCTGGTTGGTGGCCGCGGCAAAAGAGAGCCACGGCGTGCCGATCAGTATAGCAATGGCGGTGCAGCCAGCGAATGGGAGCGATGTATCAGGCCGTAACGGCGCCTGCCGCCGCGGCAAGCTGCGCCCGCCCGGGCCCGGCGCCGGCGATCTCCGCCACGCGCAGCAGGTTGGTGGTACCGCCCTGGCCGAACGGCATGCCCGCCGCGATGGTGATCTGGTCGCCCGGTTCGGCGTAGCCCTCGGCCAGCGCCGCGCGGGTGGCCGCGTTCACCATCTCGTCCACGCTCTGCACGTCCGGGCTGACAGTGGAGTGCACGCCCCAGGCGATCGCCAGCCGGCGTGCTATCTCCAGGTTCGGCGTGATGCTGACGATCGGTGCGCAGGGCCGCTCGCGCGCCGCCCGCAGCGCGGTGGCGCCCGACGAGGTGTAGGTCACCGTGGCCACCGCGCCGATGATCTGGGTGACCTCGCGCAGCGCCGCGCAGATCGCATCCTGGCGCGTGGACAGCGGTGCCTCGTGCTGGGCGTCGAGCAGGTTGCGGTAGAGCGGATCGCGCTCCACCTCGTTGATGATGCGGTCCATGATCGCCACCGCCGGCACCGGGTGGCGGCCGTTGGCCGACTCGGCCGACAGCATCACCGCGTCGGCGCCGTCGTAGATCGCGCTCGCCACATCGGAGGCCTCGGCGCGCGTGGGCACCGGCGAATCGATCATCGACTCCAGCATCTGGGTGGCGATGACGATGGGCTTGCCGTGCTGGCGGCACACGCGCAGGATGCGCTTCTGTACCCCCGGCACGCGCTCCGGCGGCAGCTCCACGCCGAGGTCGCCGCGCGCCACCATCACCGCGTCGGACACGCGCACGATTTCCTCGAGCTGCTGCAGCGCGGCCGGCTTCTCGATCTTGGACAGCACGCCGGCGCGCGTGCCGATGATCTCGCGCGCCTCGACGATGTCGGCCGGACGCTGCACGAAGGACAGCGCGATCCAGTCCGCGCCCAGCGCCAGCGCGAAATCGAGGTCCTTGCGGTCCTTCTCGGTCAGCGCGGGGATGGGGATGACCGCGTCGGGCACGTTGACGCCCTTGCGGTCGGACAGCGTGCCGTGGTTGACCACGCGCGTGACGATGCTGCCGCTGGCCACGGACTCGATCTTCAGTTGCACCTTGCCGTCGTCGATCAGCAGCGACTGGCCCGGCGCGGCCACGCGGAACAGCTCCGGATGCGGCAGGTGCACGCGGGTGGCGTCGCCGGCGCCGGGATCGCTGTCGAGCACGAACACGTCGCCGGCCTTGAGCGCGACCTTGCCCGCGGCAAAGGTGCCGATGCGCAGCTTGGGACCCTGCAGGTCCGCCAGCACGGCGATGGGCCGGCCGGTCTCGGCCTCGACCTGGCGCACCGCGTCGTAGCGGCGGCGATGGTCCTCATGGCTGCCGTGGCTGAAGTTCAGGCGGAACACATCGGCCCCCGCCTCGAACAGCTGGCGGATCACTTCGATGTCGGTGCTGGCCGGTCCGAGCGTGGCAACGATCTTGGCTTTGCGCTGGCGTCTCATTTTGTCTCCTCTTCCATTCTCGGGCGGCGCGCCGCGGCGGGCGCGCCTTTGTTCAAACACGGGGGCTTGCAGGCCCGTCTCACGCGATCAGGATCGCGCGGAAATCGTTCACGTTGGTGCGGGTCGGGCCGGTGACGATCAGGTCGCCGAGCCCGGCGAAAAAGCCGTAGCCATCGTTGTTGGCCAGGTGCGCGCGCGCCGACAGGCCGCGCGCCTGCGCGCGCACCAGCGTGTCCGGCGCCAGCAGCGCGCCGGCGTTGTCCTCGGAGCCGTCAATGCCGTCGGTGTCGCAGGCAATCGCGTGCACGCCGGGCAAGCCGTCGAGCGCCACGGCCAGCGCCAGCAGGAATTCGGCATTGCGTCCGCCGCGGCCGCTGCCGCGCACGGTCACCGTGGTCTCGCCGCCGGACAGCAGCACGCAGGGCTTCGCGAACGGCTGCGCGTGCTGCGCGATCTGGCGGGCAATGGCGGCATGCACCAGCGCCACCTCGCGCGCCTCGCCTTCGATGCTGTCGGACAGGATATGTGCCTCGAAGCCCAGTTCGCGCGCCCGCGCCGCGGCCGCTTCGAGCGACTGCTGCGCGCTGGCCAGCGTGACGCTGAGGTGGCCGGCAAAGCGCGCGTCGCCGGGCTTGGGCGTCTCTCCGGCGCCGCTCTCCAGGTGCGTGCGCACGTTGGCCGGTACCTCGATGCCGTACTTGGCGATCACCGCCAGCGCGTCGGCGCAGGTGGTGGCGTCGGGCAAGGTCGGGCCGCTGGCGATCAGCGTGGGATCGTCGCCGGGGATATCGGAAATCAGCAGGGTCTCCACGCGCGCCGGCGCGCAGTGCAGCGCCAGGCGGCCTCCCTTGAGCGCCGACAGGTGCTTGCGCACGCAGTTCATCTCGCCGATGTTGGCGCCGCTCTTGAGCAGCGCGCGGTTCACCGCCTGCTTGTCGGCCAGCGTGATGCCGGGCGCGGGCGCGGCCAGCAGCGCCGAGCCGCCGCCCGAAATCAGGCACAGCACGAGGTCGTCGGCGGTGAGGCCGCCGACCAGCTCCACCATGCGCTGCGCGGCGCGCTGGCCGGCTTCGTCCGGCACCGGGTGCGCGGCCTCCACCACTTCGATGCGGCGGCAATCCGCGCCATGGCCGTAGCGCGTGACCACCAGCCCGGACAGCTCGCCTTGCCAGTGCAGCTCCACCGCCTGCGCCATCGCGGCGGCGGCCTTGCCGGCACCGATCACCACGGTGCGGCCCTTGGGCGGTGCCGGCAATTGCGGCGGCAGGCAATGGCTGGCGCTGACGGCCGCCACGGCCGTGTCGAACAGGTCGCGCAGCAGTGCGCGGGGATCGCTGAGGCCGGCCGGGCGTGGCGGCACCAGCAGGGCAGAGTAGGAATCGGTGGCGTACATGGCTGGATCCGGAAATGCTGTCTCCCCGGCACGGCCGGGGAGCGGTACGGGCCTGCCATGCCGGCAGGCCTCGGCGGTGCCTCTTACTTGCTGCCCTTGGCGATCTCGTGGTTCGACATGATCTCGATGGCGCGGCACAGCGCCGAGTGATCCTGCTTGCCCAGGCCGTTGGCGGCGCAGGTATTGAACAGTTCCTGCGCGGTGGCGGTATTGGGCAGCGCCACGCCGAGCGCCTTGGCGCCCTGCAGCGCGAGGTTCAGGTCCTTCTGGTGCAGCTCGATACGGAAGCCCGGGTCGAAGGTGCGCTTGACCATGCGCTCGCCGTGCACTTCCAGGATGCGCGAAGCCGCGAAGCCGCCCATCAGCGCCTGGCGCACGCGCGCCGGATCGGCGCCCGCCTTGGAGGCGAACAGCAGCGCTTCGGACACGGCCTGGATGTTCAGCGCCACGATGATCTGGTTGGCCACCTTGGTGGTCTGGCCGTCGCCGTTGCCGCCCACCAGCGTGACGTTCTTGCCCATCAGCTCGAACAGCGGCCTGACCTCGTCGAAGGCCTCTTGCGGGCCGCCGACCATGATGGTCAGCGATGCCGCCTTGGCGCCCACTTCGCCGCCCGAGACCGGCGCGTCCAGGTAGGACGCGCCGAGCTTGTTGATGCGCGCGGCGAAGTCCTTGGTGGCGATCGGCGAGATCGAGCTCATGTCGACCACGATCTTGCTGTGCGCGGCCTCCTTGCCGGCGCCCTTGAGCGCGGCGGCCACGCCCTTTTCGGCGAACAGGACGGCCTCCACGTGCGGCGTGTCCGGCACCATGATCACGATGATGTCGGCGCGCTTGGCGACTTCTTCCGCGCTGGTGCAGACCGTGACGCCGGCGTCCACGAGCGCCTGCGGCGCGGGGTTGACGTCATGCACGAACAGCGTGTGGCCGGCGGCGCGCAGGTGGCCCGCCATCGGCGCGCCCATGATGCCCAGGCCGATAAAGCCGACGTTGCGTTGGTTTGCCATATTGTTGTCTCCTAGGGATGGTGAAAGATTCAGATTCGAAACCGGTTTGAAGGCGCGCCGCGGGCGCCGGGCCTGGCCAACAGGCTTTCCTCCCTCTCCCGCAGGCGGGAGAGGGAGCAAACCTTGCTACTGCACGCCGTGCGCGGCGCGCCAGCCCAGGCCTTCGACGGTGGTCGTGCGCGGCTTGTATTCGCAGCCGACCCAGCCGTCGTAGCCGATCTGGTCGAGCCACTGGAACAGGAAGCGGTAGTTCAGCTCGCCCGTGCCCGGCTCGTTGCGGCCCGGGTTGTCGGCCAGCTGCACATGCCTGATCTTCGGCAGGTTGGCCTTGAGCGTGGCGGCGATCTCGCCCTCCATGCGCTGCATGTGATAGATGTCGTACTGCACGTAGAGATTGGGCGCGCTGACCTGTTCGATCAGCGCCAGCGCCTGCTGCGTGCCCGACAGGAAGAAGCCGGGAATGTCGAAGGTATTGATCGGCTCGACCAGCAGGTCGATCTGTTCGGCGGCGAGCGCCCGCGCGGCGAAGCGCAGGTTTTCCACCAGCGTTTCCTGCGCCTGTTCGCGCCGCACGTTCTGCGGCTGGATGCCGACCAGGCAGTTGAGCTGGCGCACGCCAAGCACCTTGGCGTACTTGAGGGCCTCGCCCACGCCGTCCTGGAACTCGCCGACGCGGTCCGGATGGCAGGCGATGCCGCGCTCGCCCGCGTCCCACTTGCCGGCGGGCAGGTTGTGCAGCACCAGGTCGAGCTGGAAGCGGTTGAGGCGGTCCGCGATCTGGTCCGCATGGAACGCATAGGGGAACAGGAACTCGACGCCACGGAAGCCCGCACGCGCGGCGGCTTCGAAGCGGTCGAGGAAGCCCGCTTCGGTAAACAGCATGGTCAGGTTGGCGGCCAGTTTCGGCATGTCTCTCTCTCCGGGAAAAATGACGCCCCCGCTCCCGCCTGGAAGCGGGAGCCGGTGTCTTTGCGTTGCTCGGCTCAGGCCGTTTCGACTTCTTCGTTGAGGATGGCTTCCTCGATGTCTTCGACCGGCTCGAACTCGTTGATGTTGTCGATCTCGGTGCCCATGGCGATATTCGTCACGCGCTCGAGGATCACCTCCACCACCACCGGCACGGAGAACTCGGCCATCAGGTCGCGCGCTTCGGCAAAGGCCGGCGCGATGTCTTCGGGCTTGAACACGCGGATCGCCTTGCAGCCCAGCCCTTCGACCACCTTGACGTGGTCCACGCCGTAGCCGTTGAGCTCGGGCGAGTTGACGTTGTCGAAGGCGAGCTGCACGCAGTAGTCCATCTCGAAATTGCGCTGCGACTGGCGGATCAGCCCGAGGTAGGAGTTGTTCACCACCAGGTGGATGTACGGCACCTTGAACTGCGCGGCCACGGCCAGTTCTTCGATCATGAACTGGAAGTCGTAGTCGCCCGAGATGGCCACCACGTCGGATTCCGGCGAGGCCACTTTCACGCCGATGGCGGCGGGAATGGTCCAGCCCAGCGGGCCGGCCTGGCCGCAGTTGATCCAGTGGCGCGGCTGGTTGACCGACAGGAACTGCGCGGCGGCGATCTGCGACAGCCCGATGGTGGAGACGTAGCGCACGTCGCGCGGGAAGTACTGGTTCATCTCGCGGTACACGCGCTGCGGCTTGACCGGCACGTTGTCGAAATCGCTCTTGCGCTGCATGGTGCGGCGGCGCTTCTGCACGTCCGCCACCCAGCTCTTGCGGCACGGCAGGCGCCCGGCCATCTTCATGGCGCGCGCCACTTCCACGAACTGTTCCAGCGCGGCCTTGGCATCGGAGACGATGCCAAGGTCCGGGCCGAACACGCGGCCGATCTGCGTGGGCTCGATATCCACGTGCACGAACTTGCGGCCCTTCGTATAGACGTCGACGCTGCCGGTGTGGCGGTTGGCCCAGCGGTTGCCGATGCCGAGCACGAAGTCCGATGCCAGCATGGTGGCGTTGCCGTAGCGGTGCGAGGTCTGCAGCCCCACCATGCCGGCCTGCAGCGGGTGGTCGTCGGCCAGCACGCCCCAGCCCATCAGGGTCGGCACCACCGGCACGTTGACCAGCTCGGCGAATTCGACCAGCAGGTCGGCCGCATCGGCGTTGATCACGCCGCCACCGCACACGATCAGCGGGCGCTCGGCCGCGTTGAGCATGGCGATGGCCTTTTCGATCTGGGCGCGCGAGGCCGACGGCTTGTACGGCTGCAGCGGCTGGTAGGTTTCCGGATCGAACTCGATCTCGGCGACCTGCACGTCGAACGGCAGGTCGATCAGCACCGGGCCCGGGCGTCCCGAGCGCATCAGGTGGAACGCCTGCTGGAACACCTGCGGCACCAGCGCCGGCTCGCGCACGGTCACCGCCCACTTGGTCACCGGCTTGGCGATCGATTCGATATCCACCGCCTGGAAGTCTTCCTTGTACAGGCGTGCGCGCGGGGCCTGGCCGGTAATGCAGAGGATGGGGATCGAGTCTGCCCAGGCCGAGTACAGGCCGGTGATCATGTCGGTGCCGGCCGGGCCCGAGGTGCCGATGCACACGCCGATGTTGCCGGCCTCTGCGCGGGTATAGCCCTCGGCCATGTGCGAAGCGCCTTCCACGTGGCGCGCCAGGAAATGGTCGATGGTGCCGGCCCGGCGCATGGCCGAGTAGAACGGGTTGATGGCGGCGCCGGGCACGCCGAAGGCGGTGGTGATGCCTTCTTTTTCCAATACGGCGATGGCCGCGTCGACTGCTCTCATCTTGGGCATGTCTGTCTCCAATGTGCCTGCAATGTGTTCCGGGAATGTCGGGGAATGTCGGGAATGCCGCGAATTGCATTGAATCGCTGTTGGAGCCCATGCTATTCCCGCAGGCGGGGCGGGATAAAGGGAAGCGGGATCAGTTGATTCGATACTGTCGGTATGGAATTGCACCGGGAGACGGCGTACCCACCGCTGCGTGGCGGCCGGATTACCGCACGTTGTGTGACGACAACGGTACGTGCGAATTTGCAGGAAAAGGCCGGCGGCTTGCAGTCGCGCATCGCTACTTGCGCGTCAAATGGGGACAATGTGCGGGCGCGCGCCAGGAACCGGCGCATTGCGCGGAAATGATCCATCGCCAACCGAATTGCCATGCTGAACAGGCTCCCCCCTACCCGCGAACTGCTTGACGCGCTCAGGCGCAAGCCGCCCTCCCTGCCCGCGGCCGCCACGCCGCCTGCTGCCGGCGCGAGCCTGGCACAGTGGCAGCGCGGCCTGCTGGGCTTGTTCTGGGGCTGCTCGGTGGCCGCGCTGCTGGTCGCCGGCGCGGTGATGTTCGCCAAGGTCCAGTACCGGCAAGCGCCCGCGCCGTGGCTGCCGCGGCTGCTCTACTGCCTGCTGGCCGGCAGCGCGGCCGGGCTGGGCGGGCTGGTGCTCAGCCATGTGCCGGCGCTTGCGCGCAGGCTGCGCGATCCGCTCGGGCCGCTGGCCGCGCAGATCGACCGCCACGACGATGCGGAAAGCGCGCTGCTGCGCTCGCTGGCGCGCATTCCGGCCCAGGCGCTGCGCGCGCGCGGGCGCCGGGTCGAGCTGCATCTGCGGATGTGGGAAGGCATGGCGAAGGTCGCGGGCCTGCTGATCGCGGTGAGCCCGCTGGCGCTGATGCTGGTCACCGGCCTGCTGGAGCTGCCGCGCAACGGCGCGAGCCTGGTGCCGCTGCTGTCGCTGTACGGCGTGGCTTTCGTGGCGGGCGCCGCGCTCGTGGTGTTCCTGCAACTGCAGGTAGCCCGGCCGCTGCGGCGGCTGGCCTATGTGATGGCGGAAGCGGCCGAGATCAGCGCGCAGCTCGCGCGCCCGCTGCCGCCGGCCGCCGCCGGTGCGCTGCGCGCGGCAGCGGCGCCGGCAACGGTAGTGGTCGAGGCGCCGGACGTGACGCGGGATGCGGCACCGGAAGCGATACGCGAGGCCGCATCGGAAGCAGCGCCGGAGGCCACATCGGAAGCCGCATCGGAAGCCGCATCGCAGGCCGTACAGGGCGAACCCGTTGCAGCGGGCAGGCGGCCCGCCGTGCCCTCACCGGCGCCGGTGCCGCCGGCCAGTTTCGCCACGCGCCCGCATGCGCTGGATCATGCCACCAGATAGGTCCTGGCGAGCTGGACCCAGCAGGCCGCGCCCAGTGGCAGCACCTGGTCGTTGAAGTCGTAGCCGGGGTTGTGCACCATGCAGCCGCCGAACTCGCCTTCGCCGTTGCCCAGGATCAGGTAGCAGCCCGGCACCGCGTTGAGCATCCAGGCAAAGTCCTCGCTGCCGTTCAGGCCCTTGGGCGCCTGCGTCACGACCTTGTCGGCGCCGACCAGCGCAGTGCAGACCTGCTGCGCGATACGCGTCTCGGCTTCGGTGTTGACCATCGGTGGCGTCAGCTGGCGGTAGTCGATGTGTGCCTCGGCGCCGTGCGCCTGCGCGGTCAGGCTGACGATCTCGCGGATGCGCTGCTCCACCAGCGCGCGCGTCTCGGGGCGCGCGGCACGCACGTTCAGGCCCAGCGTCACCGATTCCGGAATCACGTTGTGGGTGGCGCCGCCGCGGATGAAGCCCACCGACAGCACCGCGGTATCGTCCGGCGCCACATTGCGCGCCACCACCGTCTGCAATGCCGTGATGACGGCCGCCGCCGCGGCGATCGGATCGCGCGCGCGGTGCGGCATGGCGCCGTGCCCGCCCACGCCCTTGATGGTCACGTCTGCCACGTCGGACGACAGGCTCACCGGGCCGGGCAGCACGCGGAAGGTGCCGGCCGGCACGCCCGGCATATTGTGCAGGGCATACACCGCGTCGCACGGGAAGCGTTCGAACAGGCCGTCCTCGATCATCGCGCGGGCGCCGCACAGGTTTTCTTCGTCGGGCTGGAAGATCAGATTGAGCGTGCCGTCGAAATCGCGGCTGTCGGCCAGCGCCTTGGCGGCGGCCAGCAGGATGGCGGTATGGCCGTCGTGGCCGCAGGCGTGCATCTTGCCGTGGTTCTGGCTGGCGTAGGGCAGGCCGGTGGCCTCGACGATCGGCAGCGCATCCATGTCGGCGCGGATGCCGAGCCGGCGCTTGCCGCTGCCGAGCCTGAGCTGCCCCACCACGCCGCTCTTGCCGATGCCGGCATGCACCTCGTAGCCCCAGCTCTGCAGCAGCGTGGCCACCAGCCTGCTGGTGGCGCCCACTTCGAAGCCGAGCTCCGGCTGCGCGTGGATCTGGCGGCGGATGCCGATAAACGTTTCGGCATCGATCTGGATCTGCGGCAACAGGTGCGGCAGCAGCTGGAACGGGGTCAGGGTCGGTTCGCGGGTCATGTCGGATTCCTTTGCGGCAATGGCAGGGCGGGGGAGAAGAGGGGGTTCACGCGGATTTCGTCTCGCGGATGCTCAGCACCGCGAGGATGGTCACCGCGCCGCAGGCCATCATGTAGAAGGCCGGCGCCATCAGGTTGCCGGTGCGCGCCAGCAGCCAGGTGACGACGAACTGGCAGGAGCCGCCGAACACCGTCACACCCACCGCGTAGATCACCGACAGGCCGCTGGCGCGCACCCGCGCCGGCAGGATCTCCATCAGCACCAGCAGCATCGGCGTGGAGCCCAGGTAGAGGCTCGCGGTCAGCAGCGCCGACAGGCTCAGCACCAGCGGCACGCTCGGGTAGTGGGTCATCAGCCAGAAGGCGGGGTAGAGCGCGACAAGCGTAAACGTCATGGCGCTCAGCACCAGCGGCTTGCGGCGCTCCAGGCGGTCGGCCAGCCAGCCGGACAAGAGCGAGGCCAGCAGGCAGACCAGACCCGTGACGCAGCCGGACAGCAGCGACAGCGAGGCCGGCAGATGCAGTTCGCGGATCATGTAGGTCGGCATGAAATACACCACCAGGTAGGTGCCGACGGTGCCGCCGATGATGGTCAGGATGCCTTTCGCGACTGTGCCGCCGTGCTCGCGGAACAGCGTGCCGAGCGGGCTGGGCGCATGGGCTTCGGCGACATGGGTCTCGTCCAGGTGCGAACGGATGTACAGCCCCACCGGCGCGATCAGCAGGCCCAGCACGAAGGGCAGGCGCCAGCCCCAGCTCTCCAGCGCGTCCGGCGGCAGCGCCGCGTACAGGACGGCTGCCGTGAGCGCGCCCAGCAGCGCCGCGATGCCCTGGCTGCCGAGTTGCCAGCTGATGCGAAAGYCCCGGCCCCTGACCCCGCCGGCCTCCATCAGCATGGAGGTGGAAGCACCGATCTCGCCGCCGAGCGAGAAGCCTTGCAGCAGCCGGCCGGCCACGATCATCAGCGGGCCGAGCACGCCAGCGAACGCATACGTCGGCGCCACCGCCAGGCACAGCGTGCCCGCCACCATCATGCCGATGGTCAGCGTCATGGCGGCCTTGCGGCCATGGCGGTCGGCGTAGTTGCCGATCACGAGGCCGCCCAGCGGGCGCATCACGAAGCCGATGCCGAACGTGGCCACCGCCAGCAGCAGCGAGCCGTAGGCGCTGTCGGACGGGAAGAACAGCTTGCCGATCAGGATGGCGAAGAAGCTGTAGACGGTGAAGTCGTACATTTCCAGCGCATTGCCCATCGAGCACGCGGCAATCAGGCGGAACTGGCTCTGGCGCGCCGGGCTGGCCGCCGCGGCATGGGAAGGCGCCAGCGCGGGGGCGGCGGGCAGGGTGGCATCGTTCATGTCGGATCTCCACGAACTGGTTATGGGCGTGGAGGCCGGCGGAGCCTGCGTCCAGCGTAGGGAGGAAGATTCCCTGGCGATGGAGTATTCAGGCAAACACGGCAGGCCGAAAATCATATATTTTCATCCCGATAACCAAATGGAATCGCCGTCATAACCGTTACCCGCCCGCTATCGGGGCAACTACCGAGAAGCCCGGCGGCAAGCGGCTTCGCGGGCGCCCGGCCGGCTTGCCGGGCGCGTGCAGCAAGCGTCGCCGCTTCACTCCGGCAGGGCACGGCGCACCACGGCGGGCAAAATCACAGGACGAGGAAACGACACGATGAAACTGCAGCAGCTGCGCATCCTGCTGGCGGTGGCCCAGCACGGCAGCATCCACGAAGCCTCGCGCAGCCTGCATGTGTCGCAGCCGGCGCTGTCCAAGGCCATCGCCGAACTCGAGCGCGAACTCGGCGTCACGCTGATGTCGCGCTCGGTGCGCGGCGTCAGCCTCACCGCCTACGGCGTGGCGCTGGTCAAGCGCGCCAGCCTGGTCGAGCAGGAGCTGCGCCACGCGCTCGAGGACATCGAAGCCATCCGCGGCCATGCCGACGCCCAGCTCAATATCGGCCTGACCGCGGTGGCCTCCAGCGGCCCCTTGCCGGACGCGATGGCAGCCTTTCGCCAGCGCTTTCCCAATGTGGCGCTGCGCGGCTTCGAGATGCGCCCGCAGCAGATTCTCGAAGGCCTGCGCGAAGGGCGCCTCGACCTCGGCCTGATCTCCACCAACAGCGGCCCCGGCACCGGCGCCTTCCAGTGGGAACCGCTGTTCTCCACCGGCATGTCGCTGGCCGTGCGCGCCGGGCACCCGCTGCGGCGGGTACGCCGGCTGCGGCCCCTGCTCGATGCCGACTGGCTCGTGCTCGACCCGCTCGACGACCCCGGCAGCCCGCTGGCCAGCCTGATGCGCCTGCACCGCTTCGACATGCCCAAGCGCGTGGTGCAAAGCGCTTCGAACCTGCTCGGCCTGCAACTCGCCACGCGCACCGACCTGATCAGCATGTGGTCCGACTTCGTCTTCGACGGCACCGGCCCGCTGCGGCTCGACCCCGCCTCGCTGGTGCGCCTGCCGGTCAGCGACGAACTGCCGGACTTCCGCGTGTTCCTGGTGTACCGCTCGGAGGACCTGATGACCCACGCGTGCGCGGAATTCAGCAAGGAGGTGCGGCACCGGGCGCAGGCGATGCCGCGCGGGCGGCCGGCCGGGCGGGCGCGCTGAATCGCGCAGCGGCGGGTACGCGGCGCGGGCCGCCCTGCGCACCGCCAGATCGCTGGCACGGTCCGCCGCGCATGCGTGGTTGCCGCCAAATGCGCCACAATGGCGGGCAGGAGACACAAGAGCATGGATAAACTCAAGCAGATCGAAGCCTTCATCGCCGTGGTGGAGCACGGCAGCATGGCGGCGGCGGCGCTCACGCAGGACGTGACGCCAGTGATGATCGGGCGGCGCATCAATGCGCTGGAGGCGCGCATCGGCGTGAAGCTGCTGCACCGCTCGACGCGCCGCATCGTGGTGACCGAGCAGGGCGCGGCGTTCATGGAACAGTGCAAGAAGGCGCTGGCGGACCTGGACCGCGCCGAGATGCTGATTGCCGAGGGCAAGCACAAGGCGACGGGGCATCTGATCGTGTCGGCGCCGGCGGCGTTCGGGCGCAAGCATGTGGCGCCGCATGCGCCGGCGTTCCTGAGCGCGAACCCGGACGTGCAGATTTCCTTCAACCTCACCGACCGCGTGGTCGACCTGGTGCGCGAGGGCTATGACGTGGGCATCCGCATCGGCGGCGCCATCGACCCGAACTTCGTCGCCATCAAGCTCGCCACCAACAAGCGCGTGGTGTGCGGCACGCCGGCCTACTTCGCGCGCCACGGCGTGCCGCAGACGCTGGACGACCTGGCCAAGCACAATTGCCTGGCGTTCAACCTGCAGGGCGGCCAGCAGCGCGGCTGGTATTTCCAGCAGGACGGCAAGACGGTGACGGTGCGCGTGAACGGCAACCTGGACTGCAACGACGGCGAACTGCTGCACCGCTGGGCCGGCGAGAGCCTGGGGCTGGGCTGGCGTTCCACCTGGGAGATCCTGCCGCAGCTCGAGAGCGGCGAACTGATCACGGTGCTGGACGAGTATGCGCTGCCGGACTACGACATCCTGGCGGTGTACCCGCAGCAGCGGCCGGTGCCGGCCAAGATCCGCTTCTTCATCGAGCACCTCAAGGCAGCCTTCGCGGTGCCGGGCTACTGGACCGGGCGGCGCACGCCATGATGACGCAATGGCTGGCCGATGCGGTGGTGCTGGTGCATCTGGCCTTCATCCTCTTCACCATGTTCGGCGGCATGCTGGTGCTGCGCTGGCCGCGGCTGGCGTGGCTGCACCTGCCGGCGGCCACATGGGGCGTGGTGGTGGAATGGAGCGGCTGGATCTGCCCGCTCACGCCGCTGGAGAACGCGCTGCGCGAGCAAGCCGGGCAGCAGGCCTACGGCGGGGATTTCGTGCAGCACTACATCATGCCGCTGATCTATCCGGACGGCCTCACGCGCCATACGCAGTTCGTGCTGGGCGTGCTCGTCCTGCTGCTCAACCTCACGGTCTACGTGGCGCTATGGCGGCGCCGGCAAGACCGGCAGCGGGGCACGGGCCGGCACGTATAGGGCCGGCCCCGCGCACTACGCGGCCGGCCTGAACACCGGCGCGCGCTTTTCCAGATTGGCCAGCACCGCCTCGCGCTGGTTGGCGGCGCCGATCAGGCGATCCTGTTCCACCGATTCCGCTTGCAGCACAGCCGCGCCGTCGCCGTCCTCGCCGACCTGCATCAGCCGCTTGGCCGCGCGGATCGCGTCCGGGCTGCGCGCCGCGATCGCGCGCGCGGTGGCCAGCGCCACGGCACGCGGATCGTCCACCACCGCGGTGGCCAGCCCCAGCGCGCAGGCTTCCTCGGCGCCCACGATGCGGCCGCTGTAGATCAGCTCGCGCAGCCGGTCCGGGCGCACCAGCCCGCGCATCAGCACCATGCCGGCCATGTCGGGCACCAGGCCCCATTTGATCTCCATCACCGACATGCGCGCGTCCGCGGCGAGGTAGCGGATATCCGCGCCGAGCGCCACCTGCAGGCCGCCGCCGAAGGCCACGCCATGCACCGCGGCAATCACCGGCACCGGCAACTCGCGCCACACCATGCACGCGTACTGCGGCCGGTTTGAGATGCCGTGGGTGCGCGCGGCCAGCCGGCCCGCGGCGATGTCGCCATCGTTCTTCGCGCCGCTGGCCAGGCCGGACATGCTCTGCATGTCGAGCCCCGCGCAGAAGGCGCGGCCTTCGCCGGACAGCACCACCGCGCGCAGGTCCGGTTCGCGCATGAGACGCTCGCCGGTCTCGATCAGCGCATCGAACATGGCGGGGTCGAGCGCGTTCATCTTGTCGGGGCGGTTGAGCCTGACTTCGGCCACGCCGTTGTCGATGGTGAGGACGATGCGCTGCGCGCCGTCCRCTGCGTTGCTGTCATTGCTCATCTGGTCTTGCTCCGTGCCTGGTTATCGTTCTGCCGTGGGCAGGACATGGTCCTTGAATTGTTCGCGCAACCTGACCTTGAGCAGCTTGCCGGTGGCGGTGTGCGGCAGCGCGTCGACAAAGGCCACGTCGTCCGGCACCCACCATTTCGCCACGCGCGCGGCGAGAAAGTCGAGCAGCTCGGCGCCGCCGACTTCCTTGCCGGGCCGGCGCACCACGACCAGCAGTGGCCGCTCCTGYCACTTGGGATGCGGCACGCCGATCACGGCAGCCTCCGCCACGGCGGGATGGCCCATGGTGGCGTTCTCCAGGTCGATGGAAGAGATCCACTCGCCGCCGGACTTGATGACGTCCTTGGCGCGGTCGACCAGCTGCACGTAGCCGTCGGCGTCGATGTTGGCCACGTCGCCGGTGTCGAACCAGCCGTCGGCATCGAGCGCGCTGTGCCCTGCCTTGAAGTAGGACGAAGCGATCCACGGCCCGCGCACCTTGAGCCGGCCGAAGGCCACGCCATCGTGCGGCAGCGCGCGCCCCTCGTCGTCCTCGATGCGCAGGTCCACGCCCCACAGCGCGCGTCCCTGCTTGAGCTTGACCTTCAGCTGTGCCTGCGCGTCGAGCGCCTCGTGCCTGGGCAGCAGCGTGCTGATCACGCCGATGGGGCTGGTCTCCGTCATGCCCCAGCCCTGCACGAAGCGCGCGCCGAACTGTTGCTCGAAGCGCTCGATCATGGCCGCCGGCGCCGCCGAGCCGCCCACCCCGGCGAGCCTGAGCCCGAGCGCGCGCGGGTCGATCTCGGGATGCGCGTCGAGGTACTGGAACAGCATCAGCCACACGGTGGGCACCGCGGTGGAGAAGGTCACGCGTTCGTCGCGCAGCATGCGATAGACGTTTTCGCCGTCAAGGTGCTGGGCCGGCAACACCATCTTGGCGCCGGTCATGGCGCAGGCGTATGGCATGCCCCAGGCATTGGCGTGGAACAGCGGCACCACCAGCAGGATCGTGCTGTCCGCGCCCACCCCGAAGGTGTCGGCGGCGCAGGCCTTGAGGCTGTGCAGCACGGTGGAGCGGTGCGAGTACAGCACGCCTTTCGGATTGCCGGTGGTACCCGAGGTGTAGCAAAGCGACGAAGCGGTGCGCTCGTCGAACTGCGGCCATGCGTAGTCCTCGCTGCCGGCATCCAGGAGATCCTCGTAGCACAGCAGGTTCGGCAGCTTGCCGGCAAGGTCGAGCGCGGCGGTGCCGGCGCGGTCCGCCATCGCCACGTAGTGCGTGACGGTGGGCAGGCGCGGCGCGAGCTGCGCCACCAGCGGCGCGAAGCTGGTGTCGAAGAACAGGACCTTGTCCTCGGCATGGTTGATGATGTATTCGACCTGCTCGGGAAACAGGCGGGGATTGACCGTGTGCAGCACCACGCCCGCGCCCGAAACGCCGAAGTACAGCTCCAGGTGCCGGTGGGTGTTCCACGCCAGCGTGCCCACGCGGTCGCCCTGGGCAACGCCGAGACCGGCCAGCGCGCTGGCGGCACGCCGTGCGCGCCGATGCACCTCGGCATAGTTGCTGCGCACCGTGCCGCCGTCGATCGTGCGCGACACGATCTCCTGCTGCGGGTGGTACTGCGCGGCGTACTCGATCAGGGAAGAAATCAGCAACGGACGGTCTTGCATGAGGCCAAGCATGATGCGCGTCTCCTGGTTTCGTTGTGCTGCTGTGTGGTGACTACTCTTTCGGGTGCGCCGGGGCGGGTGGCCGCCCTCTCCCCGCAAGGGCAGAGCGGTGGCCCGGCCCGGCGCCGCATCGGGCGAGGCCGGCGGCTTGCGCCGGGACGCCGGCGCAAAACTCAGCGCCCCTTGAACGCCGGCTTGCGCTTCTCGAGGAAGGCGGCCACGCCCTCCCTGAAGTCCTCGCTGCCCGACGCACGCGTTTGCAGCGAAGCCTCGCGTTCGAGCTGCTCGGGCAGGTTGCTGTCCATGCTGGCGTTGAGCGCTTCCTTGATCAGGCCGTAGGCGAAGGTGGGCATCTGCGCCAGGTGCGCGGCAAGCTTGGCGGTCTCGGCGGCCAGGGCGTCGTCGGCATGGACCTTCCATACCAGGCCGATGCGGTGCGCTTCCTCGGCATCGATCTTCTCGGCCAGGATGGCCAGCGCGCGGGCACGCATCTCGCCGGCGTAGCGCGGCAGGAAGTAGGTGCTGCCGGCGTCGGGCACCAGGCCGATCTTGGAGAAGGCCTGCATGAAGGACGCGGAGCGTCCCGCCAGCACCACGTCGCCGGCCAGCGCCAGGCTCATGCCGGCACCGGCGGCCACGCCGTTGACCGAGGTGATGACGGGCTTGGACATATTGCGCAGCGCCAGGATGATCGGGTGGTAGCGCTCGCGCAGCAGCGTGCCGGAATCCTTCATCTCGCCCTGGCGGCCCGCGAGGTCGGCCCCCGCGCAGAAGCCGCGGCCATTGCCGGTGAGCACCACCGCGCGCACGGCGGCGTCCTGCGCGGCGCGTTCCACCGAGGCGCGCAGTTCCGCCATCAGTTCGGCGTTGAGCGCATTGAGCACGTCGGGGCGGTTCAGGGTGATGGTGGCCACGCCTTCGGCGGCGTGATAAAGCACTGGAGAAGTCATGCTGTCATCCTTGTCAATCAGGGCTGGAGAAAATCGGGCTCAGGCCGGCTTGCCGGGCGCCTTGGGCGGATGCAGGGCATCGGCCGAGGCATCGCCCAGCTTGCTGCCGCCGTCGCAGTCGACGATGGTGCCGGTGATATAGCGTGCATTGGTGGTGGACAGGAACAGCGCGGTGTCCGCGATGTCGTCCTTCTCGCCGTAGTCGCGCAGCGCCAGGCGCGCCTTGAAGCGGGCTTCCATCTCCGGCGTGGGCGCCAGGCGCGCCATGCCCTCGGTGCCGCCGATGGGGCCGGGAGAAATGCCGTTGACGCGCACGCCGGCCGGTCCCCACTCCATCGCCAGGCACTTCACCAGCATGTTGATGCCGGCCTTGGCGGCGCAGACGTGCGCCTGGAACATCATGGCGTTGACGGCCTGCGGCGCGGTGATGGCGATCAGCGAGGCACCGGGCGCGTTGAGGAAGGCGAAGCACGCGCGGAACACATTGAAGGTGCCGATCAGGTCGATGTCGACCACGGTCTTGAAGCCATTGGCGGACATGCCCAGCGCGGGCGCGACGAAGTTGCCCGCCGCGCCGGAGATCACGATGTCGATCGGGCCGAGCTCGTCGCGCGTGCGCGCCAGTGCTGCCTCCACCGCGCCGTAGTCGCGCACGTCCGCCGCCATGCCGATGGCGCTGCCGCCGGCCTCGTTGATGGTGGCGGCAGCCGCGGCGATGCGTTCGGGATCGCGGCTGATCAGCGCGAGCCGCGCGCCGGCCCGGGCGAAGTGCTGGGCGATCCCCAGGTTGATGCCGGACGAGGCGCCGGCGATAAAGACGACCTTGCCGGCCAGCACGCCGTCCCTGAATGCGTTTGACATGGCTTTCCCTCCCTCGGTTGGGGTCGGATGACGAATATCGGATGGCGCCCGGCCCGGGAGGACGGGCTGGCGGATCAGCGGCAGGCGCGCGCAAGCGCGGGGCCGGGCCGCATGGCGGCGGGCCCGGGCGTGGCCGGGCAATGGCTGGAACGGTTCATGTCTGTCTCCTGGCGGGTGCCTTTGCTCTTCTTTTATCTTCTTTTAAGCGGCCTCTGACTTGGGCCTCCGACATCCTACTCCGATGCCGCGATTCGATCACGCGCATCCGCAGCAACAAGCGGACGCGCGGCGCGCAACAAGCCGGGCCGGCGCGGCGCAGGGCAAGGACGAGGAAACAGGCGGCACGGAAGCGGCCGCGCAAAAGAAAAAGCCCGCACCCAGGCCGGCGTGCGGGCAGGGGATCCGCTCGCGGACCACCTAGTGCCATGAAGCGCGCCCCCGCAGCTTCATGACGGTTCCATCATGGGGCAGGGCGGCCCGGTGCGTCTTGACCCTGGTCAAGGCTGATGTGCGGCCGCGCCAGGGCGGCCCCCATGCTCAGGCGAGCAGCGCGGTCACCAGGTCCTTGCCGCGCGCGGCCGGCGCCTGCTCGAAATGCAGCGCGGCCTCGACATGGCTCAGGTGTTCCACCATCAGCGTCACCGCGCGCTCGGTGTCGCCGGCGCGGGCCGCCTCGATGAATTCGCGGTGCTCGTCGGAGGAGCAGGCGGCATCGCGGCGGGACTGGTAGAGCATGGTGATCACGGCGCTGCGCATCGACAGTTCCTGCAGCATGCCGGTCAGCACGCCGTTGCCGACCACCTCGGCCAGCAGGATGTGGAAGTCGCCAAGCAGGCGCGTGCGCACCTGCGCGTCGCTGCCGGCCAGCGCCTTTTTCTCGGCGGCCAGATGGCGGTCGATGCGCTTGTAGTCCGCGGCGGTCGCGCGCGTGACGAACTCGCGCGCCAGCGCCGCCTCCAGGATGCGGCGTACCGCGAACACTTCGCGCGCCTCCTCGGCGCTGGGCTTGGCCACGAAGGCGCCCTTGTCCGGCACGATCTGGATGACCTTGTCCTTGGACAGCATCAGCAGCGCGGCGCGCACCTTGGTGCGGCTGACGCGGTAGACGCTGGCCAGCGCCTCCTCGCGCAGCTTGGTGCCGGGCGGCAGCCGGTGCGAAACGATGGCCGCGACGATGTCTTCGGCGATCGCTTCGGCGGTCATGGCAGGGTCGATGTGCTCGGGCATGGTGGCGCGCTGGCGCGGCCTCTCGTGATCAGGAATGCCGAGATTCTAGCGCCCTGCGGCCGCGCCGGGCAGCGGGGCTGCCCCGGGGGTGGCCGGACCCGCTTCATGCGGGGCCGGCGCGAGGCCCGCATCGAGCTCGGTGGCATCGATCTTGCCGTTGAGCACATCGTGCGCGCGCACGCGGTCGATGTCCTTTTCCCAGGCCGCCACGACCACGGTCGCCACGCAGTTGCCGACCAGGTTGCCCACCGCCCGGGCGATGCCGATGAACCAGTCGACCGACAGCACCAGCACCAGGCCGATGGCCGGAATGGCCGGGTGCGCCGACAGCGTGGCGGCCAGGATCACGATGGCGGAGCCGGGAATGCCGTGCGCGCCCTTGGAGGTGACCAGCGCCACCGCCAGGATGCCGAGCAGGTCGCCCATGGCCAGCGGCGTGTTGGTGGCCTGGGCGATGAACACGGCGGCCAGCGTCAGGTAGATCGAGAACGCGTCCAGGTTGAAGGAATAGCCGGTGGGGATCACCAGGCCGACCACCGATTTCTTGATGCCCATGAACTCCAGCTTCTTCATCACCTGCGGCAGCACGCTGTCGGACGACGCCGTGCCCAGCACCACCAGCAGTTCGGCGCGCAGGTAGCGGATCAGCTTGAGCACGGAGAAGCCGCACAGGCGCATCACCGTGCCCAGCACCACCAGCACGAACAGCGCGACCGCGCCGTAGAACACCATCACCAGGTAGCCGAGCTGCTTGAGCGAACCGATGCCGTACTTGCCCACGGTGAAGGCCACCGCGCCGAGCACGCCCAGCGGCGCGAGCTTGATGATGAAGCCCATCATCTTGAACAGCGTGTGCGAGAACGTATCGATGATGCCCACCAGCGGGCGGCCGCGCTCGCCCACCAGCGACAGCGCGCAGCCGAACAGGATCGAGACCAGCAGCACCTGCAGCACGTCGCCGTTGGCGAAGGCTCCCATCACCGTGTTGGGAATCAGCTTGAGCAGGAAGTCCACCGTGCCGGCGCTCTTGATCTTGTCGGCGGTGTCCACGTAGGCCGCCATCGCCGAGGCGTCGAGCGAGGCCGGGTTCACGTTCATGCCGGTGCCGGGATGGAACAGGTAGGCCAGCGCGATGCCCAGCGCCAGCGCGATGGTGGTGACCACCTCGAAGTAGAGCACCGCCTTGAGGCCGACCCGGCCTACCTTCTTCAGTTCGCCGGCGCCGCAGATGCCCGCCACCACCACGCAGAACACGATGGGGCCGATCAGCATCTTGATCAGCTTGATGAAGGCATCGCCAAGCGGCTTGAGCCTGGCGGCGAACTCAGGGAAGAACAGGCCGAGCAGCGTGCCGAGCAGCAGGGCGATCAGGACCTGGCCGAACAGCGAGCGAACGAAACGGGCGAAAGGGGATTGCGGAGCGGACTGGGGGCGGCCGGAAGCGGCTCCCTGCTGGACTGCTGGGTGCATCGTTGTCTCCATGCGGTCGCGTCCATGCCTGGCTGGCGCGACCTGTCAAAGGCTGCAGGAATGCCGGCTGCCGCTGCGCTGCATTGCTGCGCGGCCGGCCTGGCGTGCCGTGCGCCGCGCCGGGTGAAGGCGGCGGCGCTCGCGGATGGGCCCTCCTGTTGGAGCGGAATCCACGCAGTTCGCTGTCCGGGACAGATTGTCCGCAGCGAATTGTTGGAACGTGCCGGTCAATATAGTGCATATCATTTTTGTATGCAATTTTTGAATTCACTGTGCTAAGATGAATCGCACAGAATAGAGCTCTCTCGACGAGAGTCGCGGCGCCCGGCACCCCGGCCCGGCCTGCCCCATGGCAGCGCTGGCGCGGTGCTTGCTTGAGACGGCGCCTTCGCATCCGCGCACGCACTTCCAGCAGGAGACACGCATGGCAGCATCCCTCTCGCCCGCCCCCGATACCGGCGCGCGCATCATGGCCTGGGCCGACGACCTGGCCGTCCACACCGAGCAGCCCGGCATGCTCACCCGCACCTACCTGACCGAGGCCCATCACGGCGCCGCGGCGCAGCTGGCCACGTGGATGCGCGAGGCCGGCATGACGGTGCGCCGCGATGCCGCCGGCAACGTGATCGGCCGCTACGAGGGCACCAGCCCGGATGCGCCGGCGTTGCTCACCGGCTCGCACTTCGACACCGTGCGCGACGGCGGCCGCTACGACGGCAACCTCGGCGTGATCCTGCCGGTCGCCTGCGTGGCCGAATGGAACCGCCAGGGCAAGCGCTTCCCCTTCGCCATCGAGGTGGTGGGCTTCGCGGAAGAAGAGGGCGTGCGCTTCAAGGCCACGCTGCTGGGCAGCCGCGCCATCGCCGGCACCTTCGACACCAAGGTGCTGGACAACGTGGACGACGCTGGCCAGACCATGCGCGACGTGATGCGCGCGGCCGGCTTCGACCCCGCCGGGCTGGATGCCGCCGCGCACCCGCGCGACAAGGTGCTGGCGTTCGTGGAAGTGCATATCGAGCAAGGCCCGGTGCTGCTCAACGATGGGCTGGCACTGGGCGTGGTGACGGCGATCTCGGGCGCCACGCGCTTCATCATCGAGCTCGAAGGCCTGGCCGGCCACGCCGGCACGGTGCCCATGGACATGCGCCGCGACGCGGCCATGGCCGGTGCCGAGATCGGCCTGTTCATCGAGCGCCGCTGCGGCGGCATGGCCGGCCTGGTCGGCACCGTGGGGCAGTTCAACGTACCCAACGGCGCCGCCAACGTGGTGCCGGGACGCGCGGTGTTCTCCATCGACATCCGCGCCGGCGAGGACGCCGTGCGCCAGGCCGCGGTGAACGACGTGCTGGCCGAGATCGAGCGCGTGTGCGCGCGCCGCAACGTGCGCGTGCAGATCCGCAAGACCCACGAGGCCGTCAGCGTGCCGTGCGCGCCGTGGCTGCAACGCCAGTGGGCCGATGCCATCGCCCGCCAGGGCCTGCCGGTGCGGCACCTGCCGTCCGGCGCCGGCCATGACGCCATGGCGATCGCCGCCATCGCCGACGTGGCCATGCTGTTCGTGCGCTGCGGCAACGGCGGCATCAGCCACCACCCCACCGAGATCATGACCGCCGGGGATGCCGCCAGCGCGGCCGCGGTGTTCACCGATTTCGTCGAGCACTTCGACAAGCATTCCGCGCCGCAGCGATAAGAGCGCGGCAGCAACCACATTCCCGCAATACCGCTATACCGAAAACCGAAAACCGCCGAGACAGGATATGACCGCACGAGACAACGTAAGCCCGCTGCAGACCACGCTCACCACCTACATCGACACGCAGCGCCCCGCGCAGGAGTCCTTCCTGGCCGAGCTGGTCAAGGTGCCCTCCGACAATCCGCCCGGTGACTGCGACGCGCACGGCAGCCGCGCCAAGGTCCTGCTCGAAGGGCTGGGCTTCCAGGTCGAGGCACACAAGGTGCCCGACGAACTGGTCAAGGCCGCCGGCATGATCAGCGCCACCAACCTGGTCGTGCGCAAGACCTTCGGCAGCGGCGGCCCCACCATCGCCATGAACGCGCACGGCGACGTGGTGCCCCCGGGCCTGGGCTGGACCAAGGACCCGTACGGCGCCGAGATCGGCGACAGCGAGCACGGCCCGGTCATGTACGGCCGCGGCGTGGCCGTGTCCAAGTCCGACTTCGCCACCTACACCTACGCGGTGCTGGCGCTGATGGAAGCCGAGAAGCAGGGCGCAAAGCTCAATGGCACGGTCGAGCTGCAGTTCACCTACGACGAGGAAACCGGCGGCGACATCGGTCCCAAGTTCCTGCTCGACCAGGGCCTGAGCAAGCCCGACTACGCCATCTCGGCGGGCTTCTCCTACGGCATCACCTCGGCCCACAACGGTTGCCTGCACGTGGAAGTGACGGTCAAGGGCAAGCAGGGCCACGCCGCCATGCCGCATACCGGCGTGGACGCCATCGAGGCCGCCACCCATATCCTGCAGTCCATCTACGGCCTGCGCGCCGAACTGGCCACACGCAAGTCGAAGACGCCGGGCATCGATACCGCCACGCTGAACGTCGGCCTGATCAAGGGCGGCATCAATACCAACGTGGTGCCTGACCTGGTGACCTTCCGTGTCGACCGCCGCATGATCCCCGAGGAAATCGGCTTCGATGCCGAAGGCGAGATCCGCGCCGTGGTCGAGAAGGCCGCCGCGCAGCGCCCGGGCATCGAAGCGAAGGTCGAGCGCATCATCCTGGCCGAGCCGCTGTCCGAGCTGCCGGGCGTGGAGAAACTGATCGACGCGCTCAAGAGCCGCGCCGAGGAAGTGTTCGGCGTGGAGATCCCCGTGCAAGGCGTGCCGCTCTACACCGATGCGCGCCACTACACCGCACGCGGCATTCCCACCGTGCTGTACGGCGCCGGCCCGCGCACGCTGATGGAAGCCCGCGGCCACAATTCGGACGAGAACCTGCGCCTGAACGACCTGAACCGCGCCACCAAGGTGGTGGCCCTGGCGCTGTCGGACCTGATGGGCTGAACCGGCTCGCCGCCCGCTGCAACGGGTTCGCGGCGGGCGGGCATCCGGGCGTCGGTGCGTTGGCGCCGCCGCCCGGAGCAAGGTTGCTTGAGTTCCGGGCTGGTGCTCCGGGGCCGTATGGCACCGGCCCGGAACCCGGGCATTCAGGGGATAAATAATCTGGCCGCTTTCAAGCGGCCATTTTTTATTCTCCGATATGATTCGCGGCGTTGGCGCCGCGCGCCAGGCGCTACAGCCTGGCGGCGTGCCCGGCCGGCAGGCTCTCGTCGCCGTCGCCCAGCGCGCGCTGCATCAGCACGGTATCGATCCACTGCCCGTGCTTGAACCCCACCGCCTGCAAGCGCCCGATGGTGCGGAAGCCCAAGCGCTCGTGCAGGGCCAGCGAGCCGGCGCCCTCGCCGCTGGCGGTGCAGGCCACCACCGCCACCATCTGCCGCCACGGGCCGTTCTCGCAGCGCGACACCAGCGCCGCCAGCAACGCCAGGCCAAGGCCCTGGCCGCGATGGCGTTCGTCGATATAGACCGAGTCCTCGATGGCAAAGCGGTAGGCGCTGCGCGTGCGGTAGGCCGAGGCATAGGCATAGCCGAGCACCTGGCCGCCGCGCTCGGCCACCAGGTAGGGCAGGCCCTGGCGCCTGACCTCGGCGTGGCGCAGGCGCATGTCGTCCACACCCGGTTCGACCTCCTCGAAGGAGGCGCGGCCATGGCGCACGTGGTGCGCGTAGATGGCCTGGATGGCGGGGATGTCGGCCGCGGTCGCATCGCGTACCGACGGGCTGGCGCCGCCCTGCACGGCGGCGGTGGCGTTGGCCACGGCCAGCGGCGTGGCCGAGGCTGCGGAAAGGGTGGCGAGAGGCGTCTTCATGGGCGGCAATGTCTGGGGCAGGAGCGAACCCCGGAGGGAACGCTGGGCGATCAGGTAGTGCCGCTACCTTACCGCGCCGCGATGCTATAAAGGAAGCTTCGCTGACTTATGCCGTGCATAAGTATTTCTTTGCCATTCGCCGCTTGCAGCTTGCCCGCTTGCCGCTTGCCCGATCCTGCTTGCCGCCGCCGTTCGCTATTTGCCATGCGCCACCTCAATCCCGATTTCCTGCAAGCGTTCGCCCTGGTCTGCGAGCTGGGCAGTTTCTCGGCCGCCGCCGAGCGCCTCGGCCTGAGCCAGCCGGCGGTCAGCCTGCAGGTGCGCCAGCTCGAGCAGCGCTACGGCCTGCGCCTGCTGGAGCGGGTGGGGCGCCGCGTGGTCGCCACCGCTGCCGGCGAAGACCTGCTGGCGCACGCGCGTGGCGTGGCCGGCGCGCTGGCGGCGGCCGACGACAGCATGGCGCGCCACGCAGGCGGCGTGATCGGGCGGGTGCGGCTGGGCACCGGGGCCACCGCCTGCATCTACCTGCTGCCCTCGGTGCTGCGCGAACTGCGCCGCACCCTGCCGGCGCTGGAGATCGTGGTCAGCACGCTCAATACCGGCGAAGCGCTCAAGGCGGTGGAAGACAATGCGCTGGACCTGGCTTTCGTCACGCTGCCGGCCGCGGGACGCACGCTGGACATCACGCCGGTGCTGCAGGACCCCTTCGTCGCCATCGGCCCTGCCGACGACGAGCCCTTGCCGGCCACCGTGGCGCCCGCCGACCTGGCCGGACGCCCGCTGGTGCTGTTCTCGCCCGGCGGCAATACGCGCCGGCTGGTGGACGAGTGGTTCCTGCGCGCCGGCATCAGCGCGCGTCCGGTGATGGAGCTGGACAGCGTGGAGGCCATCAAGGAACTGGTCGGCGCCGGCCTGGGTTATTCGGTACTGCCCGGCATGGCCCTGCCGCCCGGGCAGCCGCGCGCACGCATCGCCGTACGCCCGCTGGCACCGCCGCTGGCGCGCACGCTGGCGCTGGTGCTGCGCCATGACAAGCCGCTGCGTGCCGGGCTGCGGGCCACCGTGGCGGCCGTGCGCGCGCTTGCACCGGCCCGGGCGGGCGCCGGCTGAGCGGGATGCGGTCGCGCCGTGCCGCTTGTATAGTGCGGGTTTGCGCGTCCGTGCGCAGGGTATCGGACTAGGAAGACCGCCATGATCACCATCTATCACAATCCCCGCTGCTCCAAGTCGCGCGAGACGCTGGCGCTGGTCGAAGCTGCCGCAGCGCGGCTGGGCGAGCCCGTGGAAATCGTCGAATACCTGAAGACGCCGCCGACGCTGGCCACGCTCAAGCAGCTTCACACCATGCTCGGCGTGTCGGTGCGCGAAATGGTGCGCGACAACGAAGCGCCTTACAAGGAGCTGGGCCTGGCCGATCCGGGCCTCACCGATGCCGAGGTGCTGGACGCGGTCGCCGACAATCCCATCCTCCTGCAGCGTCCGGTGGTGGTGCGTAACCGCCGCGCGGCGATCGGGCGGCCGCCCAAGAACGTGGTGCCGCTGCTGGCCTGAGGTTGCCGCGGGCTGCAAACGGAAGTCCCCGGGCACGCGGGGCTTGCTAGCCCTGAGCCCCGCGGCGGGCAGATCGCACCCCGTCAATCCCTCAAATAAAACCGGCCCCCACGCAAGGTGGGGGCCGGCCCGGTCAGACAGACACGACTGCTTCAGGCGGGTCGTCTAATGAACACCCAGCCAGTGCATGGCCTCCTGACCGAAAGCGATTGCCGCAAGCACCACCAGCAGGATCACCAGCGTCACCGCGCTGACGTAGAGCGTGGCCTTGGCGACCTCGGCGTCTTCCTGCAGCGAATGCCAGTGCGCCTGGTCGCGGCGGGGGCGCTCCTCGCGCCTGTGTTGCATCGGATGTGGCCAGTGCAGGTGCGGCCAGTGCAGCCGGCCGGCCATTTGCCTGATATGCAGCTCCGGGTGGAAACGCATGGGCAACACCTCCTGGGCGTGGCACGCGCCGGCCGGGACGCTAGGGCCGTATATGGGATGGCGGCGTGGCAACCCGGAACGCGGATGGTTCGGGACCATATACGACTTAACTATAGGCGGCGCGACGCAGGATGCGAGCTTCGCGTGACATCGCGGTGCCCCGCCCGGCACCGCCCGGGTCAGCCCGGCGCGGTGCCGGGCGGGCTGACCGCCGCCGCCGCGGCCTCGCGCGCGCGCAACTCGGCCAGCATATTGCAGAACAGCGCGCCTTGCTCCAGCGCGTCGTCCAGCGCCACGTGCGTGTGCGGCAGGGGATCCTTCCAGGCCTCGGGCAGGGCGGGCTTGACCGTCTTGCGGTAAGGCAGGCCGGTCATGGCGAAGCCCAGCGTCTTGATGTCGAGCGCGGCCCAGCCGAACGGCGAGCGGCCGGCGAAGCGCATCATGTACCAGAACATCCAGGTGAAATCGAAGCCGGCCGGAAAGGCCACGAAGACTGGCTTGCCGGGCAGGCTTTCCACCCACTCCACATAGCGCACCATGGCCTGCGCCGGCGGCTCCGGGTTCTGGCGGCAGGCCGCCCAGGCTTCCGGCTGGGTCAGCCACCACTGCATCTGCGCCGGATGGCCGGCCGCGCCGGGCAGCGTCTCCAGGTTGGCCGAGAAGGTACCGAGCACGGTCTTGTCCGCCAGCATCGCCGCGGAGGCGAAGGACAGCATGGAGTGCGGGCCCGGGATGGGGCCATCGGCTTCCACGTCGGTGCTCACATAGATCTCGGGGCGGGTGTCGGGTGCCTGTCGCTTGGCCATGGCTGCTCGGAGAAGAGGAAGTCCGGAAAGGGCGGCGGCGCTCAGCCCGCGTCGATCAGGTGGTCCGCCACATAGGGATTGTTCTTGCGCTCGTCGCCGAACGTCGAGACCGGGCCGTGGCCGGGCACGAAGGTGACATCCTCACCGAGCGGCCAGAGATGCGTGCGGATCGAGCGGATCAGGTCGCCGTGGTTGCCGCGCGGAAAATCCGTGCGTCCGATCGAGCCGGCGAACAGCACGTCGCCGACGATGGCAAGCCGGTGCGCGCGCGAGAAGAACACCACGTGGCCCGGGGTGTGCCCGGGGCAATGGTAGACCTCCAGCGTCTCGCTGCCGAACTGCACGGTGTCGCCGGTATCGAGCCAGCGCTGGGGTTCGAACACTTCGGCATGGCCGAAGCCGAAGCGGTGCGTCTGCTCCGGCAACTGGTCGATCCAGAAGCGCTCGTCCTCATGCGGGCCCTCGATGGGGACGCCCAGCTCGCGCGCCAGTGCCGCGGCACCCGCGCAATGGTCCAGGTGGCCGTGCGTCAGGAAGATCTTCTCCAGCGTGACGCCGCGTTCCCTGAGCGCCGCGTGGATGCGCTCGAGGTCGCCGCCGGGGTCGGTTACCGCGGCCCGGCCGGTGGTCTCGTCGATCAGGAGCGCGCAGTTCTGCTGGAAGGGCGTAACGGGAATCAGGAGGACTTGCATGAGAAGGCGGGGATGGACCTGGAATGTGGGTTCTGCGTGCGCGCGAGCCGCCGGGCCGGCGCACGATGTCGTGCATTGTAGCGTCGGGCACACCGCCACGTCGGGCCGTGCCGGGCGGCTGCCGGCGCCGCGAAGCCATGCCCGCATCACACCGCAAAGCCTTGCCAGGACTGGGCCTGCGCCCCGCGGCCCGCTGCAACGGGTACGCCGTCGCGGCGGCTTTTTCGTGATTTTTCGATTTTGTTACAGACAATTCGTAACAAAATCAAGAGCATAGGCCCAACTGCCTGATGCTAGACTCGCGCGATGCCATGGTTACCACCCCTACTTTCCCGCCCCGGGCGGATCGCCCGACTGTGCCTGCACGCCACCTGTGCGCTGGCGCTGGCGGCCTGCGCCTTGCCTCCGGGAGGCGAAGAGCAGGAAAGCGCGCCGACCGCCACCACGGCCAAGCCTGCCAAGCCCGGCAAGGCCGCCAGGCCGGACAAAGGTGGCAGGGACGCCAGGTCCAATGGGCAGGATCAGGCGCAAAAAGATGGGGGGAAGGATAGCGGCAATGGCTGGGGCCTGTTCCGCTGGGGCGGCAACGACGGCCTCGCCGATGGCGGGCAGGGCTCGTTCGAGGGCTTGCGGCCCGATCTCGGCTCTTACGAGCAGCGCGGCACCGCTTCCTGGTATGGCAAAGGCTTCCACGGCCGCCGCACCGCCAACGGCGAGCGCTTCGACATGCGCGCGATGACCGCCGCCCATCCCTCGCTGCCGCTCGACAGCTGGGTGCTGGTCCGTAACCTGCGCAATGGCAAGGTAGCGGTGGTGCGCATCAACGACCGCGGCCCGTATCACAGCAACCGCGTGCTCGACGTCTCCTACGGCGCCGCCAGGCGTCTTGGCTTTACCGAGCACGGCTCGACCCAGGTGGAGATCCGCCGCCTGTCGCGCAGCGAGGTCGCCGCGCTGGGTCCGCAGATCGCGCCGGGCGACGATGCCGGCGGCGATGGCGGCGACGACGCCAATGGCGGCCCCGACCTGTCCGACAAGCCGGACGAGCAGCCCGTGCGCGTGGCCCGCAAGACGCGCAAGCCGGCGGCCCGGCGCAAGCACCGCTGAGCCTGCGATGCGGACCATGCAGCCTTGCCGGGTCCGCGCCGCGGCCGGCGCGCCGGTCCTAGTCTTCGCTGTCCGCGTCGTCGCCGGCCCGCTGCGCCAGCGCCAGCCGGTACAGCGCATCGGTGGGCGCGCCGGTGATGGCGGCGGCCAGCTTGGCGGCCCGCTTGGCCGGCAGCTCGGCCAGCAGCAGCCCCAGCACCTGCTGTGCGCGCGCATCGGGCTGGCCCGCATCCTGCGCGGCCGGCGCCGCGCCTTCGACCACCAGCACGAACTCGCCCTTGGCGCGCGACGCGTCCGCGGCCAGCCAGGCCGGCGCCTCGCCGACCGGCAGCACGGGAATTTCCTCGAACAGCTTGGTCAGCTCGCGGCCGATCAGCAGACGCCGCTCGCCGGGCAGCGCCGCAGCCAGCGCGGCCAGGGTATCGGCGATGCGGTGCGGTGCCTCATAGACGACCCAGGCGTGATCCAGCGTGGCCAGCGCGGCGATGGCTTCGGCGCGCGCGCGCGCCTTGGGCGGCAGGAAGCCGGCGAAGGTAAAGCGCCCGCCGCCGCTGTCCAGCATCTCGCCGGCCACCGACAGCGCGGCCACCGCGGCGCTCGGGCCGGGCAGCGGCACCACCTTGTGGCCGGCCGCGCGGGCCGCTTCCACCAGGCGCGCGCCGGGGTCGGAGATGCCGGGCGTGCCGGCGTCGGATACATAGGCAATGCGCTCGCCGGCGGCCAGGCGCGCATTGATGCGCTGGGCCGCCTCGCGCTCGTTGTGCTCGTGCACGGCCAGCAGGGGCCGGTGCAGGCCCACGCGCGTGAGCAGCTGGCCGGTGTTGCGGGTGTCCTCGCAGGCGATCGCGTCGGCCAGGCCGAGCACATGCAGGGCCCGCAGCGAGAGATCGGCCAGGTTGCCGATCGGCGTGGCCACCACGTACAGGGTGCCGGACGGGTAGGACTGGCCGGCCGCCAGGGAGATCCAGTCAGTCATGCTTGAGAACTTCCGTTGAATCCATCATTCAAATCCACCACGCAGGCGCAGGGCGCCCGCGCCGAGGCACGCGCGCTGGCCCACCTGGAGCGGCACGGCCTCGCGCTCGTGGTTCGCAATTATCGCTGCAAAGGCGGCGAGATCGACCTGATCATGCGCGAGGCCGACGGCACGCTGGTTTTCGTCGAGGTGCGCGAGCGCGCCAGCCGGACGTTTGGCGGGGCGGCGGCCAGCGTCACGCCGGCCAAGCAGCGGCGCATCCTGCTGGCGGCGGCCCACTTCCTGGCCGCGCAGCCGGCAGCGGGCGGCGAGCCGGGCTGCCGGCTCGACGTGGTGGCGCTGGAGCCGGGCCGGCTCGAATGGATCCGCGGCGCCTTCGGGGCCGATGGCGGCTAGCGGGCGGCAGCCCGCGCGGGCGGGTGCGTCATAATGCGCGGTATCGCGCGGCTCGCCCCGCGCCCGGACACAGGCAGCGACACCAAACAGGGCCGATCGAGCCATGCATATCGATAGCATCCAGCAACATTTCTTCGACAGCGCCGACACCATGCGCCAGGCCGCGCCGGTGATGGCACCCCATATCGCCGCGGCGATCGAGCGCATGGTGGGCGCGCTCACCAGCGGCAACAAGATCCTCGCCTGCGGCAACGGCGGCTCGGCCGCGGACGCCCAGCACTTCGCCGCCGAGCTGATCGGCCGCTTCGAGCGCGAGCGCCCGGGCCTGGCGGCGATCGCGCTGACCACGGACAGCTCCATCCTGAGCGCGGTCGGCAACGATTATGATTTCAGCGTGGTGTTTTCCAGGCAGGTGCAGGCGCTCGGCCAGCCGGGCGACGTGCTGCTGGCCATCTCCACCTCAGGCAACTCTGCCAACGTGGTGGCCGCGGTGATGGCCGCCAAGCAGCGCGACATGTGCGTGGTCGCGCTGACCGGCAAGGGCGGCGGCGAAGTCGCCGGCCTGCTCGACGAGTTCGACGTCAGCCTGTGCGTGCCCAGCGAGCGCACCGCGCGCATCCAGGAAGTCCACCTGCTGACCCTGCATTGCCTGTGCGACGGCATCGACGAGGCGCTGCTGGGCGAGGGCTGAGCCCGCCCGGCGCGCCACGCGCTGTCGCCATTTCCCGCAACCCTGCTTCATGGCCCATTTTTGCCTCACCGCTTTCAGCAAGGACCGCATGACGACTCTGCCCAACCCGCGTGAATCCCGCACCGTCCGGCCTGCCGGACGCCTGGCCCGCCTGGCCCGCACCGCCACCACGGTCGCGGTGCTGACGGTGGCCGCCACGCAGCTGGCCGGCTGCTTCCCGGTGCTCGCCGGCGCCATGGCCGGCGGCGTGACCATGGCCACCGACCGCCGGCCCACCGGCACCCAGGCCATCGACCGCGGCCTGCAGCTCGAGGCCGAGAACACACTGAACTCGCGCTACAACGGCCAGGCCCGCATCAGCGTCACGGTCTACAACCGCAAGGTGCTGCTGACCGGCGAGGCCAAGAACAACGACGTCAAGCAGCAGGTGGAGCAGTACGTGCGCGGCCTGCCCAATGCGCGCGAGGTGATCGACGAGCTGGAGATCGTGTCGTCGCCTTCGTTCGCCACGCAGAGCCAGGACACGTATATCACCAGCAAGGTCAAGACCATGCTGATCACCACCGAAGGCATCCCGTCCAACTCGATCAAGGTCGTCACCGAGAAGGGCGTGGTCTACCTGATGGGCGTGGTCACCCCGGCCGAGGGCGACCGCGCCACCGACGTGGCGCGCAATGCCAGCGGCGTGGTCAAGGTGGTCAAGGCCTTCGACTACGTGAGCGAGACAGAACGCGCCAGGCTCGATGCCACCGCCAGCTCGCAGAACCCGCCGCAGGGCGAGAGTTCCGGCGCGGCACCGGCCCAGCCCGCGCAGCCGGCACCGGTCCAGCCGGCGCCCGACACCACGGCGCCCGGCGCCACCAGCAGCCCGGTCGCGGCGCCGGTCAGCTCCCCGGTGGCGCTGCCGCCGGGCCGCAACCTGCCCTGAGGCGGGCAGCGGGGCGGGTGACGCGCAAAGCTGGCCCCCGGCTCGCCTTTGCGCGTACCCGTTACAGCGCCGGCATATCAGCGCGGCGGCGCAATCCGCGGTTCGATCTGCGGATTGCGCATCACATTGGCCCGCCCGATATGATAGGGTTTGGCACGCCGCCCGGCGCGGCACCGGAGCCGATCCCATGATCCCCATTTCCGTACGAGCGATCCCTTTCGTCACCCTTGTCGTTGCCGCGCTCGCGCTGCTGGCCACGGCCCGGGCCGCGCACGCGCAAGCCGCCCAGGAGGCGGGCGCCACCGCGCTGCAGGCGCGCGACTGGGCCGCCGCCTGCGCTGGCTGCCACGGCCCCGCCGGGCGCGCGCCGGCCAACAGCGCGGTGCCGGGCCTGGCCGGCCGCAGCCGCTCCGAACTGGTCCGGCAGATGCAGGACTTCAAGCAGGGCAAGCGCGAAGCCACCGTCATGCAGCAGATCGCCAAGGGCTACACCGACCAGCAGATCGAGGCGATCGCGGCCTGGTTCGCCGCAGTCCGCTAAGAGGCACTGTCAAACATATCCTGGCGTCGCTGCGCGGCCTTGCCGGACCGCTTGCACTGTCTGCGGCCGCGCGCCTGTCCAGGACCGCTTCGCTTCATCTCGACGGCGCCTCCAGGGCGCGCTGAAATCCGGCCAGGCCAGGAGAACTTCCCATGCAAAGACGCGAATTCCTCGGCACGCTCGCCGGCACGGCGCTGCTCGGCGCGCAGGCGATGCAGGCGACGCGGGCGGCCGCCGCCACCCGCGCGGCAAAAGTGGTGGTGGTGGGCGGCGGCTATGGCGGCGCCACGGCGGCGCGCTACCTGCGCGAATGGAGCGGGCACGGCATCGAGGTCACGCTGGTCGAGCCCGATGACCGCTTCGTCTCGTGCCCGCTTTCCAATCTTGTGCTCGGCGGCAGCAAGGCCATTGGCGACATCACCTTGTCCTACGATGCGCTGGCCGGGCGCCACGGCGTGAAGGTGGTGCGCGACCATGTCAGCGCGATCGACGCGGCGCGCCGCGTGGTGCGGCTCGCCGGCGGCGGCACCCTTTCCTATGACCGGCTGGTGCTGTCGCCCGGCGTGGAGGTGCTGTCCGGCGCGATTCCCGGCCTCGGCAAGCCCGGCGGCGAACAGATCCTGCACGCCTGGAAGGCGGGGCCGCAGACCGTCGCCCTGCGCCGCCAGCTCGAAGCCATGCGCGACGGCGGCACCTTCGCCATCACCATCCCCCTCGCACCCTACCGCTGCCCGCCCGGCCCGTACGAGCGCGCCTGCCTGGCGGCGGACTACTTGCTGCGCGCCAAGCCGCGCAGCAAGGTGCTTATCCTCGACGCCAACCCGGATGTCACCTCCAAGGGCGCGCTGTTCAAACAGGTCTGGGCCACGCGCTACAAGAACATGATCGAGTACCGGCCGCAGTACGACACGGTCGACGTCGATCCCGCCACGGGCACGCTCAAGTTCGACGTGCAGGACGACGAGCGCGCCGACGTGATCAACCTGCTGCCGCCGCAGCGCGCCGGCGCGATCGCCGTGGCCAGCGGGCTGGCCACGGCCAACGGCAAGTGGTGCGAGGTGGATTTCCTTACCTTCGAGGCCAAGGCCGCGGCCAATATCCATGTGCTCGGCGACGCCATCCAGATCGCACCGCTGATGCCGAAGTCGGGCCATATGGCCAACCAGCACGGCAAGGTCGCCGCCGCGGCCATCGTCGCGCTGCTGGCGGGGCGGGCGCCCAATCCGCAGCCGCTCTACAACAACACCTGCTACAGCTTCACCTCGGCGCGCGAGGCCATCCACATCGCCAGCGTGCATCGCTACGACGCGCAGGAGCGCACCATGGTCACGGTGCCCGGCGCGGGCGGGCTGTCGCCCGCGCCCAACGCGCTGGAAGGCATCTACGCGCAGGCGTGGGCCGATGCCATCTGGCGCGACATGCTCGGATAAGGCGAGGGTGCGGGTGCGGGCGACCGGCTTGCATTTCGGGCATCACGCAGCGCACACGCGGAAATGCACCACACCGGTGTAAACACTATATGCGCAATCACGCATATACGAATATATTGAACGCCATGGACGAGATGGATCGCGTATTCGAGAAGGTATCCGGGTATTTCAGCCTGCTTGCCGAACCCACCAGGCTGAAGATCCTGCACGCCCTGTGCGACGGCGAGAAGCCGGTCGGCACCGTGGTGGATACGGTGGGCTCGTCGCAGACCAATGTGTCGCGTCATCTCACCGCCATGTACCGCGCCGGCGTGCTGTCGCGGCGCAAGGAAGCGAACCTGGTGTTCTACGCCATCGCCGACGAAAGCGTGGTGGAGCTGTGCCGCACGGTGTGCGTGCAGGTGGCCAGCCGGCTCGAAGACAGCGCCTTGCCCGCGGGCATGGTCGACCGCTTCATGCCGCAGGCCGCGCCCGCGCCGCGCAGGCGGGCCCGCTAGCGCCGCGGCCACGGCGCCAGGCTTGTACCGGCGCCCCGTGCGAGACGGGCGCCGCACGACAACAGGCATGCCGGCGGCACATCCCGTGCCGCACGAGCGGGCCGGAGGAGACCGCAGTGCCGGACCAGATCCGCCCCGGACGCATCGTGCGCGCGCCGGAGCATTTCGTCAGCGCATCGCTACGTCAGGACGTCGCGCAGCACGGCTGGGGAGAGCCCGGCAGCGCGCGCCGCGACTTCCTGCGCACCAGCTTCCTGGGCGCCGCCGCGGCGCTGGCGGCCGGTGTCGGCGGCAAGGCGCGCGCCGCCGGCAGCGCCGGCGACGACGCCATCCTCACCCCGCAGCCGTGGGCCACCTCGCTGGGCCAGCCGGTCGCCGCGCACCCCTACGGCCAGCCTTCGGCCTATGAGAAAAACCTGGTGCGGCGCGAATCGCCGGGGCTCACGCGGGTCTCCGCCGCCTCGGTGGCGTTCGCGCCGCTGCAGGGCTTCTTCGGCATCATCACGCCCAACGGCCTGCACTTCGAGCGCCACCACCAGGGCTGGCAGGACATCGACCCGGCGCGCCACCGCCTGATGCTCAATGGCCTGGTCAGGACGCCGCGCGTCTACACCATGGACGACCTGATGCGCCTGCCGGCCGTGTCGCGCATGCATTTCATCGAGTGCGGCGCCAACACCGGCATGGAGTGGGGCAACGTGGCGGTGCCGACCGTGCAGTACACGCACGGCATGCTGTCGTGCTGCGAGTTCACCGGGGTGCCGCTCAAGGTCCTGCTCGACGATGCCGGCGCGGACTTCAGGCGCGGGCGCTTCCTGCTGGCCGAGGGCGGCGACGGCTCGGGCATGACGCGCACCATCCCGATGGAGCTGGCCGACGAGATCATCGTCGCCTGGGGCATGAACGGCGAGATGCTGCGCCCCGAGAACGGCTACCCGCTGCGCCTGGTGGTGCCGGGCGTGCAGGGCGTGTCGTGGGTCAAGTGGCTGCGCCGGCTCGAGCTGGGCGACCAGCCGTGGAACACCAAGGACGAGACCGTGCACTACGTCGACATGATGCCGGACGGCAAGCTGCGGCAGTACACCTCGGTCCAGGAATGCAAGTCCGTCATCACCACGCCCTCGGGCGGGCAGCAGATGGTGGGGCGGGGCTTCTACAACATCAGCGGGCTGGCATGGTCGGGCCGCGGGCGCGTGCGCCGCGTCGATGTCTCCGTGGACGGCGGGCGCAACTGGCGCAGCGCGCGGCTGGAGACGCCGGTGCTGTCCAAGTGCCTGACGCGCTTCAACCTGGACTGGGTGTGGGACGGCGCGCCCGCCATCCTGCAAAGCCGCGCCGTCGACGAGACGGGCTACGTGCAGCCGCGCCTGGCGCAATTGCGCGCGGTGCGCGGCGCGCGCTCGATCTATCACAACAATGCCATCCAGAGCTGGCAGGTGTCCGATAGCGGCGAGGTCTCCAATGTCCACGTGGATTGAGTCCGCGCGCTTGCGCGCGCTCGCCCTCGCCCTTGCTGCGACGGCCGCGCTGGCGTCCCTGCATGCGATCGCCGCGCCTGCAGCCAGTGCCGCACGTGCCGCGCTCGGCCGCCCCGCCACCGAAGCCGAGGTCAAGGCCTGGGACATCGACGTGCGGCCGGATTTCCGGGGCCTGCCGCACGGCAGCGGCACGGTGGCGCAGGGCCAGGCCATCTGGGACGGCAAGTGCGCCTCCTGCCACGGCGACTTCGGCGAATCCAACGAGGTGTTCTCGCCCATCGTCGGCGGCACCACGGCCGACGACATCAAGCGCGGGCGGGTCGCGTCCCTGACCGGCAACCAGCCTTACCGCACCACCCTGATGAAGGTCAGCACGGTCAGCACGCTGTGGGACTACATCCACCGCGCCATGCCGTGGAACGCGCCGCGCAGCCTGTCGGCGGACGAGGTCTACGCGGTCACCGCCTACCTGCTCAACCTGGGCGATATCGTGCCGGCGGATTTCACGCTGTCGGAGCGCAACATCGGCGAGGTGCAGCAGAAGATGCCGAACCGCGACGGCATGACGCTGCAGCACGGCATGTGGCCCGGGCGCGGCCGGCCCGATACGCGCAACACGGCTTGCATGCGCCATTGCGCGGACGCGGTGAAGGTGGTGTCGTCCATGCCCGCCTATGCGCGCGACGCGCACGGCGATCTCGCCGCCCAGCAGCGCACCGTGGGGCCCACGCGCGGCGTGGCGGCCGGTGGCGCACCGGCGGCGGCAACGGGCGGGACAGCCCTGGCGGCAGGCGCGAAACTGGCCGGGCAGTACCAGTGCACCGCCTGCCATGCGCCGGACCGCAAGCTGGTGGGTCCGAGCTTTGCCGACATCGCGCGCAAGTACCAGGGCCAGGACGCGCTCGACGCGCTGGCCGGCAAGATCAGGGCCGGCGGGCAGGGCGCCTGGGGCAGCATGCCGATGCCGCCCCAGGCGCAGATTCCCGATTCGGACCTGCGCACCGTGGTGGGGTGGATTCTTGAGGCAAAATAGCGCACTGGCCGCTTCCATGCCCCGGTGGTGCGGCCGGCATGCCGCCGCGCAAGCGTGCGGCTCACCGCCGTCCCCACGGCTCTCACGATTCGGAGCAGAAACATGAAGCAGTTTGTCATTGCAACCCTGATGCTGGCCTGCGCGGCCTCGGCCAACGCAGCTGTCGACGCCGCCAAGGCCCAGGAAATCGCCAACAAGAATGCCTGCATGGGTTGCCACCAGGTCGACAAGAAGCTCGTCGGCCCGGCTTACAAGGATGTGGCTGCAAAGTACAAGGGCGACAAGAACGCCCTGGCCACGCTGACCAAGAAGGTCAAGGCCGGTGGTGCGGGGGTCTGGGGTCCGGTCCCGATGCCTGCCAACGCGGGCCTGAGCGATGCCGACCTGAAGACGGTCGTCGAGTGGGTGCTGGCAGGCGCCCCGGCGAAGTAAGGCATCCAGGGCAAGCCCTGCCCGGACCGGCCACGGCTTCGGGACCCCAGGGGGCGCGCAAACGTCCCCGAAGACAGGCGGCGATGCACCGCCCGCTGCCGCGCCGCACGGCGCGGCGGCCATGAAAACCAAGCCGGAACGAAAAACGCAGGAGTACGGGAAACAATGAATTCGAAACGACGAGACGTGCTGCGGGTCACCTCGGTGCTCGCCCTGATGGCCGCCACCGGCCTGATCAGCGAAGCCCAGGCTGCCGAGTGGAACAAGACCGCCTTCGACGGCAAGAGCGTGGCCGACGTGATCAAGGCGCTTGGCGGCAGCAGTACCGAGAAGAGCACCGCCATCGTCTTCACCGCGCCCGATATCGCCGAGAACGGCGCCGTGGTGCCGGTCGCCGTGACCAGCAACATCCCCGGCACCGAGCAGATCGCCATTCTGGTGGAAAAGAACCCCAATACGCTGGCCGCGGATTTCACCATCCCGGCGGGCACCGAGCCCTTCGTCTCCACCCGCGTGAAGATGGGGCAGACCTCGGTGATATACGCCGCCGTCAAGGCTGGCGGCAAATGGTATGTGGCGTCCAAGGAAATCAAGGTGACGCTCGGCGGCTGCGGCGGCTGAAGCCCGCGCCGCCCACCGAACCTACCGCACCCGAACCATCACCGAGAGAGCAGAGAACATGGCAGACCCGATGCGCGTACGCGCCGCCGAGAATGGCGGCGTGGTCGACGTGAAGATCCTGATGAAGCACGACATGGAAACCGGCCAGCGCAAGGACGCGAACGGCAAGACCATCCCGGCCTGGCATATCCAGAGCGTGACGGTCCAGTGCAAGGGCAAGGACGTGTTCCAGGCCCAGTTCGGCCCGGCCGTCTCCAAGGATCCGTTCCTGAACTTCAAGTTCAAGGGCGGCGCCAAGGGCGACAAGGTCACGGTGACGTGGATCGACAACCGCGGCGACAAGCGGACCGACGAAGCCACCATTTCCTGACCCCACCCGGGCAAGCGGCCGGCGGCATCCTCTGCTATGGTTCAGGTCGAATGTCGGGCCCGGGCCGGCGCATGTTGCGCGCGGGGGCGCGACCGGAAGGATAGCGATCATGCGGCGAGCATTCATTCGGGCCACGGCGGCGCTGGCGGCCATCGGCCTGTCGGCCAAGGCGGCGGCCCAGGCGGCCCCGGCGGCGGCACCGGCTGCGGGCAAGGGCAAACGCGTCAAGGTGGTCTATCAGTTGTCAGAAGGCACGGACCAGGCAGTGCGCGCGATGGGCAACCTGCGCAATCACCTGAACGGCGCCCCCGACACCAAGATCGTGGTGGTGGCGCTGGGCTACGGCGTGGATTTCATCATCGACGGCGCGCGCGATGCGCGCGGCAATACCTTCGAGGCGGCGATCGCCTCGCTGGCCAGCTCGGGCGTGGAGTTCCGCGTCTGCCGCAACACGCTGACGGCGCGCAAGATCCCGGAGTCCAGCCTGTCGATGGAAGCCAAGGTCGTGCCGGCCGGCGTGGTCGAAGTGGCGCGCCTGCAGTTCGAGGAAGGCTACGCGTATATCAAGCCCTGAGCGCCGTCTCGCACCTGACGGGCACGGCGCCGGGAAGACGGCAGCGCAAAGACGAGCAATAAGACGGCCCGCGCAGCTGGCGCCACATGGCGGCAGCCTCGCAAGGCCACGAGGAGAGAGCCCCATGAAAACCATCAGACGCCGCCACGCGGGCGCCGCGCTGGCGCTGGCCGGCACCGTGGCGCTGGCCATCACGGCCGCCGCCACCGCACCGGCGGTGCACGCCCAGGGCAGCACCGCGGAGGAAATCGCCAAGTACCGGCAGATGCTGGCCGAAGGCAATCCCGCCGAGCTGTGGGAAGCCGCCGGCGAGGAGCTGTGGAAAAAGCCCGCCGGGCCGAAGAACGCTTCGCTCGAGCAATGCGACCTCGGCAAGGGCCCGGGCGTGACCAAGGGCGCCTACGCCGAGCTGCCGCGCTTCTTCAAGGACACCGGCCGCGTGATGGACCTGGAGCAGCGCCTGGCCTACTGCCGCGTGACGCTGCAGGGCCTGACGCAGGAAGAGGCGCTGAAGAACCCGTTTGGCTCCACCGGCAAGCCGTCCGACATCGAGCGCCTGGCCTCCTTCCTGGCCGGCGAATCGCGCGGCGTGAAGATGAACGTGCAGCTCAGCCACCCCGAGGAAAAGCGCGTCTACGCACTCGGCCAGAAGATGTTCTTCTATCGTGGCGGCGCCTACGACTTCGCCTGCGCCACCTGCCACGCCGTGGACGGCCAGCGCATCCGTCTGCAGGAACTGCCCAACCTGCTGACCCCGCAGGGCGCGCAGGCGGCCTACACCACCTGGCCGGCCTACCGCGTCTCCCAGGGCGAGGTACGCACGATGCAGCACCGCCTCTACGATTGCCTGCGCCAGCAGCGCTTTCCCGAGCCCGCCTATGGTTCCGACGTGATCACCGCGCTGAGCCTGTTCCTGGCGAAGAACGCCAACGGCGGCACCTACGATGGCCCGGCCTTGAAGCGCTGAGCCAGGGAGAGCACAAATGAACCAAGCCAAACAAGCGAAGCGAGCCGCGCTCGCCGCCACCGCCGCCCTCGCCATGCTGGCCTGCGCGGGCACCGCCCATGCCCAGGACAGCGTGAAGCCCGTCAAGGCCAGGGCCACCGCGAAAGCGGCCGCGGCCACCACGACCGCCGCGGTGAGCGATGCCGACATGAAGAAGCTCATCGATGGCTCCTTCTCGTCCAAGGGACCCGCCACGGTGGAAGGCGTGCTCGACCGCGATGCCATGCAGAAGGCGTGCAGCGACTACCCAGACCGCACCAAGGTGCCGGCCGCGGTGGCCAGGAAGATCGAGGCCATCGAGCTCAAGCAGGTCAAGTACCCGGCCGACGGCCAGTACCTCGGCGACTGGAAGGAAGGCGAGAAGACCGCGCAGAACGGGCGCGGCATGCAGTTCTCGGATCCCGTCGGCGGCGTCAACGGCGCCAACTGCTACGCCTGCCACCAGATGACCAAGGCCGAGATCTCCTTCGGCAATATCGGCCCCTCGCTGTACCAGTACGGCAAGCTGCGTGGCAATTCGCAGGAAGTGGTCAGGTACACCTGGGGCAAGATCTGGGATTCCAGCGCGTACACGGCCTGCTCCAACATGCCGCGCTTCGGGCACAAGGGCATCCTCACCGAGCAGCAGATCCGCGACGTGATGGCGCTGCTGCTCGACCCGGCCTCGCCGGTGAACCAGTAAGGACGCCGCCATGAAGCCCACCCGCCTCGCGCGCGGCATCGGCGGCACGCTGCTGCTCGCCGCGCTGGCGTGGAGCGGTGCTGCCGCTGCGCTCGAGGTAGGCGACATCGTGCACCTGCCGGCGGTGCGGCTGCTCGACGGCAGCACCGTGGCGCCGGCGCAGTGGGCCGGCAAGCCGCTGGTGCTGGAGGTGTGGGCGTCGTGGTGCCCGTTCTGCGCCCTGCAGAACCCGCGCCTGCAAAAGCTCTACGACAGCACGGGCGGCGCCAGGGGCGGGCTGCAGGTGCTGGCCGTCAGCATCGACAAGGAGCCGAAGGAGGCCAGTGCCTACATGGCCCGGCACGGCTACACCTTCCCCGCCGCCATGGACACGCCCGCGCTGCGCGCCGTGCTCGGCAAGCGGCGCGGGCTGCCGGAGCTGTACGTGATCGACGCCGGCGGCAAGGTAGTGCAGAAGGAAGTCGGCGAGATGCTGGAAGAAGAAGTCGCGGCGCTGGGCAGGCATGCGCAGCCGGCGATGAAGCCGCAACCGGCACGGTAGCGGCGAGGCGGCAGACCACGACAGACGCCGGGCCGCGCGCTGCTGCACGCTGGCACCGGCGCGCAATCCACAGGAAGAGACAATGAACCGACGCGAGTTCCTGCAGGTGCTGGCCATCGCCGGTGCCGGCGGCATGGCCTTTCCCGCCACCGACGCGCAGGCCGCACAGGCCGCGGGCAAGCTCTATGACGTGCCGCGCTTCGGCAATGTGCACCTGCTGCATTTCACCGACTGCCACGCCCAGCTGCGCCCGCTGTATTTCCGCGAGCCCAACGTCAACCTCGGCGTGGGCGATTACGCCAGCAAGCCGCCGCACCTGGTCGGCCAGGCGCTGCTGCGCCAGTACGGCATCGCCCCCGGCAGCGCCCAGGCGCACGCCTTCACCTATCTCGATTTCACCGAGGCCGCGCGCCGCTACGGCAAGGTAGGCGGCTTTGCCCATCTGGCCACGCTCGTGAAGCAGCTCAAGGCCGGCCGCCCCGGCGCGCTGCTGCTCGACGGCGGCGATACCTGGCAAGGCTCCGCCACCGCGCTGTGGACGCGCGGGCAGGACATGGTCGACGCCGCGCTCGCGCTCGGCGTGGACGTGATGACGCCACACTGGGAAATGACGCTCGGCGCCGAGCGCGTCACCGAGATCGTCGAGCGCGACTTCAAGGGCAAGGTCGCCTTCCTCGCGCAGAACATCAAGACCAACGACTTCGGCGACCCGGTCTTCGATCCCTTCGTGATCCGCGAGATGAACGGCGTGCCGGTCGCCATCATTGGCCAGGCCTTTCCCTACACGCCCATCGCCAACCCGCGCTACTTCGTGCCCGACTGGACCTTCGGCATCCAGGAGGAAAACCTGCAGCAGGTCATCGGGCAGGCGCGCGCCAAGGGCGCGCAGGTGGTCGTGCTGCTCTCGCACAACGGCATGGACGTGGACCTCAAGCTCGCCTCGCGCGTGCGCGGGCTCGACGCCATCCTCGGCGGCCACACCCACGATGGCATGCCCGCGCCGGTGGCGGTCAGGAACGCCGGCGGCACCACGCTGGTCACCAACGCCGGCTCCAACGGCAAGTTCCTCGGCGTGCTCGACTTCGACGTCAGGGGCGGCAAGATCCGCGATTTCCGCTACCGCCTGCTGCCGGTGTTCGCCAACTACCTCGCCGCCGACCCGGCCATGGACGCGCTCATCGCCCGCGTGCGCGCACCGTACGAAAAGCAGCTCGGCGAAGTGCTGGCGCGCAACAGCGGCCTGCTGTACCGGCGCGGCAATTTCAACGGCACCTTCGACCAGCTCATCCTCGACGGCCTGATGGAAGTGCAGGGTGCCGAGATCGCCTTCTCGCCCGGCTTTCGCTGGGGCACCACGCTGCTGCCCGGGCAGGCCATCACGATGGAACACCTGATGGACCAGACCGCCATCACTTATCCGCACACCACCGTCACCAGCATGACGGGCGAGACCATCAAGACCATCCTGGAAGACGTGGCGGACAACCTGTTCAACCCCGATCCGTACTACCAGCAGGGCGGCGACATGGTGCGCGTGGGCGGCCTGCAGTACACCATCGAACCCAACGCAGGCATGGGCCGGCGCATCACCGACATGCGCCTCAAGGGCCAGCCCGTCGATGCCGCGAAGACCTACAAGGTTGCCGGCTGGGCCCCGGTTTCCGAAGAGGCCCGCCAGTCCGGCAGCCCACCGGTCTGGGACCTGATGGCCCAGTGGCTGCGCGCCTCCGGAGAGGTCACGGCCAGGCCGCTGAACCTGCCGATCGTGCGTGGCATGGACGGCAACACCGGCACCGCGGCATGATTGATACGACGAGGAAAACTGCGCTACAATCGTTCGTCATGGGCCGATAGCTCAGCTGGGAGAGCGCTGCGTTCGCAATGCAGAGGTCGGGAGTTCGATCCTCCTTCGGTCCACCAAATTCAAGGGCTTAGCACTGTGCTAGGCCCTTTTTCTTACCCGAAGCCGATTTGTTGTCCAAAATCCGCCCAACTGGCTCCCAGGGCCTGTTCACCCGGAAGTGTCCGGGAAACCGCGCCCGTTGGTGAGTTCGCGTGCGGTAGCGCTCACTGCACAAGTTCCGGCCAGCCTGGTCACGGGGGAGATGGCGACGGCCGCGCCCCTGGCGCTTTCCCCCGCTCCGCTGCGGGCACTCGATATTTTTCCTTGACAAGGCCAGACGCATGTTCCATTATGCATTCCATCGCATGCGATCAAATCGAATACGATACAAACAAACCAGACAAGCAACGGAGATTCAATCCATGAGCAAGATCGAGAAAGTCCTCTTCACCGGCAAGACCCACACCACCCACAGCAACGCCGGCGTTACCTCGCGCGGCCACAATGGCGCGCTGGACATTGCGCTGTCGCCTGGCAACAGCGCCACCCCGGAGCACGTGTTCCCTGCCGTCCAGTCGCATCCGACCGCGGAACAGCTGTTCGCGGGCGCCTGGTCGGCGTGCTACATCGCCGCGGTCGGCCTGGTGGCCAAGGAAATGAAGCTGGAGCTGCCGTCCGACCTGTCCGTGGATATCGAAGTCGACCTGGGCATGACCGGCGCGGAGTACTTCCTGCAGGCACGGCTCAACCTGCGCGTGCCGGGCCTGCCGCAGGATGTCGCGACGGAACTGGCCCACGTCGCCGATGCAATCTGCCCCTACTCGAAGGCGACGCGCGGCAATATCGACGTGGCGCTGAACGTCTTTACGTCGTGATTCCCTGACCGTCTTACCATCACATATACATCGTATGCGATGCAATCGCATACGGTAATAACTCACCCGAAACGAGAATGCATACCATGAGCACGATCACCACCATCGCCCGCTGCGCCACTGTCGCCGTCGCCCTGCTGAACGCTGCCGCCGTGCAAGCCGCGGGTTGGTCCAATGCAGGCGCGCGCGATCCTTTCACGAGTGGCGCCCGCTCGGTCACCGGCGTAGCCGATCCGTACTCCGATGGCGCGCGCAGCCCATACACGGACGGTGCCAGGGTCGGCAGGTTCGACCCTTACACCGATGGCGCCCGTACCTGAGACCGGTGAAATCCACTGACAAGGTGGCCGCCGCGAGCACAGCGCTGTCGTGAAAGATAGCGGACGAACAAGCACACAGGATCCATTGCCATGACCAGCACAGCCGCCCCGTACCGCCCCATCAGCTGCGAGTTCCACGACCGCCTGGAAGACCTCGCCACCGTGCGCAAGCCCGTGCAGATCCACTATCGTGACGCCGATGGCACACCACAGCAGCGCACCGCCACCATCACCGACGTGTACGGCCGCGGTGGCGTTGAATACCTGACGCTCAAGACTGGGGAGACCCTGCGCCTGGATCAGCTCGTAAAAGTCGACGGCGAGACACTGGCGGACTACTGAGCAAAGACAGTGCACAGGAGAAAGACCTGATGCAGTCCCGGTTCCCTATCCGCACAGGTCCGCCGCCGTCGGTGGCGTCATCCGGCCCGGATCGAAGTCGGCTTCGCGCAGCCCCTCCGGCGTCAGCGACACCCAGTGCAGTACCGTCGGTGAGCGGGAGCGCACCAGGCCAAGGCTGCCCTGGATGGTCCACGGAATCGGCGATGCCTGGCTGCCGCGCAGCTCGACGGCATCGGCCGACAGTTTCAGCTGGAGCAGGCGGCCGTCCTGCGCGGGCGTGAACGCCGTATCGCCGACCACCGTGATGCCGGCCTCGCGCACGCTGGCAGGCATGCAGGCGAGCGAGGCGGTCACCTTGCCGCCGGCGTCGAGCAGATGGGCGAAGCCCTTGCCCGCACCGGTCGTGCCCACCACCAGGAAGCGCTTGAGGTCCGGGACGTAGGTCACGCCATAGGTGTAGTACTTCAGGTTGTCGTTCAGCACCTGTGTGCCGGTCAGCGCGCCATCGCTTGGCCGATAGGCCGCCGTCTTCAGCCTGGCGTGCGTCTCGCCGGGGACGAACTCCTGCCAGGCCAGCAAGGCGTGGTCTTCCGAACCGGCGATCAATGGCCACCATTCACGCTTGTCCCGAGCCACGTCGGTGCTGCGCAGCAACTGCCCGTTGGCGTCGTAGGCCTTGAGGTAGACGCCGTTGCCGGTGCCCAGGTTGTCCACGCCGCCGCCGTCGATCCAGTCGTCCGAGTAGAACACCACGAAGCTCTCGCCTACCCGCGCGACGTGCCCGGAGTGCCCGCCGGACCAGACGTCGACCGACTTCGCCTGTTGCGGCTGCAGGTCCGCGGCGTACACGCGGTAACGCTGGCTGACACCGTTGGCGGTATTCGAGCCGTCCTCGAAGGTCAGCATGATGCGGCCCGCGCCATTCTGCGCTACCGAGACCGGCTCCTGGGCTTCCTTCTCCGCCACCAGCAGCCTTGGCTTGCCCAGGTTCGCCTGCGAAGGCCTCCATTCGGCCACATAGATGTCGTGGCTCCAGTTGCGATTACGATCCGGCCCGCGCGGCGGCAGGCCGGAACTGCTGAAGAAGACGTAGGTGACATCCCCGGGGCCGGCCGCCGCGCCGATGCCGTGCATATAGGCGCGCTGATCGACATCGGGGCGGACCTTGGCCGGCGCGCGGGCGTCGTTGCGGCCGGCGCCGCGGCTGTCGTTGCGCGCGCCCGCCGGCGCGCACAACAGCGCGCCGGCGAGCACTAGCGTCGCGCTTCGCATCATGGCGAACGAGCTCATCGCTACTCCACCGTGACGGACTTGGCCAGATTGCGAGGCTTGTCCACATCGGTCCCGCGTGCGCAGGCGGTGTGGTAGGCCAGCATCTGCAGCGGCACCACATGCAGGATCGGCGAGAGCAGCCCGTAGTGCTCCGGCATGCGGATGACGTGCAGCCCGGGCGCACTGACGATCATGCTGTCGGCGTCGGAGAAGACGTAGAGCTCACCGCCGCGTGCGCGCACTTCGTGCAGGTTGGACTTGAGCTTCTCCAGCAGGGCATCGTTGGGCGCGACCGCCACCACCGGCATCTCCTCCGTCACCAGCGCCAGCGGCCCGTGCTTGAGCTCGCCGGCGGCATAGGCCTCGGCATGGATGTAGGAAATCTCCTTGAGCTTCAGCGCGCCCTCCAGCGCGATGGGGTAGTGGATGCCGCGCCCGAGGAACAGCGCATTCTCCTTGCGCGCCAGCGAGCCTGCCCAGGCGATGATCTGCGGCTCCAGCGCCAGCACGCCGTTCAGTGCCGCCGGCAGGTGATGCAGCTGCTGCAGCATGACGGCCTCCTGCCAGGCGCCGAGCAGGCCGCGCTGCTTGGCCAGCGTGGCCGCCAGCACGAACAGCCCGACCAGCTGGGTGGTGAACGCCTTGGTCGAGGCAACCCCGATCTCGGCGCCGGCGCGGGTCAGGAAATGCAGGTTCGCCTGGCGCATGATGGCGCTGCCGGCGACATTGCAGACCGCCAGCGCATGGCGGTGGCCAAGCGCCTGCGCGTGCTTGAGCGCTGCCAGCGTGTCCGCCGTCTCGCCGGACTGCGAGATCACCAGCACCAGCGTGCGCGGGTTCGGCACACTGTCGCGATAACGGTACTCGCTGGCGATTTCCACGCTGGTGGGCATCCGCGCGATCGACTCCAGCCAGTATTTGGCGGTCAGGCCGGAGTGGTAGCTGGTGCCGCATGCGAGGATCAGCACTGAATCGATGTCGGCGAACGCGCCCTCGGCCTGCTCCCCGAACAGGGCAGGCGCGAACCCTTCCAGGTGTTCGGTGGAGTCGGCGATGACGGCCGGCTGCTCGAAGATCTCCTTCTGCATGTAGTGCTGGTACGGACCGAGCTCCACGGCGGAGGCGGTCGCTTCGATCTTGCGGATCTCGCGGCTGACCGCCTCGCCTTCGGCGTCCAGGATATGCACGCCGTCCCGCGACAGCGAGACCAGGTCCCCTTCCTCGAGGTAGATGAAATGCTCGGCGCTGCCGGTCAGCGCCATGGTGTCGGAGGCAAGGTAGTTGCCGTCGTCGCCCAGGCCCACCACCAGTGGCGATCCCGAGCGCGCGCCGATCACCAGGTCCGGCTGGTTGCGCGAGAACACGGCGATGGCGTAGGCGCCATGCAGCTGGGCGAGGGCGAGCCGCACGGCCTTGCACAGGTCGCCGCCGCCTTCGTGGTGAAAGCAGTGGTGCACCAGGTGCGCGATGACCTCGGTGTCGGTCTGCGAATCGAACTCGTAGCCGCGTGCGCGCAGCGATTCACGCAGCGCATCGTGATTCTCGATGATGCCGTTGTGAACCAGGGCGATCTCGCCGCTGGAGAAGATCGGGTGGGCATTGCGGGTAAGCGGCGCGCCATGGGTCGCCCAGCGCGTGTGGGCAATCCCGATGGTGCCTTCGAGCCGGGTCTGCCCGACCTGCTCCGCCAGCTTGGCCACGCGCGACATGCTGCGCGCGCGCCTGGGTTCTCCGTCCTGCAGCACGGCGATGCCGCAGGAGTCGTAGCCGCGATATTCCAGGCGCCGCAATCCTTCCAATAGGACCGGTGCCACATTACGTTGCGCGATAGCGCCGACAATGCCACACATGATGATTCCCCGTGAGAATACAGAAGTTGGTTCGCGCTGGCCTCGCGCGGCAACCTCCTGGCTGCCTGCGCGAGGCCGAACCGCCGATGCTGGTCAGGCCGCCTCCCTCTGCAGTTGTGCCACGTGCGAAACGAGGCCGTCCTCGTCGTGATAGGCCACCAGCCGGCGGCCGGTGCCCACCGACAGCACCACATCCTTGGCCAGGTCGAGCGTGGAGCCGGGCACGGTGCGGGCCTTGCGCATCGGGTCCACCTCGCTCTTCTCCAGGCGTCGCACCAGGGTCCACACCGTGAACACCAGGCCCATGCCAAGGATGGTCAGGGCATCGGGAACGATCTCCTTGAGCGAGAACTCGGTGCTCCCCGCCGAGACCACGCACCAGTAGATGTAGAACGCAGCCGCCACCCAGATCGATGCCAGCACCACGGGCCGTACCAGGCGGTACCAGACATATCGTCGGATTGCCTTGCCTCGCGCATGCTGTTGCAGATACTGCTGCAACGTCGTGCCGGATGCGTCAATGATCGGTTCTTTCATTTCTCACTCCTCCTCAAGAATGCTCTTCAAGCCGGCTGGCATACGCCGGCGCCGGTGACGTAGGCGGCGTGGACGCGGGCGCGCCTTCGCGGATGCCGCGGTCCGGGCTGACCCACCTGGCCCGGGTGCGGCGCTGGTGCAGCAGCACGCTGGGCAAGGCGATCACCGATGCGACCATGCTGATGGTCCAGAACGCGACCGGGTACCAGATCGTGTCCAGGAAGTAGTGCAGCAGCTTGGTGTCGTAGCGGCGATCGATGACGCAGCCCACCAGGATCTGCACGCAGCAGGTCAGAAAGAGGAAGACACCGGCCCCGCGCGGCAGCCCCGCGAAGCGCCACGCCTCGGGCAGGTCGAACAGCGCGGTAGCCGCCGTCATGACCAGGGTGAAGAGCATGCAGTAGGCCCAGATCACGCTGATCGAGTACTCGAGGAAGATCGGCCACATCATCGGCTTGTTCTTGATGACGATGGGCGCCGCGTACTTCTGCAACACCTGGATGCCGCCCCGCGCCCAGCGCAGGCGCTGCTTGAAGAGGCCCTTGAAGGTCTCCGGCATCAGGATCCAGCTGAGCGCGCGCGGCTCGAAGTGCAGGCGCCAGCCGTTGACCTGCAGTTTCCAGCTGATGTCGATGTCCTCGGTCAGCATGTCGGGGCTCCAGTAGCCCACGTTGCGCAGCGCGCTCTTGCGGAACATGCAGACTACGCCGGACACGGTGAGCAGGCGGCCGTACATCTCCTGGGTCCGCTTGATCAGGCCCACGATGGACGAGAACTCGCCGACCTGCATGCGGCCCAGCAGCGAGGTCCGGGTGCGGATGCGCGGATTTCCGGTCACCGCGCCAACCCCGGCGTCGCGCAGGAAATGGCGCAGCATCCAGCCAATCGCCTCGCGGTCGAGCAAGGAATCCCCGTCGATGCACAGCAGGTACTCGGCATCGGTCAGCATGGCCGCGGTGGTCAGTCCGATGGCCTTGCCCTCATTGTTGTTCTGGTGGATCACCAGCAATTGCGGGTACTGGTCGATCAGCTCGTCGAGGATCGCCCCGGTGGCATCGCGGCTGCCGTCGTTGACGGCGATGATGTTGAAGTTGGGATAGCGCAGTTGCGCCAGGTTCGCGATCACCTCGCGTACGTTGTCCTCCTCGTTGAAGCACGGCACGATCACCGAGACCTTGGGGCAGTCGAGCGTCGCGTCTGCGCGCTTCTTCATGCGCTCTTTCCTCTCGACCAGGAAGTAGTGGAGCAGTCCGCCGGTCATCCATAGATAGGACATGAACAGCGGATAGTAGAAAACGAAATTCGATATCAGGCTCGCGGTGCTCTTCATCATTTCCCCCACTTGTTCTTCTGTGCTCGTTGGCTAGACCTTCATGCCACTGCGCGGCCGTACCAGGTTCTGCATGGACATGACGTCCCGCAGCACCGCCAGGTCCGGCTGGTTCACCATGAACTGGTCCGGGCAATAGCCGAGGTGCTTCACGCCCGCCATGCGCAACTGCCGCATCTGCTGGAGCAAGTCGGTACTGGCGATGGGGGCCTGCGTGCGGCCGTCGAGCGTCTGCAGCGCGAAGATGGTTTTCGGCAGCGCCCCGGGATGCGCCGCCACCGCGCGCGCCAGGCTTTCCAGCCACGGCGTCGAAGGCGGTCCGCCCGTGTCCGCGAAGGCCATCAGGTTGACGAAGTCGTAGTGCGCGGCGAAGGCATCGATGTCCTGCGCCAGGCGCATGCCCGCGTCGGGACGCAGGACCGCGTTGGCAGGCAGGCTGCGCACGGTCAGCACATTGCCGCCGCCCTGGTAGTCCTTGACGATTTCCCCCAGCTGGCTGGTGAAGTCGATCAGGTACTGGAGCTTGGCGCCCGACCACCTCTGCAGCAGGTCGGGGTTGGCGCGGATCGCCGCGAGTTCGCGCGGCAGGCCCCAGTCGGCGTAGACGGCAAGGGCCGCATCGCTGGCATCCTCGACATCGCTCAGGCTTGCATCCTCGCCGAACACGACGCCGTTCAGCGCGGTGTACCTGCCCAGGTCGTAGTAGATATCGCGAATCACGCCGCGGGCGAGCGGATCGAAGGGGCTGAGCCGCTGCCGCTGGCGCGGATCGAACTGCGTGGGCGGCGAGCCCGGCAACACGCCCACCAGCCGCGACTCGGCCGGGTGGCCCGCCGGCAGCTTGTAGGAAAGCACCGGCAGTGCCGCGTAGACCTGCACCCCCGCGCGGGTGATCAGCTGCCAGGCCGTGCGCGAGAACAGGTCGGCGCGAACCGGCATGTGGCGGTTGGGGAAGTAGAGCGCCTGGGCGGTGCCGCTGCCGTCGGGGTCGTGATAGGCCTGCAGGTAGACCGACTTCGGCTCGAGATCCTTGATCCGGTCGATCAGCCGCGAGAGCCTGGCTTCCTGCCGGTCCGGGTTGGGATCGTACACATCGTCGAGCGAGACGTTGACCACCCGTTCGACCGGCTGGTTGTCGCCGCGGTAGGCCGATTGCTGGCGGAACTGGCCCATCATGACGCCGGCATCCCAGTCGTAGGAAACCAGCAGGCGACGGACCTTGGTCAAGGGCACGTCGGGCGTATTGGGCCCGTCGTCCAGGGTGAAGTGCACGCTCATGCCGAGCTTGTGCGATGCCCCGATCAGCGCGGCGTTGTACATGCCATACGGCCATACCATCGAGCGCACCCGGATGCCGGTGTTGGCCTGGATCAGGTCGGAACACTTCTTCAGGTCGCCTCCGACCCGGCTCTCGTATTCCTGGTCGGTCTCGTAGCGCTTCAGGTCGGCAAAGTAGAGGTGCGCGCTGGCCGCGGGCAATTCATTGCCCTGGGGGTTGGCCACGGCGCCGTGGTGCATGTCGTGGGTGTGCGAGGCGATTTCCACCAGCCCGGATTCCGCCATTTCGCGCAGGTTTTCCCAGCTCATGAAATAGCCCGGCGCCATCACCGACTTGTGGCTGATGCGCACCGGGTCCTCCTGCGGCGTGCCGGTCCAGCGCGACACCACGGCCACCAGGGCAGGATAGTTGTACTGACGCAGCAGCGGGAAGGCCTTGGTGTACTGGCTCTTGTAGGCATCGTCAAAGGTCAGCAGCACCGCGCGCGGCGGCAGCCGCGGGCCACCGTTGCGCGAGGCGACGATCTGCTCGACGCTGACCGGATGGAAGTCGTTGCCCTTGAGCCAGGCGAAGATATTGTTGAGCGTGGCGGTGCTGATGGCACAGGTGTCGGCCACGGTTCCCACATCGGCGCGCAGGTCGTCGCGAATATCGTGGAAGGCCAGCACGCGGAAGGTCAGCCCGTCGTCCCGGTCCGCCGGCGGCAGCAGGGACAGCCCATAGGCGGCATGGACGCTATGGGTGACCGACAGCGCGCCGGCAAGCCCGATGAATTTTCGGCGGTTCAGCTTATTCATGATGGCCTATAGGGGAACGTTGAGGTTGAGGTAGATCAGCTTGGTCGTCTCGCGATTGGAGTCGAAGCGGCGGCTGCCGACGCCGATGCCGTAGGTCAGCGAAGCCTTGCGGCCCAGCCGCCAGTACTGCTCGAGGCGGGCTTCCCACAGCATGCTGTCGCCGAAGCCGTCCTGCCGGTAGCCGCCCGCGGTGACGTACACGCGCTGGCTGAACAACTTCTCGGCGTAGCGCCACGGCGTCCACTGGTACATGGTGCGCAGTTGCGCGACGTAGTCGCGCCGCGGATTGAAGTACGCGGTGCCGTCCAGCGTGTTGCTGCTCGTGCCGACATCCAGCCAGATCGACACCTGGTGGCGCGGCTGGTTCAGCAACCGCTCGTACCAGGTGCCCAGCCATTGCTGGTGCAGGTTGGTGTCGCTGTAGCGGGACGCGCCATACAGCACGTTGAAATAGCGCTGATCGTCCTGCGAAAAGCGCGCGCTTGCGTTGGCCGAGCGGCCGGTGACGCCAGCCTGGTACGCCTTCAGCGGCAGCGTGTTGTCGTCGGAGTCGACCCCGGCGCCGAAGCGCCAGCGGTCCGTGGGCTGGAAGGCCAGCGTGCCCGTGCCGCCGGTCTTGGCCTGGCCGCCGGTGGAGCGATGCACCTCCGCCGAGGCTTCCCAGCCGTCGCGCCGGAATTCGCCGCCCATGCCGTTGCGTATGCGGCTGACACTGAGGCCATCGCCGGTATCGCCGCGCGCGGAGTACTGGTGGGCGAAGACGCGCCAGTAGTCGGCCAGCGGCGACGAGTACAGCCGCGTGTCGACGCCCCAGGCGTGATCCGCCAGCGCCGCGTTGCCGCGTTCGCCAATGGCGTCGATGATCAGTTGCGGGCGCTCGTAGACGTGGTACTCGCGCTGGAAGTTCTTGACGCTGTTGTTGTCGGGGAAATTGCCATCGAACACCTTGGCGACCGCGTTGGCCTGGTCATACTGATGCAGCTCCAGCGCGGTCTTGCCGATGCCCACCAGGCTTTCGATATCGCCGGGGTGGTCGGCCTGGGCCTGGCGGTAGATGCTCTGCGAGGCGTACGGGCGCTCCAGGACCAGCGAGCCGTCGGCGCGCGCGGTCAGCAAGGAGGGGTCGAACGGCGCGTCCTTGCGCAGCGCATCGAGCGCCTGCACGCCCTCATGCACGTGATTGGTATAGAGCAGGTATTGCGCCTGCAGCTTCTTGACCCGCCCGTATTGCGGATTGGTCTTGTCTGCGTCTTCCGACAATTCGTCGTGCGCCGGCGTGTTGCGCGCCATGTTCGCGACCAGGTCACGCGCCGCTTCGTAGTGCCCCTGGTCAAGGTAGGCGAAGAACAGGCTCTCCTGCACCGTCGGCAGCGATAGCGCGTAGGGCTCGGTGGTTTCCTTGAGCGGCTCGACCGTCGTCTGCAGGGACAGTTCGTAGGCACGCGCGGCGAGGTCGGGCTTGTCGAGATAGGCGTAGGCATCGCCCGCGGCGACGTAGGCCGGGGCCGGCAACGGTTCGTTCGTCTGCGAGAGCTGCTCGTACAGCGCGGCGGCTTCCTTCATGCGCCCGCGCACCGACAAGGCAGTCAGCCGGTCGGCCTGGACGGTGCGCCGCACGCCGTTGAAATCGTCCCCCTTTTGCGCCTCCACCCGGGCCAGCAGCGAATCGGCCGCGGCGAGCGCACCATCGGCCGGAACCAGGCGGTCCTGGTCATTGGAAGCACTGGCCTGCTGTCGTGCCCAACGGATCTGCTGGGCTACGACAAGATGCTCCAGCAGCAGCAGGTCGCGGAGCGCGAATACGTCCGGACGCGCCGTTGCCTGTTCCAGCGCCAGCTTCGGCGAGCCACCCTCGGCCAGGCCGAAGATGCGCTCCCGGGTCTGATCCTTCTCCCCGGCCCCCGCCGGCTGTTCCACCCGGGCTGCCGGCTGCGGACGCGGCGCTGCCTGCCGCACGGCTTCTGCGGCGCAATGTTCGCGGGCGAATAGGGCCAATAGCACGGCTGTGGTCTTGAGCGTGGTTCGCAATCGCTTGCGACTCTGCTGGGATGCGTTCACGGTTACTCCCCCGGATTGCACTGCTAACGACAAGCAAAACGTCTCCCTTGGCGTGCGACATATCCTTGCCGGCGCCATTGCGATGCAACCTGAGAGACGGGCATCACCCAGCCGGCCGGAAGGCACCGTCGCAACGCAACGGGCCAGGCCGGCCGACCGAAACATGTCCTTGCTGAAACTCAACCAGATACCAGGGCGCCACCGGCTCGTCGCGCGCTACGCCCTGTCATTCCCATCCAATACCGTCTCGCCTTGCAATGCCGTGCACTGCGGCGGACTTGTTTCCTGATGCTTATTTGTTCTATCCCGCGGCTGCCGCCAGGGCGGTCTGCCGGGTCATTCGGGTGCTCGCCATGACTTTTCTCGCTCGCTCTTTCCTGCTGTTTTTTCCTATTTGTGCGGAGCATTATTTGGCGAATACGTCCCATAGCGACAGTGACCAGAAGCATTAGACGGCCTAGCCGAAAGTGGGACGAGGTCTAAGCCGCATGGCCATGGCTTTGTCACGTGGATGAAACTAATGCGCGCAGCCGGCAGGCGCGGCAGCGTTGCCGCGCTCGGGATGCGGCGGCGCGCGGCCCTGCGAGGACCTGCCGGGAAGCAGCGCTGGCCGCCCGCTCAGGGCGGGCCGGAAGATGTGTCGGGAAGGTATGAGGACGATGGCCGATACATCCCGTGGCGCGGGGTTGATGTACCGCCGAAGTGTGTTGTTGCGACAGCCGCAGCCGCAGCCGCAGCTGCTGTGTCCTGGCTAGCGGAGTGCCGGTGGCGCGGTCGGCAGCCGGCTGGCCGGGTTGTCGTGGATACGGGGGGGGCGCGCGCCGAGTCCGGTGGCCACGCAGGAAGCGTGTCGGAAATCATCGGCGCCGGGATGATTTATGCGTACGGCTTTTGGCTGAGGGGCAGCGACTCCCTCAACCATCAGATACCGAGGCCAGCCGCGGGCGGCTGGCCTTCTTCAACGGGGGTGCGACCACGCGGCCAGCGGCCGCGTCGCTAGCCGCCTTCGCGGGCCGTCGTGCATCGCGCCCGGTAGTCGGACTCCAGCGCATGGATCGCAGACTCGCGGGCGGCGCTGGGGCTGGTCAGTCCGGGCGTTGCCTCGATGCTGCGCCGGGTGCCGACCAGGGGCTGCTGCGCTTGCGCCGTGCGGATTTTCTGCAACAGCCCGGCGCATGCGACGCGCAGGGACTCGCCATCTTCGCTGGCGACCGTGGGTGGCATGCGGTAAGGCGTCTCGCCTCGCTGCACTGCAGTGGAAATGGCGTCGCTCACCGCTGCACTGGCGGCAGAGGGCATCGTCGGCTGGGCATGGGCCGCGCCGGCCAGCCCCAACAGGGGCAAGGCAAGCAAGGCGGAAACGTAAGGCGCAAGCGTCACATTGTCCTCCACCGGGCAGCTAGGGGCTCTTTCAGTGTAGGCGTTCGCGCACTTCTGAACAGGAGAATCGCGCCGGGCGCGGCCGCGCGTTCGTGCGAGTGCGTACCGACTGCCGGGCATGCGGCGCGGTCCGCGGCGCCATCGTCACTGCGCACGCCTCGGCTTGCCCGGGACGGGCATCACCGGGGTGGCGGCGGGTGCCGGTGCCGGCGGGGACGGCACCGAGGGCGAGCGCGCGTCGGGGGCAACCGCGCGCGGCAAGCGCAAGGCAGCGATGCCCTCGGGCGCGCTGAACGCCCGGCCGTTGCCGTAGCCGGTGGAAACGGCTTCGAGGTAGCCCGGCGGCTGGGCCTGGTCGGGCGTGAGCGCAGGGCCCGCCTGCGCCGCGGGCGGGGCGAAGGCGATGCTTTGCATGCACATTCCGAGCACCCGAACCAGGAGCACCGCGCGCCGCAGTTTACGCAATGCCACGCGCAGCCGCGGGACGGCATGGCTCTCTGGGCGCTCGGGGCATTGGATCTTCATTTGCGGTTCTCCGAAGGGGCCTGGGGCCCCGGGGACGGGAGGGCGGGCATCGGCCCCGCGCCTGATGCTCTGACCGCATGGACCGTGCCATCCCCGCCGCAACGGATCGGAGGCGCGAATGGGGATGCGCCGCCACTTGGCGGCGGCCACATGTTGGAAGTTCGCAGACAGGTGCGCTGCGCAAAGGTTGGCCGGCGGGCAACACAGGCAGGGGCGGGGGCTCAGCCGGCGGCGCCGGTCACGATGCGCCGTCGGTCCCGGTGGGCTGCCAGTGGATTCAGCGTTTTCGGCGGCGGATGTTAGGACTTCAGAAGGCTGCGACTGTGGATAACCACGCCTCGTCCTGGGGATAAGTGGGCCGGAAAGCTGTGGCCTGGCTGGGGGTGGGCTGTGGGACGTATACGTACAACTTCGTGGCGCCAAGAGCACTTCACGTATACGCACAAAGATATCCCGAGTCATAGGGGTATTCCCCTATGACTTATCTTTCCTGCAAGTCACTGAATCGAAAGGGGAAAACCAGCTTATCCACGGGAAATGGGTGCGTTTACCTACTACTACTATTTATGTATACGTAAACAATACTGAAAGACTTAAGGCAATCATTGCGGAGGCGGGCGGGGTGAACGTATACGCGTCAGCCTGCCTCGCGAAACGACGTATACGTCTGTCGCCAGGGCCTCCCCGCGTTTACGTCTGCCTCAGGTCCGCCCGGTGCCCGTTCAGCGCGGTACCTTGAACGTCTTGCGTGCGCGCAGCACCTGCTCGCGCGTGGTGCAGCCGTCCTGGTGGTCGTTGACCAGCCCCATCGCCTGCATCAGCGCATACATCGTGGTGGGGCCGACGAAGCGCCAGCCGCGCTTCTTCAGGTCCTTGGACAGCGCCGTGGATTCCGGCGAGATCGCCATGGTGCGCAGCACTTCGGGTGTCAGCACCTTGGGCCGGCTTGCCGGTTCCGGCTCGAAGCGCCAGAAATAGGCTGCCAGCGAAGACTCGGTCTCGAGCAGCTCGCGGGCGCGCTGCGCGTTGTTGATGGCTGCCTCGATCTTGCCGCGGTGCCGCACGATGCCGGCATCCCCCAGCAGGCGCTGGATATCCTTCTCGCCGAAGCGCGCCACCTTCTCGATATCGAAATTGGCAAAGCCGCGGCGGAACGCCTCGCGCTTGCGCAGGATGGTCAGCCAGCTCAGGCCGGCCTGGAAGCCTTCGAGGCAAAGTTTCTCGAACAGGCGGCGGTCGTCGTCGACGGGGAAACCCCATTCGGTGTCGTGATAGTGGCAGTAGTCTTCCAGCGTCCCGCACCAGCCGCAGCGCTGGCGTTCTGGCGTGGTGGCTTCCTTCTTGGCAGGCATCTTGGCTTTTCTCCTTGGAGGCGTCATCTTAAGGCCGCCGGCGTGGCCTGTCGTGTCCGCGACGCATGCCAGTGATGCACGATGAGGGCATTTGATACGATGTGCCATCGAGGGTGCGAACCCCTAAACCCATCAATGCACGACACCGACATGGAACAACGACTAGCCACTCTGGAAGAAGACGGCTGGCAGCTCGACGATGGCGACGCCATCGCCGCGGCCTATCCCGAAACCTTCTGGCTCCCGCCGCTGGAGCAGCGCCAGGCGCTGCAGCCCGGCCAGATCGTCAAGCTGATCTTCCGCATCCTCACCACCGACGAGCAGGACCGCGAGGAGCAGCACGTAGAGCGCATGTGGGTGGTGGTCACCGGGCGAGAGGGCGGCCTCTACAGCGGCGATCTCGACAACCAGCCCTATTGCACCGAGGAAATGGCACCCGGCATGCCGCTGTGGTTCGAGGCGCGCCACGTCATCAATATCCATAGCGACGACGAGGACTGAACGGCCCTGCCGGCCGCGCCGGGCACCCCAATGGCTCGCTTCGCTTCATCTTGCATCAACCCCTGGTCAACCTGTAAGGCGACACATAACTGATGCGCTGGATCTTCGCGGTGATTGGCATGGTGCTGGGCGCGGTGGCGGCCGGCTTCGGGGGCGCCCTGACGGGCGCCGTGCTGGGCTTCGGCTTTGGCTGGCTGGTGAGCGAGCGGCCGGCGCGGCCGCGCGCGCCGGGCGATGCGTGGGAGATTCCCGCAGGCACTGCGCAGGGCGCCACGCAGGACGCTGCCGGCCAGGCGCCGCTGCCGCTGGCGGCGCGCGTGGCCAACCTCGAGCGCGAACTGGCCGCGCTCAGGGGTGAGCTGGCGCAGCTGCGCGGCGCGGCGGGCGCGCAAGCGCTCCAGGACCCGGCGGTTGCGCAGCCTTCCTCGTCCGCGACCGAGGCAGGCGAGATGCCGGTCCGGGTCCCTGTCCTGGTCCCTGTCCCGGCCGCGGCGGCAGCGCCACCATCCATTGCCATGCCCGCGGCGATCCCGGTGCCGCCGGTGGTCGCACAGCCGCCGGTATCGCCGGCGGTGGTTCCGCCCGCGCCGCCGCTCTCCACGCCGCTCGGCCCGCAGGAGCCGGACTTTGTCCAGCGCGCGCTGTCTGCCGCGCGCGACTGGCTGCTCGGCGGCAACAGCGTGGTGCGGGTCGGCGTGCTGATCCTGTTCTTCGGCGTAGCCTTCCTGCTCAAGTACGCGTCCGACAACGCGATGCTGCCGGTGGAGTTCCGCCTTGCCGGCGTGGCCGCCGGCGCGGTGGCGCTGCTGGCGATGGGCTGGCTCCTGCGCGAGCGCCGCGCCACCTACGCGCTGGTGCTGCAGGGCGGCGGCGTGGGCGTGCTGTACCTCACGGTGTTCGCCGCCACCAAGCTGTATGGCCTGCTGCCGGCGGCGGCGGCCTTCCCGCTGCTGGTGGCGATCTGCGTGCTGGCCGGCGGCCTGGCGGTGCTGCAGAACGCGGCAGTGCTGGCATTCACGGGCAGCGCCGGCGGCTTTCTCGCCCCGGTACTGATCTCCACCGGCGGCGGCAGCCACGTGATGCTGTTCAGCTACTACGCGCTGCTCAACGCCGGCATCTTCGCCATTGCCTGGTTCCGCGCCTGGCGCCAGCTCAACCTGCTCGGCTTTGCCTTCACCTTCGGCATCGGCACGGCATGGGGCGCGTTCAACTACCGCCCCGCGCTGCTGGCCAGCACCGAGCCCTTCCTGATCCTGTTCTTCCTGATGTACACCGGCATCGCGCTGCTCTATGCGCTGCGCCGGCAGGTCAGCCTGAAGGACTACGTGGACGGCACGCTGGTGTTCGGCACGCCGCTGCTGGCGATGGGCCTGCAGGCCGCGCTGGTGCGCAATATCCCGTTTGCCATGGCATGGAGCGCGGTCGCGCTGGCGGCCTTCTACCTCGGCCTGGCCGCATGGCTGTCGGCGCGGCGCGAGCGCCTGGGGCTGCTGTTCGAGGCCATGCTGGCGCTTGGCGTCATCTTTGCCACGCTGGCCGTGCCGCTGGCTTTCGACGGGCGCACCACCAGCGCGGTGTGGGCGGTGGAGGGCGCCGCCGTGGTGTGGCTGGGCGTGCGCCAGCAGCGCCGCCTGGCGCTGGCCAGCGGCTTGCTGCTGCAACTGGCTGGCGGCATGGCCTTCGCCGCGGGCAGCCTGTCCGAGACCGCCCGGCTGGAGTGGCCTGTGCTGAACAGCCGCTATATCGGCACCTTGCTGCTGGCCGGGTCAGGCATCTTCAGCGGCTGGCGCCTGCACGGACGGCCCGAGGCACGCGCCTGGTACGCGCCGTGCGCGCCGCTGGGCCTGGCGGCGGCCGGCTGGGGCTTGCTGTGGTGGCTGGGCGGCGGCGTGGCCGAAATCCTGCACTGGCACATGCAGCGAGGCTGGCAGCCGCGGGCCCTGCTGGAGCTGCTGGCGCTGTTCGTGGCGCTCGGCGGATGGCTGGCGCACCTGGCGCGGCGCGGCCTGGCATGGCCGCTGGCGGGCATGCCGGCGCTGGCCGTGGCACCGCTGCTGGCCGTGCTGGCAGCGCTGAGCTGCGCGGCCCGATTGGCCTCGCCCTTGGCCGGCACGGGCGCGCTGGCCTGGCTGGCGGTCTTCGCTGCGACCTACGTGCTGCTGCGACGCCTGCAGGACGATGTGCCCGATGCGCTGCTGGCGCCACACCATGCGCTGCTGTTCGGGACGCTGTGCATGCTGCTGACCACGGAGGGCTACTGGCGCTTGCGCGCCTACGTGCCGGAAGGCGCGTGGAGCTGGAGCGCGTGGGCCTACGGCTACGGCGCGCTGCTGGCGCTGCTGTCGGCCTGGGGCTGGCGCCTGCGCTGGCCGGTGGCCCGCTTCGCGCGCGCCTACCTGCTGTGGGGCGCCGCGCCACTGGCGGCGCTGTTGTGGCTGTGGAGCGTGGCCAGCGTGGCCAGCGACGGCGATGCCGCCCCGCTGTTCTACCTGCCGCTGCTCAACCCGCTCGACGTGGCGCAGCTGCTCGCCGCGCTGGCGCTGGTGCTGTGGTTGCGCCGCCTTGCCGCGCTGGGGCTGGCCGGCTGCCCGCGCGTGCTGGAGTACGCCGCGTTGGCCACCGCCTTCCTGTGGTTCAACGCGGTCCTGCTGCGCACCCTGCATCATCACTTCGGCATCGGCTATGGCGTGGCGGACGTACTGCGCTCGCTGAACCTGCAACTGGTCTTCCTGGCGGGCTGGAGCGCGTTCGCGCTGGCCGGGATGGTCTGGGCGCGGCGCGACAGCCTGCTGCGCCTGTTTGCCGTGGCCTCGGCGCCCCTGGTGGTGCTGATGTGGCTGTGGACGCTGTACGCCAACCTGACCCAGGCCGGCGCCACCCTCGGCCGCGTGCCGCTGCTCAATCCGCTGGATCTCGTGCAGGTGCTGGTCTACGGCGTGGCAATGTTGTGGCTCGCGCGGGCGCGGCGCATCGGCATGCCGGTGGAGCCGTACGCTGACGGGCTCAGGGGCATCGCCGCGGCCACGCTCTTCGTCTGGCTCAACGCGATGCTGCTGCGCACGCTTCATCACTGGTCCGGCGTGCCCTACACGCTGCAGGAGCTGGGCGCATCCACGCTGGTGCAGGCCTCGCTGTCGGTGTTCTGGACCGTGCTGGCGCTGATCGTGATGGTGGCGGCCACCCGGCGCGGCACGCGCGTGCTGTGGTTCGTGGGCGGGGCGCTGCTCGGCGTGACGGTGATCAAGCTGTTCCTGCTCGACCTGTCCTTCGTCAAGGGCATCGAGCGGATCATCTCGTTTATCGGCGTGGGCGTCCTGCTGTTGCTGATCGGCTATTTCTCGCCCTTGCCGCCGAAGGCGAAGGAGGCCGCATGACACGGTTTTCCCCCGGCCCCGGCAGGCCGGCCAAGGCGCTGCTCCTGGGCGCCGTCGTGGCGCTGCTGGCCCCGGGCCTGGCGTGGGCCGAGCGCTTCGCGCTGGTCACCGAAGGCGCCGCGGCGTACTACGCGGTGACGCTGGATGCCAGCGTCTACGCCCACGCGCGGCAAGGCGGACTCGGCGACCTGCGCGTGCGCAACGGCGCCGGCGAGTTGTTGCCCTATGCGCTGGCGCTGCCGGCCGAGGCGCCCGCCGAAGTGCGCACGCTGCACGAAGTGCCGTGGTTCGCGCTGCCGGCGGCGCGCGCACCGGTCCAGGGCGCGCCCATGGGCGTGGTGATCGGCAGCGACGGCGCGCTGCGCGCGGCCAGCCCGCCGCCGCCCGCCGGCAAGCCGGCGGCCTGGCTGCTGGATCTGAGCCAGCTGCGCGCGGCGGCCAGCGCGGTGGTGATCGGCTTGCCCGAAGGCGACTTCCAGGGCGGCGTGCAAGTGACCACGAGCGACGACTTGCAGCAATGGCAGGGCGCGGGCACGGCGCAACTGCTGCGCCTGACGCGCGACGGCAGCACGCTCACACAGGACCGCGTGACGCTTGCGCGCGTGCGCGCGCGTTACCTGCGGCTGCAGTGGCTGGGCACGCCGCCGGTCCCGCTGCGCGTACAGGTCGAAACCGTGGCGGCAAGCGCGCCGCCGCCGCTGTCGCTGCAATGGCGCGACGGTATCGTCGCCACACAGGCGGGAACCGGCGACGAGTACCTGTTCGACAGCGGCGGCCGCTTTCCCGCCGAGCGCGTGCGCATCCGCCTGCCGCAGGCCAATACCGTGGCGCAGGCCACGCTGTGGTCGCGCCCCGATGCGCAATCGGCCTGGCGCCTGGCCAGCAGCATGCAACTCTTTCGCCTGGCGGGCGCCGGCGGTACCGAGCAGGAAAATGCGCCGCTGGCGATCAGCCGCAATGCCGACCGTTTCTGGCGCCTGAGCGTAGCGGGGCGCAGTGGCGGCCTGGGCAGCGGCATGCCGGAGCTGGCGCTGGGCTGGCGGCCAGCCGTGCTGACCTTTGTTGCGCGCGGCGCGGCGCCGTTTTCGCTGGCGGTGGGCGAGGCGCAGGGGACGGCGCCGGAGCCCGGGCGCGTTGCGCGCGACGAACTGCTCGCCGGTCCCGCGCCGGTAATCGGCAACGCGCATATCGCGGGCATGACGGCCTCGCCGCAGTCCGCGGCGGTGTCCGCCGATACGCGGCGCCTGGTGTTGTGGGGCGCCTTGCTGGTGGCGGTGGGCGTGCTCGGCTTCATGGCCTGGCGGTTGCTGCGCTCGCTCGGGGCGGCGCCGCCCGCCCGCGATCCGCCGCCCTGAAAAAAAAGCCAACCTCGCGGTTGGCTTCTTTTTATCCGTTCATGGCTCGCCGGCGCAATCCGGCGCCGGCGCGGCCGTCATTGCAGCGGCTTGCCGGTGCGGTCGTGCATGAACAGCAGCGCGATGAAGCTCACCACGGCGGCGGCGATCACGTAGTAGGCGGGTGCCAGCTTGCTGCCGCTCGAGGTGATCAGCCAGGTCACGATCAGCGGGGCGAAGCCGCCGAAGATGGTCACCGCGAAGTTATAGGCGAGCGACAGGCCGGTGGAGCGCACTTCGGTCGGGAACTGCTCGGCCAGGACCGCCGGCGCGGGGCCGGTGAAGGCAGCCAGCAGGATGCCCAGGATGACCTGCACCATCAGCAGCGTCTGCGTGGTCGGCGAGACGTTGAGCCAGTGGAACAGCGGGTAGGCCAGCACGCCGATGATGAGCGCCACGGTGCCCAGCATGCGCTTGCGGCCCACGCGGTCGGACAGCATGCCCATCAGCGGGCACAGCACCAGGATGATGGCGCCGCAGATGGCCGTGGACTGGAACGTGGCGCCCAGCGGCAGGCCGAGCTGCTGCTTGGCGTAGGACGGCATGTAGAACACCAGCACATAGGTGCAGACCGTCCACAGGATGGTCACGCCGAGGCCTGCCAGCACTTCGCGCGGGTGGTCGCGCAGCACCTGCGTCAGCGGCGAGAACTTGACCTTGCTGGCCTTGCGCTCGGCGCGGCGCACCTCGAAGGCGGGCGGCTCCTCCAGGTGGGAGCGGATGTACATGCCGACCGGGCCGATCAGCAGGCCGAACAGGAACGGGATGCGCCAGCCCCAGGCGTCGATCTGCTCCGGCTCCAGGCCGTTGATCACCAGTGCGCCCATGGCCGCGCCCAGCATGAAGGAGATGCCCTGGCTGGCCTGCTGCCAGCTGGCGTAGGCGCCGCGCTCTTCGTCGGGCGCGTGCTCGATCAGGAAGGCGGTGGCGCCGCCGACCTCGCCGCCGGCCGAGAACCCCTGGATCAGGCGGGCCAGCACGATCAGCGCCGGTGCCCACAGGCCGATCGACGAATAGGTGGGCGCCAGGCCGATGATGGCGGTGCCGAGCGCCATCATCAGGATGGTCAGCGTCAGCGCCGCCTTGCGGCCAACGCGGTCGGCGTAGACGCCGAGCACGATGGCGCCGACCGGGCGCATGAAGAAGCCCACGCCGAAGGTGGCGACGGTCAGCAGGAAGGAGGTGAGGTCATTGCCGGTGGGGAAGAACAGCTTGGCGATGATGAGCGCGAAGAAGCTGTAGACCGTGAAGTCGAACCATTCGAGGCCGTTGCCGATGGTGGCGGCCAGGATGGCTTTTCGTCGCTGGGCTTTGGAGATATCCGGGATCGGGGATGTTGCTGTGTTGGCTTGCATGATGCGTCTGATGCTTCTGGTGCGATAAGGAACAGGCTTGCGGTCCGCGTGCGCGCAACAGCATGCGGCGGGGACTGAAAGGCAACATGTTAAGGGATCGGGCGGCCGGCCAGGAAAAACGGGCCGGCGCGCGACCGGCCCTTGCGTGTGGCCCCAAGGTTACACCCGTACGGCGCGTGGCGTTCCCGGCGGGCGCGGCAAGGACGGATCGGCGCTGCCCGCCGCGGCGTCAGCCGGCGCGGTGCGGCCTGTGATCGCCGGGCTTGGTGGCATTGTCCTGCGCGACGTGGCGCGGCGCGCTCTCGGCGGGATCGCGCTTGCGCGTCAGCCACAGCCACAGCGCACTGGCCAGCCAGCCGGTCACGAAGAGGGTATCGCCGCAGTGATTGAGCAGCGCGGTGGCAGCGGGGAAGTTGAGGAAGCCGGCCAGCCAGGGAGCCGGGATGCGGGCTGCGATCCACAGGAGCACGGCCGGTCCGCTTGCATACACACCCGGTTGCCACCAGTTCGCATGGGGCAGTCTCGGGCTGCGGGCGGGGCGCTTGACCACGATGTTCTCCAACCGGACGCGCCGGGGCGCGCGTCGTCACCATAGGTTGCGGGTTGCGGGGCTTGCCGGAGCCGTGCCGGACCCCACGCTTGCCATCATAAGCCGATTGCCGGGGAAGTGCCGGGATCTTTAAAGCGTTGTGTGGGGCACCCAACGTTAGCCGGCGCGGTCCATGCACGCTGGCTTCAAGTTTTTTGATGGAGGAGTCCGCAAATGGCCGCTGCCAGCGCCGCCGCGTTTTGTCACACTCGGATGTATCAATGGATCAGAAGGCAGACATCATGCTTCCCGCCATCTACGTTTCCCACGGCTCTCCCATGCTCGCGCTCGAGCCGGGCCCCAGCGGCGCCGCGCTCGACGCGCTCGGCGAGCAGTTGCGCGCGCGCCAGCCGCGCGCGGTGCTGGTGATCTCGGCGCACTGGATCTACAGCACGCTGGTGGTCGGCACGCGCGAGCGGCAGGAGGCCTGGCACGACTTCGGCGGATTCCCGCGCGCGCTCTACGAACTGCGCTACAACGCGCCCGGCTCGCCGGCGCTGGCCGGCCGCGTCAAGGCCCTGGTCGAGGCGGCGCACGTGCCTGGCGCCGCGGTGGTGCTGCAGGACGAGGATCGCCCGCTGGACCACGGCGCATGGATGCCGCTGCGGCATTTCTTCCCCGCGGCCGACGTACCGGTGGTGCAACTGGCGCTCAACCCCTACCTGCCGCCCGCGGCCCAGATCGAGATTGGCCGCGCGCTCGCGCCGTTGCGCGACGAGGGTGTGCTGGTGATGGCCTCGGGCAGCTTTACCCACAACCTGCAGGAAGTGTTCGGCCCCGGCGGGCGGCGCGAGCAGCACGGCGAGGTGGCCGAGTCATATGTGGAGGCGTTCCGCGACTGGATGGGCGAGGCGCTTGCCGAGGCGCTCGCCAGCGGCGACACCACCCGCATTGCCGACTACCGCGCGCAGGCGCCATATGCCCGCCGTGCCCACCCGACCGACGAACACCTGCTGCCGTTCTTCGTGGCGCTGGGCGCGGCGCTGGGGCCGCGTGACGGCGCGCGGCCCGGGCAGCCCGCCGCGGGGGTGGCGCGCGTGGCCGACGATGTCACCTACGGCGTGCTGGCGATGGACACCTTCGTGTTCGAGGGGCAGGGCGCATCCGCCCCGGCCGCGCTCGGGGCGGCGGCCTGACGGGCGGCCGGCTACCTGGCCGGCTGCTTCCTTGCGCCCAGGTAGGGCCGCGCCAGCCGCGCGCCCACCAGCGCGATCCAGCCCATGGTGATGGCGACCACGCCCAGCCCGTAGCGAAGGCTGCTGACGTGGGCCACGCCACCGATGATGACCGGCCCCAGCAACAGGCCCACGTAGGCGAAGCGCGCGACCCGCGCGATCGCCTCGGCCGGTGCCACGCCCGGCAGGCGCGAGGCCGCCACGAAGAACACCGGCACCATGTTCGCCGCCCCCAGCCCCATCAGCGCAAAGCCGGCCAGCGCCGCCCGCGGCGACGGCCACAGCAGCGCCAGCGCGATCCCGGCGAAGGCGACCCAGGCACTGATCTTCAGCGTGCGCGCGTCCGACCAGCGCGCGCGCAGGCGGTCGCCGCCGAAGCGGCCGCACGCCATGCCGCCCGAGAAGGCGGCGTAGCCGGCGCTGATCCATGCTTGCGGTGCCTGCGCCACTTCGCGCATATAGACGCTGGTCCAGTCGTACATCGCACCTTCGCCAACCAGCCCGAGGAAGGCCATCAGGCCCAGCAGCCAGAGCGCGCGCACCGCATGGTCGCGGTGGTGGGCGGACGGCGGCGGCATCGGGTGATCCTCCAGCAACCGGGGCGCCACGCCGGCCGTGACCGCTGCCGTCAGCAGCGCCATGCCGGCGGCATGCGCCAGCGGCGGCACGCCCAGGCCCATCAGCAGGCCGCCGGCCGCGGCGCCGGCCATGCCCCCCAGGCTGAACATGCCGTGCAGTGCCGACATGATGGGCCGCGCGCGGCTGTTCTCCACCGTGGCGGCCTGCGCGTTCATGCCGACATCGAAGGCCGCGTTGGCCATGCCGAAGGCGATCAGCGCGGGGATCAGCAGGGCGAATGCCGGCATGGCCAGGATGGCCACCGTGGCCGCCGCGTAGACCAGCCCGCTCGCGCGGCTGGCGCGGGCGCTGCCGGCGCGCGCTACCCAGCGGCCCACCGGGCCCATCGCCGCGATGGCGCCGCCGGCTACCGCCAGCATGGCCAGCGAGAGCACCGCGTCGGACAGGCCGAAGCGGGCCTTGATGGTCGGGATATGCACGCCCCAGGTGGCGAAGGTGGCGCCGTTGACGAAGAACAGCGCCATGGTGGCGCGCGCGGCGTGCTCCACGCGGCGCGCGCCGGGCACGGCAGGAGACGGGTCGGGAGCGGACGGCCGGGTCAGTTCGGCAGGGGAGGAATCGGGCATATTGGCGAAGGGCACGCACCGCCGCGCCGGCATGGCGCGCCGTGCCCCGGCGGGCGCAGCGAAGTGTTCGAGCCCCGCATCGTCGCACATCGGTGCGTCGGCCGCATGACGTGCGCGCCATGCGGCGCTCGCCGGCGCTATGCCAGCGCGGTCGTGGCCGGGCGCAGCAGGCCGCGCTGGTGCAGCGCGAAGGCGAAGGCCCCCAGCGCCGACAGCGCCAGCGCCACCATCACCCACAGCATCAGCCAGTAGCCGCCGGCCGCGCGCCACAGCAGCGCGCCCAGCCAGGGCGCGGCGGCCTGCATCAGCAGCACCGGCGTCATCATCAGGCCGTTGAGCGTGGCGTAGTGATGGCGCGAGATCAGCTCCGGCATGGCCATGGCGCGCAGCATGGTGTTGATGCCGTTGGCGCAGCCGTAGAGCACGGCCGCCGCCATCAGCCACTTGCCGTAGCCGAGCGCGAAGCACACCAGGCCCACGCTCATCACCGCGTAGACCGGCAGCGACAGGCGCAGCGGATGGCGCGCCGGGAAGCGCATCATGACCAGCCGGCCCACCACCTGGGCCGGGCCGATCAGCGCCGCCACGATCAACTGCTCGCCCAGCGGCAGTCCCTTCTCGGTCAGCATCGGGATCAGGTGGGCGCCCAGCAGCGAGGCAATCACCGCCAGCGCCGTGAAGGCCAGCACCACCGCCCAGAACACCGGCTGGCGCAGCGCGAGGCGCGCGATGCCGGGCTGTGCCGGGTCGGCCAGCGGCATGGCCGGTGCCGGGGCGGCGGCGTAGCTGGCGTGCGCCAGGTAGCGCAGGCGCGCGTGCAGCGGCGCGCAGACCAGCAGGTTGAGCGCGGCGAAGCACAGCAGCGTCTCGCGCCAGCCCAGATGCAGCACCAGCCATTGCGCCAGCGGCACGAAGATCGTGCTGGCGAAGCCGGCCATCAGCGTCACCGTCATGATGGACTTCTGGTAGCCGTCGCCGAAGGCCTGGCGCAGCACCACGAAGGCCGGCTCGTACAGCGTGGTGGACATGGCCAGGCCCAGCGGTATCCACATCAGCAGGAAAGCCGCCTGGCTCGGACTCCAGGCCCATAGCATTAGCCCGCAGCCGGCCAGCGCGGAGCCGGTGGTCATGACGATGCGCGCCGGCACGCGGTCCAGCAGCCGGCCCACGGCGAACGAGCACATTGCCCACACCAGCAGGCCCAGCGAATAGCCGCCGGCGAGGAAGGGCTTGGAATAGCCCAGCGCGGCGCTCATCGGCCCGATAAAGACGGTGAAAGCGAAATAGAGGGTGCCCCAGGAAATGGTCTCGGTGATGCCGAGGGTCCAGACCAGCTGGCGCGGGGAAATGGGAGGCCGGCCGGCAGGTGGTGCGGAAGCAGCGTCTTGTGCGGTCATGGCGCGCCCGGAGCGGCGGCGGAGGGAAGCGGGAATTGTAGGGCTATCCGGCCCGCATGCCTAGTTCGCCGCACAGGCTACGCAACCGTATCCGTTGGCGGCCCCTTCAGCTCGACGACATTGCCATCGGGATCGCGCACGTAGATCGACGGCCCCTTGCCCTCGGCGCCGAAGCGCATCTCCACCGGACCCGGCTCCACCCCATGCGCGCGCAGGTGGGTGCCCAGGGCATCGGCGTCGAAGGGATCGACGCGCAGGCAGAAATGGTCCAGGTTGTGCCCCTGCGCACCGGGCCCGGCGCCACCCGCGCGGCCGAGCGGGCCGTCCAGCGTGACCAGGTCGATCAGGCCGCTGCCGGCGCGCAGCTGGGTCAGGCCGAAGGCCGGCTGCTCGCGCTCCACGCTGCAGCCCAGCACCTCCACGTAGAAACGCAGCAGCGCGGGCACATCGGCGCTGCGCAGGACCAGGTGATCGATGGCGAGGATGCGGAACATGGCTGCCTGCCGGTGGCGTGGTGTGGCTACAGGTCCGGGATCAGCCGCTTGCCCAGGCTGACCGCCTCGTCCTGGGCGTACCCGAGGCTGCGGTAGAAATCGATCACCTGGTGGTTGCCGGTGCGCACCAGCAGGTTGATCTTGGGGCAGCCGCGCTCGATCAGCAGCTGCTCGGCGTGCGCCATCAGGCGGCGGCCGTGGTCGCGGCGCCGGTGGTCCGGATGCACGGCCAGGTAGTACACCCAGCCGCGGTGGCCGTCGAAGCCGACCATGGCGGAGGCCACGGCGCGGCCATCCACTTCCCCGACCAGGAACAGCTCGGGCTGCTCGGTGAGCTTGCGGGCGATGTCCTTCTTCGGGTCGTTCCAGGGCCGGGTCAGGCCGCAGGCCTGCCACAGGGCGATGATGTCGTGCTCGTCGGAGGCCAGGTAAGGGCGGATCTGCATGCTGGGTCGAGGCGCCGCGCGGCGGCGGTAATGTCGAGTCCTTGACAGTGTAGCCGCGAAAGCTGTGCCAGAATCGGCTTCGCCAATATCAAGACAAGCGGGGACAACCCGCCACAGGAGACCACCCCCATGAGCGAAACCACAAAGCACGCCCGCGCCACCTTCAGCCATATGGAAAACGGCACACGCGAGGACTGGGCCGCCATTTCCGCCGAGTTCATGCCCTTCGCGCAAAACCTGGCCGACCGCGTGCTGGCCCACCTCAAGCTGCTCGACGGCGACTGCGGCGGCTTTCCCATCGACCGCCTGGCCCACAGCCTGCAGACCGCCACGCTGGCGCACCGTGACGGCCGCGACGAGGAATACGTGGTGTGCGCGCTGTTGCACGACATCGGCGACACGCTCGGCAGCTTCAACCATCCCGACATCGCCGCGGCCATCCTCAAGCCCTTCGTCAGCCCCGAGAACCTGTGGATGGTGGAGAAGCACGGCGTGTTCCAGGGCTACTACTTCTTTCACCACCTGGGCCTTGACCGCAACCTGCGCGAGCAATTCCGCGGCCAGCCCGAGCTGTTCGCGCGCACCGCCGAGTTCTGCGCCAAGTACGACGGCGCCGCCTTCATGCAGGACTACGACAACCTGCCGCTGTCGTTCTTCGAACCGATGGTGCGGCGCGTGTTCGCGCGGCCGCGCAACTCGATGTACGTGAAGGAAAACGAGACGACGCTGGCGCAGCCGGCGTGAGGGCGTGCGCGCTGGCGGGCGGGCCGACCGGAACGGATCGGAACATGGCGCCGCCAAAAAAAACCCCGCGCTACGAATAACGCGGGGTTTGACGACAACCGGGGCGCCGCCGCAAGGCTGCGCCCGAGCTTCACCTCATGCCACCTGCTGCGCCGTCTCCGGATGGCGGAACTGTTCCAGCAGCGCCGACCAGCGCGAGCGCACCTTGACCAGGTTGTCATCCTTGATGTGGCCGAAGCCGCGGATGTCGTCGGGCAGGTTTGCCAGCGCGACAGCGGTCGCGTGGTTGGCCGGGCTCAGGTCCCGTGTCAGCTCGTCGAGCAGCGCGCGGTACTCGCCGATCAGCGCGCGTTCGGTGCGGCGCTCGGCGGTCCTGCTGAACACGTCGAGCGGGCCGCCGCGCAGGCCCTTGAGTTTCGCCAGCAGGCGGAACAGGGTCATGGTGGACGGGCCGAAAGCGCGCTTGACCAGGTGGCCCTTTTCGTCGCGCTTGGCCAGCAGCGGCGGTGCCAGCCAGAACTTCAGCTGGTAGTCGCGCCCGGGCTCGCCCTCGAACTGGCTGCGCAGCTTGTCGAGGAAGACCGGATCGGTGTAGAGGCGGGCGACCTCGTACTCGTCCTTGTAGGCCATCAGCTTGGACAGGTTGCGTGCCACTGCCTCGGTCAGCGGCAGCGGCTTGGCGCTGCCGACCAGTTCGATTTCCTTCGCGCGCACGTTGTTCACGGCAGCGCGGAAGGTCTGCGCGTAGGCGGCGTCCTGGTAGGCGGCGAGATGCTCGGCGCGGCGCGTGATGAGCTTCTCCAGCAGCGCACCGGAGGAGGTGGGCAGCTTGACCACGTCGGCGCCCTCGGCGGTGCTCTTGAGCTTGCCGGTGAGCGACAGCACGTGTTCCGGGTCGTGCGCCATGTGGCGGCCCCAGTCGAAGGCGGCCTTGTTCTTCTCCACCGCGACGCCGTTGAGTTCGATCGCGCGCACCATGGCGTCGAGCGACAGCGGCAGCCAGCCTTTTTGCCAGGCATAGCCCAGCACCAGCGGGTTGGTGTAGATGGTGTCGCCCAGCAGTGCCACGGCCAGGGCGCCGGCATTGATGAAGTCGCAGGACTCGCCGACCGCGTTGCGCACATCCTGCTCGGCCGACACGCCGGGGAACTGCCACTTCGGGTTCTTGATGAACTCGGCCGTGGGTGTCTGCGCGGTGTTGATGATGGCGCGCGTGCGGCCGACCTGGGTCTTGGAGATGACATCGTCGGTGGCGCTGACGATGGCGTCGCAGCCGATCACCAGGTCCGCCTCGCCCATGGCGATGCGGGTGGCGTGCAGTTGCTCGGGCCGCGCGGCGATCTGCACGTGCGAGAGCACGGCGCCGCCTTTCTGCGCGAGGCCCGCCATATCGAGCACGGTGACGCCCTTGTCCTCCAGGTGCGCAGCCATGCCGAGCAGGCCGCCGATGGTGACCACGCCGGTGCCGCCGACACCGGTGACCAGCACGCCGTACGGATGATCGAGGCCGGGTAGTTCAGGCAACGGCAGCGCAGGCAGGCTCTCCATCGATATGCCGTGGCGCTCGGGTTTCTTCACCTGCGCGCCTTCGGCCGTGACGAAGCTCGGGCAGAAGCCGTTGACGCAGGAGAAGTCCTTGTTGCACGACGACTGGTTGATCTGCCGCTTGGTGCCGAACTCGGTCTCCAGCGGTTCCACCGACAGGCAGTTGGACTTGACCGAGCAGTCGCCGCAGCCTTCGCAGACCGCATCGTTGATGAAGGCGCGCCTGGCCGGGTCCGGATAGGTGCCGCGCTTGCGGCGGCGGCGCTTCTCGGTGGCGCAGGTCTGGTCGTAGATCAGGATCGTGCAGCCCGGCACTTCGCGCAGCTCGCGCTGGATCTTGTCCAGCTCGTCGCGGTGATGCACTTCCACGCCTTGCGGCAGCTTGATGGCGGCGCTGTACTTGTCCGGCTCGTCGGTGACGATGACGATCTGCTTCGCGCCTTCGGCCGCGACCTGGTTGGCCACGTCCTGCACCGACAGCTTGCCGTCGATGGGCTGGCCGCCGGTCATGGCGACCGCGTCGTTGTAGAGGATCTTGTAGGTGATGTTGACGTTGGCCGCGATCGAGGCGCGGATCGCCAGCAGGCCGGAGTGGAAGTAGGTGCCGTCGCCCAGGTTGGCGAACACGTGCTTGGCGCCGGCGAACGGCATCTGCCCGATCCACGCCACGCCTTCGCCGCCCATCTGGCTGAAGGTGCTGGTGTTGCGGTCCATCCACACCGTCATGTAGTGGCAGCCGATGCCGGCCATCGCGCGCGAGCCCTCGGGCACGTTGGTCGACGTGTTGTGCGGGCAGCCCGAGCAGAACCAGGGCTTGCGCTCGGCCGTCACGCGCGGCACCGCCAGGCTCTTCTCCTTGGCGTCGATCACCGCGATGCGCGCGGCGATGCGTGCGCGCACGTCGGACGGCAGTTCGAACTTCTCCAGGCGCGTGGCGATGGCGCGCGCGATGATGGCCGGCGACAGCTCATAGTGCGCCGGCAGCAGCCAGTTGCTTTGCGGGATCGACCACTCGCCGCCGGCGTTGTCCTTCTCGTCGAACTTGCCGTAGACCTTGGGGCGCACGTCGTCGCGCCAGTTGTACAGCTCTTCCTTGAGCGCGTACTCCATGATCTGGCGCTTTTCCTCGACCACCAGGATTTCCTGCAGGCCTTCGGCGAACGCGCGCGCGCCGTGCGCCTCCAGCGGCCACACGCAGCCCACCTTGTACAGGCGGATGCCGATGCGCGCGCAGGTCTCTTCGTCCAGGCCCAGGTCGCACAGGGCCTGGCGGGTGTCGAGATACGCCTTGCCGGCGGTCATGATGCCGAAGCGCGCCTGTGGCGAATCGATCTCGATGCGGTCGATCTTGTTGGCGCGCACATAGGCCAGGCCGGCGTACCACTTGAAGTCCAGCAGGCGGGCTTCCTGTTCGAGCGGCGGGTCCGGCCAGCGGATATTGAGGCCACCCGGCGGCACCGCGAAATCCTCGGGTAGCACGATCTCCACGCGATGCGGATCGAGTTCGACCGAGGCCGACGATTCCACCACGTCGGTTACGCACTTCATCGCCGCCCACAGTCCGGAATAGCGGCTCATGGCCCAGCCGTGCAGGCCGAAGTCGAGGTACTCCTGCACATTGGACGGAAACAGTACCGGCAGCCCGCAGGCCTTGAAGATGTGCTCGGACTGGTGCGCCAGCGTGGAGGACTTGGCGGCGTGATCGTCGCCCGCCAGCACCAGCACGCCGCCATGCTTCGAGGAGCCGGACGAATTGGCGTGCTTGAAGACATCGGCGGTGCGGTCCACGCCGGGGCCCTTGCCGTACCACATGCCGAACACGCCGTCGAACTTCGCGTCCGGGTACATATTGACCTGCTGCGATCCCCATACCGACGTGGCGGCGAGGTCTTCGTTCAGGCCCGGCTGGAACACGATGTCGTGGGCGGCCAGGTGCTTCTTGGCCTTCCACAGCGACTGGTCCAGCCCGCCCAGCGGCGAGCCGCGGTAGCCGGAAATGAAGCCCGCGGTGTTGAGCCCGGCGGCGCGGTCGCGTTCGCGCTGGAGCATCGGCAGGCGCACCAGGGCCTGCATGCCGCTGATATAGATGCGGCCGCGTTCGAGCGTGTATTTGTCGTCCAGGGAAACGTTTTCGAGCGCGCGGCGGATGGCGTCGCTGACCGGCGGAGTCAAGGGGGCATTCATAGGTGCTCCTCTATGGGGAATGCAGTCGGGATCGCCGACTCACTTCAGTTGTGGGCGGCCGTGCGCAGCCTCTCGTGAAGGCATAGGACGACCGTGTCTCTTTGCAGCATGGTAGCACCGGCCCCGGAGAGGCGGCACCTTGCGATGCAGCAATAAATGCGCCAGCCGCGGGCGCGCTTTCCCATGTTGTCACGGCTTCGCGTGTACACTGCGCTGCAAACAGTTTGCACAACGAACGGGCAGATGCGGACCGTGCGCCATATCCCGAGGGAGCGCGCCACGGTGCAACCCGCCCTACCCGAGGCCGACCGGCCTCCAGGATCCTAAATGACCATTTCCTCCCGCCAGGGCACCGCCACCCTGGCCGTGCTGATCGACGCCGACAATGCGGCGCCCGCCATCGTCGAAGGCTTGCTGGCCGAAGTCGCCAAGTACGGCGTGGCCGCCGTCAAGCGCATCTACGGCGACTGGACCAAGCCCAATCTCGCCAGCTGGAAGGAGCGCCTGCTCTCGCACTCGATCCAGCCGATCCAGCAGTTCCGCTACACGGTGGGCAAGAACGCCACCGACAGCGCGATGATCATCGACGCGATGGACCTGCTGTACACGGGCCGCTTCGACGGCTTCTGCATCGTCTCCAGCGACAGCGATTTCACGCGCCTGGCCTCGCGCATCCGCGAGCAGGGCCTGACCGTGTATGGCTTCGGCGAGCGCAAGACGCCCAAGCCGTTCGTCACCGCCTGCGACAAATTCATCTACGCCGACGTGCTGCGCGCCGCCGACAGCGATGCCGATACCGACACGGAGGCGGATGGCACCGCCGCGCCCGCGCGCAAGCGCAACAGCGGCGAGCTGCGCCAGGATTCGCGCCTGGTGCGCTTGCTGCAGAACGCTTCGCAGGCCGTGTCCGACGAAGAGGGCTGGTCCACGCTGGGCGGCATGGGTACCCATATCGCCAAGCAGGCGCCGGAATTCGACTCGCGCAACTACGGTTACGGCAAGCTCTCCGAGCTGGTGGCCGCCACTGGCCTGTTCGAAGTCGAGACGCGTAACGGCGGCAACAACAAGACGCTGTGGGTGCGCCTCAAGCGCCGTTCGAAGCAAGGCGAAGGCGAGAGCCGCCCGGCCGAAGGCCGCCAGGGCGACAGCCGCGACAATCGCCCGGCCGAGAGCCGCCCGGCAGAAAGCCGGCCGACCGAAAGCCGCCAGGTGGAGAGCCGCGACAATCGTGACGCCCGCCAGGGCGAGAACCGCGACAACCGCGACAACCGCGACAACCGCCAAGGCGAAGGCCGTCAGCCCGACAATCGCCAGACCGACAACCGCGAAGGCCGTCAGCCCGACAATCGCCAGACCGACAACCGCGAAGGCCGTCAGCCGGACAATCGCCAGGCCGACACCCGCGAAGGCCGTCAGCCCGACAATCGCCAGGCCGACACCCGCGAAGGCCGTCAGCCCGACAATCGCCAGACCGACAACCGCGAAGGCCGCCAGCCGGACAATCGCCAGGGCGACAACCGCGAAAGCCGCCAGCCCGACAACCGCGAAAACCGCGACAACCGTGAAAACCGCGACAGCCGTCGCGGCGACAACCGCCGCGGCGACGGCCGCCAGGGCGGCGATCGCCATGCTTCCCAGCAGGCGCACGGTGCGCGTCCCGCGCCGGCGCAGCAGCCTGCGCTGCCGATCCAGCCCGCGCCGCTGCCCGAGCACGCTGCGCAGGCGGACGAGAGCGATGACGTGCCTTCGTTCGTGGTCGATCCGCTGGACGCCCTCGCGCTGGCGCAGGACGGCTTCGATGATGCCGAGTCGATGGAAGGCGAACTGACGGAAGGCGATGCCGGTGCGACGAACGCCGCGCGCCGCCGCAAGCCGCCCAAGCCCGAAGTCACGCTGAGCGAGACCCCGTGGCCGATGGACCGGTCGCTCTTCGTAGCGCCTTCCGCGACCGTGATCGCGCCGGTGGTAGAGCGGGTCGAGGTGACCAGGCCGGTCAAGCCGGCCAGGCCGGTCGAAGCGGTCGAGCCGGCCGAAGCGCGCAAGGCGGACGAAGTGGTCGAGACGGTCGAGACGGTCGAGACGGTTGAGGCGACCCCGGTGGCCGAAGCTGCTGAAGTAGCCGAAGCCGCCGAAGCCGCCGAAGCCGCGCAAGGCGCCGAGCCCCTGGTCGAGGCAAAACCGAAGGCCAAGGCGAAAGCCAAGCCGAAGGCTCCGGCCAAGAAGGCCGCGGCACCTGCCAAGAAGGCCGCGGCGGTGAAAAAGGCCGCGCCCGCCAAAAAGGCCGCACCCGCCAAAAAGGCTGCGCCCGCGAAGAAGGCTGCCGAGCCGGCCGCCAAGAAGGCACCGGCCAAGCGCGCCCCGAAGAAGACGGCCAAGGCTGCCGAATAGGCCAGGGACCGCGGGTAACAGGCGTGCCATGTGTGGCGCGCCGCGGCCCGCACGCCGTCAAGGGCAGAAGAGAAGCAAGGAGAAACGGCGCCGGTCATTCCGGCGCCGTTTTCATTTCTGCCTGCCTCAGCCGGCCTCGGGCGCTACCGCACCAGCTGGTTGATCTCGATGATCGGCATCAGCACCGCCAGCACGATCAGCAATACCACCACACCCATGCTCAGGATCAGCAGCGGCTCCAGCAGGCTGGTGAGGAACAGCGTGCGCCGCTCCAGTTCCTGGCCTTCGCCCTGGGCGGCGCGCTCCAGCATCACCGGCAGGTTGCCGGTGGCCTCGCCCGAGCGGATCAGGTGCACCAGCACCGGCGGGAACTGGTTCTGCGCGGCCAGCGCGCGCGCCAGCGAGGCGCCTTCGCGCACACGCGTGGTGGCGTCGTCCACGTTGTCCTTGAGCGCTTCGTTGGTCAGGGTCTCGCCGGCTGCCTGCAGGCTGCGCAGGATGGGCACGCCGGCCGACACCAGGATGGCCAGCGTGCTGGCGAAGCGCGCGGTGTTGTAGCCGCGGATCAGCTTGCCCAGCAGCGGCGCGGTCAGCAGCCAGCGGTGCCACGACAGCCGCACCCCGGGCTGGCGCAGCAGGCTGCGGATGCCGAACGCCACCGCGACGATGAAGGCCAGCGCGGCCCACCACCAGTTGCGCACGAAATCCGACAGCGCCAGCATGATGATGGTCAGCGTGGGCAGCTTCTGCTTGGTGTTGGCGAACACGCTCACCACCTGCGGCACCACGTAGGAAAGCAGGAAGATCACGATGGCGAAGGCCACCACGGTGACGATGGCCGGGTAGGTGAAGGCCAGCCTGATCTTGGCGGTGAGCGTGTTGCGCGTCTCGATGTAGTCGGCCAGCTTTTCCAGCACCAGGCCGAGGTGGCCGGAGTGCTCGCCGGCCGAGACCAGCGCGCGGTAGATGTCGGGGAAATCGCGCGGATGCTGCTGCAGCGCCAGCGACAGCGAGCTGCCGCCCATCACCTCGGCGCGGATGCCCGCCAGCAGCTCGTGCACGTAGCGGCGCTCGGCCTGGTCGGCCAGCGCGGCCAGCGCTTCGTCCAGCGGCAGGCCGGCCACGATCAGGCTGGCGAGCTGGCGCGTGAACAGCGCCTGCTCCTGGGTGGACAGGCGCCGCACGAAGGACGCCGTGCTGCTCTTCTGCACGCCGCCGACGCCGGCCAGCGGGTCTACGTTGAGCGGGGTCAGGCCGCGTGCGCGCAACTGGCCGCGGGCCTGCTTGGGGCTGTCGGCCTCGATCACCCCGCGGTCGGTCTTGCCGGCGGCGTCAACGGCCTCGTAACGATAGGCGGGCATGGTTTTGCTCGGGTGTCCTGCTAGTCGCGCGTCACGCGCAGCACTTCTTCCAGCGCGGTGGCGCCGCTGTCGATCCAGCGCTGCGCATCGCCGCGCATGGTGTGCGTGCCATGCGCGAGTGCCACCTTCTTGATCTCGGACTCGGGCGACTGCCGGTGGATCATGGTGCGGATCTCATCGTCGACGCTCAGCAGCTCGTACACGCCCATGCGGCCCTGGTAGCCGGAATGTCCGCACTTGTCGCAGCCCACCGCGTGCCACACGCGCTGCAACGGCTTGCCCTGGGCGAGCAGGGCATCGGCTTCCTCGGGCGTGACTTCGATCACTTCCTCGCGCTTGCAGTGCGGGCAGAGCCGGCGTACCAGCCGCTGCGCCAGCACGCCGAGCAGCGACGACGACAGCAGGAAGGGCTCGATGCCCATGTCGACCAGCCGCGTCACCGCCGAGGCGGAATCGTTGGTGTGCAGCGTGGCCAGCACCAGGTGGCCGGTGAGCGAGGCCTGCACCGCGATCTGCGCGGTTTCGAGGTCGCGGATTTCGCCGATCATCACCACGTCCGGGTCCTGGCGCAGGATGGCCCGCAGCGCCTTGCCGAAGGTCATGTCGATGCGCGGGTTGACCTGGGTCTGGCCGATGCCGTCGAGGTCGTACTCGATCGGGTCTTCCACCGTCATGATGTTGGTGGTGCGCGAATCGAGGCGCGACAGCGCGGCGTACAGCGTGGTGGTCTTGCCCGAGCCGGTCGGCCCGGTCACCAGCACGATGCCGTGCGGCTGGCGGATCAGGTGATCGAAGCCGCCCAGCGTGCCGGGCGCCATGCCGAGCTTGGCCAGGTCGAGGCGGCCGGCTTCCTTGTCGAGCAGGCGCAGCACCGCGCGTTCGCCGTGGCCGGTGGGCAGGGTCGAGACGCGTACGTCCACCGGACGCCCGCCCACGCGCAGCGTGATGCGGCCGTCCTGCGGCAGGCGCTTCTCGGCGATGTCGAGCTGCGCCATGATCTTGATGCGCGAGATCAGCGCGCCGTGCAGCGCCTTCTTCGGGCGCACCACGTCGCGCAGCGTGCCGTCCACGCGAAAGCGCACCACCGAGGACGACTCGAACGGCTCGATATGGATATCCGAGGCGCCTTCGCGCGCGGCCTGCGTGAGCAGCGCATTGATCATGCGGATGATGGGCGCGTCGTCCTCGGATTCGAGCAGGTCTTCCACGGCGGGAATGTCCTGCATCAGGCGCGACAGGTCGACTTCGCCCTCCACCTCGCCCACCACCTGCGCGGCGCTGCCGCTGTCCTGGCGGTTGTAGGCCTCGGACATGGCCAGTTCGAGCGCATCCGGTTCCAGCACGCGCAGGTGCAGCGGCCCGTGCACGCGCGTCAGCTCGGCCAGCGCCGCGGGCGAGGTGGCGCGGCTGACCCAGACCTCCAGCCCGTCCGCGTGCTGGTGCGCGATCAGCAGGCGCGCCTCGCGCGCGAAGCCGTAGGGGACCAGGCGCGCGGCCATGGTCGAAGGCGGCTCCAGCGCCGCCTCGGGCGTTGCGGCCGGCGCGCCGGCAGGGGCGATGCTAGTTGCCATGGCGTGTCTCAGTTCCCGCCGCGGGCGGCGTCCACGGTGCCGCTGCCGGCGCCCGGCGCGCCCGGCGCCGGCTGCTGGCGCGACTGCGGCAGCGTCTGCTCCAGCGGCAGCGGGCCCGGCACCGGCCCGCGCGAACGCGGGTCGACGAAGGGCGTCATCGGCGCATCGGCCGGCGGCAGCACCGGCGTGTTGGTGTCGCGCGTCATGATGTTGGGCGAGACGTAGCTTTGCTGCAGGCCGCGCATGTAGTCGTAGCGGTCCTGCGTGAGGCGGTCGGTGGCACCGGCGGTGCGCATCACGTAGGGTCGCAGGAACACCAGCAGGTTGGTCTTGCCGCGGTTCTTGTTCTCGTAGCGGAACAGGCCGCCAATCAGCGGCAGGTCGCCCAGGCCCGGCACCTTCTGCACGCCGTCGCCGTAGGTGTCTTCGATCAGGCCGCCGAGCACGATGATCTGGCCGTCGTCCACCAGCACGTTGGTCTCGATCGAGCGAACATTGGTGGTGGGGCCCTGCGTGAGCGAGGCGGTGCCTGCGACCACGGAGGACGACTCCTGGTAGATCTGCATCTTCACCAGGCCGCCGTCGGTGATCTGCGGCTTGACCCGCAGCGTGATGCCGACGTCCTTGCGGTCGAAGGTCTGGAACGGCGTGACGGTGGCGGCGCTGCCGGTCTGCGCATAGGAGCCGGTGGTGATCGGGATGTTCTGGCCGATCAGGATCTTGGCTTCTTCGTTCTCCAGCGTGATCAGGTTCGGCGTGGACAGCAGGTTGACACTGCCGTCGGCGCCCAGCGCGTGCAGCAGCGCCCCCAGGCCCATGGCCTTGTTGACGAGGCCGAGGTTCAGGCCGGCCAGGTCCGGGATCAGGCCCGACACCGCAGGAATGGCCGCGACGCCACCGGCATTGATCGCGGCGGCGGCGCCCGTCAGGTTGATGATGTTCTGGCCGCCGGTGCCGAAGTTGGTGCCGGCAAAGACGTTGGTATTGCTGCCGCGCGAGTTGATCAGGCCTTGCCACTGGATGCCGAGCTGGCCGGTCTGGGTGGAGGAGACCTCCACGATCATCGACTCGATGTAGACCTGCGCGCGGCGCGCGTCGAGGTCGTCGATCACGGCGCGCAGGTTGCGGTAGACCGGTTCGCTGGCGGTGATGATCAGCGAGTTGGTGGCGGGGTCGGCCTGGATGATGCCGCCCGTGGTGGGCAGGTTGGTGGTGGCGAACGAGGCCGAGAAGGCCGAGCCGCCGCCGGCGCCGAAGCCCGAGCCCGAACCGCTGCGCATGCTGCCCGTGGTGCCGCCGGTGTACTGGCCGCTGGCGGGCGTGGAGGTGTTGAGCAGGCCGCCGGTACCGGTGGAGCCCACGCCGGCGGCGCCGGACGTGCCAGGCTGGCCGGTGCTGAACGAGCTGTCGGCGGCCACGATGGCGCGCAAGGTCTGCGCCAGCTTGGTGGCCTCTGCGTTCTTCAGCGGCACCACCCAGATGTTGCCCGCCCGCGCGTAGGGCTGGTCGAGCTTCTCGATCAGCTGGCGCGCCTGCTGCAGGCGCGCGCGGCTGGACGCGCGGATCATCAGCGCATTGCTGCGCGGCTCGGCCACCACGGTGGTGCGCAGGGAGACGTCGCCGCCGGGCACCGCGCCGCCGGCACCGCCCGCCGCGCCCGGGTCCAGCAGTTTCTGCAGGACCAGCGCGGCGTCGCTGGCGATGGCGTTCCTGAGCGGCACCAGTTCGACCTCGCCGGAGGCCGGCGCGTCGATGGCGGCGATGATGCGGGCCAGGCGCTGCAGGTTCTCGGCGTAGTCGGTGATGACCAGCGTGTTGTTGCCCGGGTAGGCGGTGATGGTGTTGTTGGGGGCGATCATGGGCCGCAGCACCGGCACCAGGTTGTTGGCCGACTCATAGTTGAGGCGGAACACCTGGGTCACGACCTGGTCGCCGCGCGAGCGGCCGCCGCCGACCACGATCGGCGAACCCTGCAGCTTGGCGTCGGCTTCCGGCACCACCTTGGTGAAGCCATTGCTCTCGACCATCGCATAGCCCTGCATGCGCAGCACCGAACCCAGCGTTTCCAGCGCCTGCGAGCGCGATACCGGCTGTTCGGTCACCAGGTTCACCGAGCCCTTGACGCGCGGGTCGATGACGAAATTCTTGCCGGTGGCCTGCCCCACCGCCTTCACCACCGATTCCAGGTCGGCGTTGACGAAGTTGAGCACGACCTGGTCGCGGTTGCGCGGGGTCAGGTCGGGTGGCTGGCCGGGCTGGGCCGGCGGCTGCGCCGGTTGCGGGGCCGGTTGCTGGGCCCACAGCGGCGCCGGCGCCAGCAGGGAGAGGCCGCACACCAGCGCGGTGGCGCGGGCGCAGCGGGTCTTGAACGAGAGTCGTAGAGCTTGGGTTTTCATAATCGGTTCCGGGCTGCGGGCGGCAGGAGCGCGCGGGGCGCGCCTGCCGCCGGGTCAGAAGCGCAGCCGTGTCACATTGTCCTCACGTCGTCCCAGCAGGCTCAACAGGCCCACCAATTGCGCGGCGGCGTCGGGGTCGGCGCTGGCCGTGCCCTCGAAGCGTGCCTGGCGGCCCAGGATGCCGCTGCCTTGCAGGCGCAGCGGCCCGGCAAGGGTTGTCAGCTCTATCTTGCCGTCGGCGCCGCCCCAGTCGATCTCCGCGCGGTAGCTGCCCAGCGGGCGCACCCGGCTGACAGCCGATGATACTTGCTCGAGGCGCAGCGTCAGGTGGCCGGTCATGCCACCGCCGCCGCTGTCGCCCGCGCGGCGGAAGAAGCGGCCCTGCAGCATGGACCAGTCGATGCGCATCAGGCCGTCCGGGCGCAGGGTGTTGAACGGCGCGCCAACGCCTTCGAGCAGCGCAGCCGGCAGCCGGATGGCGCCCGCCTGCGCGGTCCAGCCCAGCGGCGTGACTGCCACGCCCACCGGGCCGCTCATCGCTTCCGAATGCGTGACCACCAGGCGCAGGGTGCCGGTGAGCAGCGGCCAGAACGCCACCGACCAGTGCAGCCGCCCGGGCAGCACGGTGGCGGTCTCGCTGCCGGCGCCGGCGGACAGCGCCAGCGTCGCGCTGCCGTTCCACAGCGAGCCCTCGGCGTCGGCCAGCAGCACGCGGCGCTGGCTCCGGGTGGCGATGCCGTCGGCGATCCAGGCCGCGGGAAAGGCCGCCAGCACCGTCAGCGCGACCGTCGCCAGGCCCAGCGCAAGCCAGCCCAGGCGGCGCCAGCCGCGCGGGCTGCGCATGCCGCGGCGGGCCAGCCGGAGCGCCTCCAGGCGCGCCATCAGCCTCGCCCGCCCGGATTGGCGGCCGGGCCTTGCAGGGTAGCGGTGACGTTCACCATGGCGGTGGCGCCCACGTAGACGATGCGCGTGTCGGTTACCTTGAGCCGCTGTTGCTGGCGCACGTCCTGCAGCCAGCTGGCCACGGCGCCGAACGGGACCTTGTCGAGCTGGAGCTGCACGCCGTTGTCGCCGGTGCTGGCCAGGCGCGTGGCCTTCAGGCCGTGCTGGGCCAGGCTGTCCTGCAGCGCCTGCGTCAGCGCCTCGCCGCGCAGCGATGGCGCCGGGCTGGCGGCCAGGCCGCGCGCTTCCTGCGCGAGCGTTTCCATCTCGGCCAGGTCGCCGCGCAGCTGCGGCAGGCTGCGCGCCAGCCTGGCGCGGCCGTCGGCGGCGGGCTCCCACAGCACGCTGTAGCCGATCACGAGCGCCAGCACGGTGCCGCCGCCGGCCAGGATGGCCTGCTCGCGCGGGTTGCGTGCCGACCAGAAGGCCTGGAAACGCTCCTGCCAGCGCTGCGGCACGCGCGGGCGCAGGCGCGCCAGCCGCTCGGCGGCGCGCGGGCGGGCGGCGGAGCCGGGCTTGGATGCGGTGTCTTTCATCGGGTTCACTTGGCGCTCCGCGCTCACAGGCTGGGCTTGATCGACCAGCGCGTGCCGGCCGGCGTATTGCCGCGCGTGGCGTCCGGCGGGCTGTTGTCCGGCTCCATGGCCAGGCCGGACTGGCGCGCCGCGCTGCGCAGGGCCTCGGCATTGGCGCCGGGCTTGAGCGTGGCGTAGAGCGTGTGCCCGCGGTACTCGAGCGCCAGCAGCGCGTCGGGCGCGAGCTGGCGGGCGGCCTGGCCGAAGCGGTCGGCCAGCGGCAGGAAATCGTCGGGCGTGCTGCGCCCGGAGGCCAGGCGCAACTGGTCGACCTGGCGGCGCATCTGCAGCGGCGCGTCGATCACTACCGGGATCTGCGGGAAGGCACTGCGCAAGACCTGCTCCTGGCCGGCCTGCAGGCGCTTTTCTTCCTGGCTCATCATCAGCCACTGCACATTCATGCCGATCAGCTGCACCAGCAGCAGGCCAGCGGCCAGCGCCAGCGGCAGGCGCCAGGCCTTCAGGTTCCAGCGGTCGGCACGGCCCTGGGCGAATTCGAACTGGGCCAGGTCGAGCGCGGGATCGAGCAGGCTGGCCCGCGCGCCCTCGATCCACACGCGCCAGCCGAGCGCGCGCGCGCCTTGCGGGGCGCCCTGCGCCAGCGCCTGCGGCGCGGCATACCAGTCGCCGGGCGGGGCCAGGCCTTGCCAGGCGCCGAGGGCGTCGTTGCCCAGCAGCAGGCCGTAGCCGGCGTACTCGCCGCTGCGCACGGTCAGCTGCCAGAAGCGGGGGGGCTGCTCGGCCGCGGGCACGCCCGCTGTGTCGAACAGGGGCGAGGCGCTGGTCAGCGTGGCGGCCTCGAGCGCCAGGGCCGCCATCGGCGTGCTGTCTTCGGCGGCTGCGCCGTCGTCCTGCGGGGCCTGCGCGGCACCCTGCGCCGGCAAGGGCAGGCACAGCTGCGCCGGCAGCACGTGCCGGCGGCGATGGCGGTGCTCGGCGAAAGCGTCCAGCACGGCGCGCAGCCAGGCGCGGTCGGTCACCATCAGCAGGCGCTTGCGGGCGCCGGCCACAGGCTTGCCGGCCGGCGCATCCAGCGCGGGGCCGACGGCGATATGGCTGAGCTGGGCGTCGGTGGCGAGCACATCTTCCACCAGGTTGGGCAGCGCCAGCTTGAGGCGCGCCGGCGCCAGCGGCGGCACCGATGCCTGGGTGAGCAGTACGTCGCTGGCGGCCAGGATCAGGACCAGCCGTTCGGCCGCGGGCAGTTCGGCAATGGGAGCGTGGCCTTCGCGCAACAGCTGCGGGGCCGCCTGGGGCCCCTGGCGACGGCCGCGTCCGGCCACGGCCGCACGCACCAGCGCGAACGGCAAGGCGCCGAAGTGCCAGGGTTGCGGCTGGTCGTGCGGCCTGTGCGGCAGGCGGACGTACAGGGTGGTGCTCAAGATTTCCTTGCTACTGCGCCAGCAATGGCGTCGATGAACGATGGCGGGGGACGGGCGGCCCGCGCGGCGGACCGCTCCGCTACGCGAAAGACGCCGGCTGCGTTGCCGCCGGCGGCACTGCACTGATGGAAGCGCAAGAGCTGGACTACCGCTCGGACTACGCTTGCGCCGGGCCGGAGCATACCTTGCCTGTGTGACGAATTGGCGTCAATACGTATCTGTGTGACAGCTGCCCTCGAGCGCCCGCAAGGCTTGCAGGCAAGCGCCTTTGGCGGCAGCCGGCGGGGTCGCCGGAGGTATCCGGGGCGCCACCCGGAAGGGGGGAAACAAAGGGCGCGCCGGGGCCTCAGCGTGGCTCGGGCATGCGCTCCAGATCGCGTACCCAGACCACCCGGGTGGTGTTGGCATTGCCCATCACCTCGCCGCGATAGACCAGCGAGACCTGCATGCGGGTGGCGCGCTCGTGGCGGATCAGGCCGTAGACCAGGAAATAGTGGGTGCGCACATCGAGCGTGCTGGTGGCGGTGTTGGGGTCGGCCTGCGGTGCCAGCGTGCGCAGCTGGGACTGCACGTCGGCCACGTTGTTGAAGTAGGCGCGGTCGCGCTGGCGTACCAGCTCGCGCGCGCGATCCAGCGGCAGCTTGTCGATGACCGCGGCCAGCACTTCGGCCTCGGCGGTGTTGGCGTTGACCAGCGTGCGCTCGGGCAGCAGGTCGACGAAGGGCTCCAGCGTCGCCACGATGTCGGGCGTGTAGCCGGGAATGGCGAGCAGGTCGTCGGCGCCGTCGGGCGCGCGCAGGCCTTGCCGGCCGCCGTTGCCATCGCCGCCCATGGCTGCGTTGACCAGGTAGCGCGCCGTGGGCTCGGCCAGCGCCGCGTTCAGGCCCAGCGTCTGCAGCAGGCGGCGGTAGATCGCCAGGCTGGACGGGTCGACGCTGGCAACGCGGCCCTGCGCTTCGCTGGCGCTCCACAGCACCAGGTTGCTGAGGTTGAAGCGGGCCTGCGCATCCTGGATACGTCCCGAGAGGAAGGAGGTCTCGCCTTCCTGGTCGGTGCGCAGCGCGGCGCCGAGGAAGTCGGACAGCCGGGTCTCGGCGATGGGCACGGCCCAGGGCTCGCCGAGCTGGTCCACATTGGTGCGGCGCTGGTCGTCGCGCAGGATCAGGCGGGCCCAGTCGACCGCCGCGCGCTCGATCCAGGTGGCCTGGGCCAGCAGGCGCTGGTTCTCGATGGAGCGGATCTGCACCTGCTGGCGCCACAGCATGCCGGACACCACCACCACCGCCAGCGTCACCACCAGCAGCGCCGTCACCACGGCGGCGCCGCGCTGGCGGCGGCGCGAGGGCAGGCCCGGGGCGCGGGCGAAGGATGCGGTGCGCTTGCTCATAGCCCGGTCATGCAGATCTTCTGGAACTGCCGGGGCGCGTCGCCGTCGCCCATGCGCGCCGTGAGGCTGAGCTCGATGGCGCGCACCGCCGTGGTGGCCACGCCGAGGCTCGCGCCCGCGCCCGATGCGGCCACGGCGCTGGCGCTGGCGTTGCCGCTGAGCAGGGCCGCCGCGATGCGGCCGTTCTCGGACTGCCAGCCACCCGGCTCGGTCCACACGCGTGCGGACAGGCCGGCGGCATCGCCCACCAGCGCGCGCGCCAGGTTGCCGCCGCCGCCCGCCTGGCGCTGCGTCTGCAGCGCCGACTGTACAGCGTTGCGGTTGTCCGCCGGGGGGCTGGCCGAGCGCACCACGGTATTGCCGTCGAGGCGGTAGGCAACCACCTGCCACTGCGTGGGACGGCCTTCGTCGCGGCGGTCGCGCACCATCAGCAGCTGGCCGTTGCCCAGTTCGACGGGGCTGCGCTGCAGCAGCGCGGGGCTGGCGAGGTGCTCGCAGTCGGACTGGAACTGTCCATACAGCAGCTTGAGCGAATTGAGGCGCTCGTCGTGGTCGGTCAGGCGCTCGCGGCTGCGCGTCATCGCGTCCAGCCCGCGCCAGGCGATGACCGCGATCACCGCCAGCAGGGTGATGGCCACCAGCATCTCCAGCAGCGTGAAGCCACGCGCGCCGGCGGCGCGGCGCACGGGGCGCACGGGGCGCCTAGAGCAGGTTGCGCGTTTCATTGGGAATGATGGTGACGAGCCAGGCCAGGCGCACGGATTTGTCGGCGCCGGACGGGTAGACCGCGATCTCGACGCGGCGAAACGAGGGGTTGGGCGTGGCCGAGACGGTTTCCTCGCAGTACAGCGCGACGCCGCCCTGCGGGCAGGCGTAGCCGCGCGTGCCGGGCTCGGGCCAGGTCTTGGACAGGCGCAGCGTGGCGAAGTGGTTCTCGGCGCTCCATTCGGCCAGCATGCGCGTCTGCAGCGAGGCGCTGGCCTCGATCATCGAGCCCATCGCGCGCATGGCGGCGGTCAGCGCCACGGCCAGGATGGTCAGCGCGACCAGCACTTCGATCAGGGTGAAGCCGCGCCCGGGCGGGGCCGCGCGGCGTGCGTCGGCGCGGCGCGTCATGGCGTGCTGGCGAAATAGCGGCCGGTGCCGTCGCCGGCCACGTCCACGCGGATGTCGCCACGCACCAGCACCACGTGCTGGGGGCCGTCGATCAGCTCGCGCCCGAACACAAGGCGCGTGCCGTTGTTGCCGCGCCCGCCTTCGGTCACGGCGACATTGTCGAGCTGGAGGCGCCATTTGGCGGGCGCGAAGACGTCGCTGGCGAGCGGGCTCCAGCCGGCCGGGGTGGCCTGCAGGAAACGCCAGCCGGACGTACTGGCTTCCCAGGCGATCGGGCGGGCGCGCAGCTGGGCTTCTTCCTGAGCCAGCTCGAACAGGCGCGCGATGCGCTGTCCGTCGTCGAGCACGCGCCCGCGCTCGTTGGGTGTGGCATTGACGGCCACCAGCGAGATCACGATGCCGGCGATCACCATCACGACCAGCAGCTCCAGCAGGGTAAAGCCGTGGCTGCCGGGCTGGCGCCGGCGGCCGTGCGGCCGGAGGTTCATGGCTGCATGCCCGCCGCGGTCATTGGCGACGGATCCCTATTCCCAGTTGCCGATATCGGCGTCATTGCCGCTGCCGCCAGCCTGGCCGTCGGCGCCGAAGCTGAACACGTCGATCTCGCCGCGCACGCCCGGGTTCAGGTACTGGTAGGGATGGCCCCAGGGGTCCTTGGGCAGCTTTTCCAGGTAGCCGCCGCCCTTCCAGTTGTTGGGGATGGGCTCGGTGGCGGGCTTGACCACCAGCGCCGCCAGGCCTTGCTCGGTGGTGGGGTAGCGGCTGTTGTCGAGGCGGTACAGCTTGAGCGCCTGCATGATCGAGGAGATGTCCTGGCGCGCGGCGACGATGCGGGCTTCGTCGGGGCGGCTCATGATCTTGGGCACCACCAGCGCGGCCAGCACGCCGAGGATCACGATCACGACCATGATCTCGATCAGGGTGAAGCCGCGCGACTGGCGGCGGGACTGGCAACGGGCGGGACGGCGGGAAGAATCGGCGAAGCTGGCAGCGAACCTACGCATCATGGATAGCCTTTTGGAATATCTGGTGCAGCGCAGGGACCTCGAACGCGGGCGGCGCTGCGGCTCGCCAGACAGTATAACCGCCACTTCATGACGGCTTTGCGGACGTGCGCCCGCATGTTCACCCGCGGCCGGTCGTGCGGGCAAGCGGCATCTCGCTGCATCCCGGCCGCGCGCGGCCTGCCAGGTCCCGGCGCGGGGAAGACAGTTGTCATGCGGCTCTGGTAGGCTTGGCGTTTTCCACGCCTTGCAGCCTGCTGCAGCCCTGATCCCCGTGCAACTCTCCATGCGGCCCGCCTTTCGCCTCGACCCTGCCGGCCTCTGGCTGCCGCGCCTGGCGGGGCTCGTCCTGTTCGTCGCGCTGTGTGCGCTGGCCACGCGCTGGGCGCTGACGTTCAGCGCGATGAAGACGATCCCGGTGCCGCGCACCGCCCGCGTGGCGCAGACCGAGGCGGTCGAGACCGGCGCCGCCGGCACGCTGTTCGGCGGCGCCGCGCAGTCGGGCGTGCGCGACGTGCAGCTGATCGGCGTGGTGGCCGATCTCGGCAGCGGCGCTGGCGCGGCCATTCTCTCGCTCGACGGCGGCCCGCCCAAGGCGGTGCGCGCGGGCACGGCGCTGTCTGCGCAGTTGCGCCTGGTGGAGATCCGCGACCGCGGCGTGGTGATCGAGCGCAACGGCGTGCGCCAGGAAATCGCGCTGCCGGTGCCGGCCATCGTCACGCGCGGTCCGGCCGCGGCGGGCCAGCCGTCGCTGCCGGCCGGCGCCGCGGCACCGCTGTCGACGCCAATGCCCGCGGCCGTGCCGCCGCAGGCGCAGCCGGTCATGCAACCGGCGCCGGCGCAGCCCACCGGGGCCCCGGGCGAACCCATTTCCGCGAAGGACTGATTGCCGCCCCGAGGGCAGGGTTTGCCGCGGTGACTCTTTGTAACCGCCATCGGCCGGATATTTACCAATACTTTCAGCGGTTTACGCAGGAGCGCCCTAACTGTGAGCCGCGTAACAACGTATTAGAGAGACCAACTTTCCTGCCTGCCGTGCGTTCTAATCCTTACCAGTCCACCGAGACGAAAAAGGAGCAAAGACATGCAAGGCAATCTCAAGACGCGTTCGATCCGGAATTTCATGGCCGCTTCGGCGGTGATCCTGGCGATGGGCGGCACGGCTTTCGCGCAGACCGCGGCACCCGCGCCGGCAGCTCCCGCCCCCGGCGCGCAACAGGCGCAACAGGGCGGCATGCATCACCATATGGGGCACGGCGACGGCATGTGGATGAAGTCGATCGACACCGACGGCGACGGCACCATCTCCAAGGCCGAAGCCGACGCGCTGTTCAACAAGATCGACACCAACCACGACGGCAAGCTCGACAAGAGCGAGCTGGCGGCGTTCCACAAGACCAGCATGGAGCAGCGCCGCGCAGCCATGCAGGCTGACTTCGAGGCGCGCTTCAAGGCGGCCGACAAGAACGCCGACGGTGCCTTGACCAAGGCCGAGGTCCAGGCCGGCTTTCCCCGCCTGGCCAAGCGCTTCGACCAGCTCGACGCCAACCACGACGGCAAGCTGACCATGGACGAGATCCGCGCCGGCATGCAGAAGATGCACGACCAGTGGGGCCAGCGCGGCAACCCGTCCAATCCGGCGGCGCCTTCGGGCCGCGGCGGCTGATCGATGCCTGGCAGGATCCCGCGGCAGACCAGCGCCGCGGGCAAGAAAAAGCGCGACCATCCGTGGTCGCGCTTTTTCTTTGGCGCGGGCGATCGGTGCGAAGTCCACGTCGTAGATGCTGATATTGCCCGCCTCGCCAGCCTTGGCACCATCCTTGCCTTCCCATCGGTCGGCGAGGCAGATCAGCGAATCGCCGATACCCTTGATGGCCTCGATGGCCTCGATGGCCGGGATGTTCAGTTCCATCGGGCCGCGCTTGTTGTCGAAGCCCCAGGCGCCCGGTTCCAGTGCACGGCCATGGGCGGGGGCGGCATCGTGCACCCGGAAGGCGATCGCGCAGATCGACGGGGCCGTGCAGGGGGGCGGCGGCCGGGGCAGGGAGGGGGGCTGATAAGCTGCGTCTATAGTCCGGACTACACAAAAAATTGCGTAGTTGTGCACAGCTTGCTAAATTTGCGCAAAAAAATTGCCGTCAAACATATTGCGGAGCAACAATATCGTGAGCAAGGTGGAGCTGGACAAGATCGACAGGAAGATCCTGGAGGTGCTGCAGGCCAACGGGAGACTGACCAATCTGGAAGTGGCCGAGCGCGTGAACCTGTCGCCCAGCCCCTGCCTGCGGCGCATCCGGCGGCTGGAGGAGATTGGCGTGATCCGCCAGTACGCGGCGCTGCTGGAGCCGGGCAGGATCGGGCTCGGGCTGCTGGCCTATATCAACGTGCGGCTGGAGAAGCATGGTGGCGCGCCCAAGGGCAAGGCGCCGCTGGACCTGTTCCGCGCCGCCATCGCGATCTGGCCGGAGGTGGCCGCCTGCCATGCCATGACCGGGGAAATGGATCTGCTGCTGAAGGTCTACGTCGAGGACATGGAGCACTTCGCGCGCTTCATGAAGGACCACCTGCTGGCCCACCCGGCGGTGATCGACGTGCGCTCGAGCTTCGCGCTGGAGTGCATCAAGGACACGACGGCGCTGCCGGTGGCGGGGGGCTGAAGGGCGCAGGCGACGGCCGGGGCGGCAATGAAAATGGCGCGCCGCCGGGCGCGCCATCCTGGCAAGGCCGCAATGCCGTCAGGCCGTGCGCTTTTGCGGCAGCATCGAGCGCCAGAAGCGCAGGCCGAAGCGGCGCGCATCGCGCAGGTTGCGGCGGACCATGTAGTCGAGGTCGGCCACCTGCTCGTCGAGCGCCTCGGTCAGGCGGCTGACGGTGTCGGCGGGCGGCAGTTCCAGGTAGGCGTCGGCCTCGCCATAAGCGTACTGCACCTTCATGCCGGCTTTCTTGGCGATGTGCATCATGGCGGCGTTGCGCGACAGGCAGTGCATGTACAGCGTGCGCACATTGCTGTTGCGGCCATGCATGGCGGCGCGCTCGAACAGCGAGCTGCCGATGCCGCGGCCGCGCGCGCTCTGCGACACGGACACGCCGAATTCGGCAACGCGGCCCTGGGTGTTGTCGCGCAGGTTGGCGAAGTGGCCCACGCCGATCAGTTCAAGGTGCTCGTCGTAGACGCCGAACACGGTGTCGTGGTCGAAGTCGATGCTGTCGACATAGGCCTCGATCACATGGTCGCCGACCGACTGGCCAAAACGGAGCAGGCGATCCTCCTCGCCCAGGGCGAGGAAATGCTTGAGCAGACGCGAGCGGTGATGCGCGGCCAGCTCGCGCACCAGGGTGGTGGGGCGATGCGAGGCCTGCGCGGCTGCGGTTGCGCGGCGGAGATCTTCGTCGGATACGGCCCCGACGGCCTTGCTCAGTTCGAGCGGATTCACTTTGTTTTCCTCGCGACGTAATCAGGTATAAAAATAGCAGTCAGCAGGTGTTTGTCCATGCACTTTCGAGTGCGGCCTGGCTTTGGAAGCCTTGGCCAAGGGCAAACACTATCTTGCTGCAACGCAAAAAGTATTGTAGTGGAATTGTCAGTCTCGCGTAAGGTAGCGGGACGGCCAAGCTGGCTACATTTTGTAATATCGGGATTTATTCAATAAAATCAATAGCTTGAATTGTGCTTCATGAAGCCGGCGAGCCCCTGGAATGTGGGTTTGTTGCAACGCCGCATATCGAGGCATCGCCAGTGCCGCCAGCCGGCCTGCCCTGATTTAACATCGGGGCGCCAGGCCCGGGGTGCCATTCTGGTGCGCCTTGGGCCTCTTTTTTATCGCAAGACCGTCGTTTCGCGCGGCGCACCTTACGTTTTTCAGGATTCTTTGTGGACCCCAAGGCCGAGCCACCGATTCTCGTCATCTACGCCCACCCCAGGCCGCATCAGTCACGCGTCAACCGCTCGCTGGCCTCGGCCCTGGAAAAGTTGCCGGCTGTCACCGTGCACGATCTCTACACCCGCTATACCGACTACGACATCGACGTGGTGGAGGAGCAGCGCGCGCTGGCGCGCGCGGGCACGGTGGTGCTGCAGTTCCCCGTGCAGTGGTACAGCATGCCGGCGCTGCTCAAGCTGTGGATGGACGATGTGCTGGAAAGCGGCTGGGCCTTTGGCCCCGGCGGCACGGCGCTGCGCGGCAAGTCCCTGCTGGTGGTGGCCAGCACCGGCGGACATGCCGATTCCTACGGTCCCGACGGCACGCACGGCCACAGCATCGGCGAATACATGCTGCCGCTGGCGCAGACAGCCGTGCTGTGCGGCATGAACTGGCTGACGCCGCTGGTCCTGCATGACGCCAACCAGGTGGACGAGGACGTGCTGGCCGAGCATATCGGCCGGGTATCGATGGTGCTCGGCGGCGCCGCCGGCGTCGCGGCCGGCTGAGGAGCGCGCCATGGATCAACACGATTTCCTGGTGGCGCTGGTGGTCTTCCTGGTCGCCGCGGTGGTGGCTGTGCCGGTGGCCCGCCGCTTCGGTCTGGGCGCGGTGCTGGGCTACCTGCTGGCCGGCGTGGCGATCGGCCCGTGGGCGTTGCGCCTGGTCACCAATGTCGAATCCATCCTGCATTTCTCCGAGTTCGGCGTGGTGCTGATGATGTTCGTGATCGGGCTGGAGCTGGAGCCAAAGAAGCTGTGGGAGCTGCGCCGCGTGATCTTCGGCTATGGCGGCGGCCAGATGGCGGCCTGCGCGGTGCTGATCGGCGGCGTCGCCTCGCTGGTGGGGGCGCCGTGGCAGGTGGCGCTGGTGGCCGGGCTCGGGCTGGCGCTGTCGTCCACCGCCATCGCGCTGGCCACGCTGACCGAGCGCAACCTGTTCGGCACGCCGGCGGGCGCCGCCAGCTTCGGCATCCTGCTGTTCCAGGACATCGCCGCGATTCCGATGATCGCGCTGCTGCCGCTGCTTGCCGCCGGCGGTGCCGAGGCCGGGGCAGCCGGCGCGTCCGGCACGGCGGGCTGGCTGGGCGCCGCCAAGGCGGTGGGCGTGATCGGTGCCGTGATCGTGGGCGGGCGCTACCTGGTGCGCCCGGCGCTGCGTTTCATCGCGCGCACCGACATGCGCGAGATGTTCACCGCCTTCGCGCTGCTGCTGGTGGTGGGCATTGCGCTGATGATGGACGCCGTGGGCCTGTCGATGGCGCTGGGTACCTTCCTGGCCGGCGTGCTGCTGGCGGACTCCGAGTACCGGCATGCGCTCGAGGCCGACCTGGAGCCGTTCAAGGGCCTGCTGCTGGGGATGTTCTTCATGGCGGTGGGCATGTCGATCGACTTCGGCGTGCTGATGCAGGCGCCGGGCACGGTGGTGGCGCTGGTGGCCGGCCTCGTGCTGTTGAAGACCGTGGTGCTGGCCGTGCTGGCGCCGCGCTTCGGCATCGCGCACGGCCAGCGCCTGTTGTTCGCCTTGCTGATCTCGCAGGGCGGCGAGTTCGCCTTCGTGGTGTTCGGCGTGGCCGGCGGCGCCGGCTTGCTGCCGGCGCGCACCGAGGCCCTGCTGGTGCTGGTGGTGGCGCTGTCGATGGTGGTCACGCCGCTGTTGCTGCTGGCTTACGACCGCCTGGTGGCACCGCGGCTGGCGCGCCTGGCGCGGCGCCCTGACGATGTGATCGCGCCGCAGGACAACCCGGTGCTGATTGCCGGCTTCGGCCGCTTCGGCCAGATCATCGGCCGCCTGCTCTATGCGCAAGGCATCGGCGTCACCGTGCTGGACCACGATCCCGACCAGATCGAATTCTTGCGGCAGTACGATTTCAAGGTGTTCTATGGCGACGCCACGCGCATGGACCTGCTCGAGTCGGCCGGTGCCGAGCGCGCGCGCATCCTGGTGGTGGCCATCGACGGCATGGAAGAGAGCCTGGCCCTGATCGACAAAGTGCGCGAGCGCTTCCCGCATCTGCGCATCTACGCGCGGGCGCGGCACGTATCGCATATCTACCAGCTCAAGGACCGCGGCGTGGAGCTGTTCGAGCGCGAGCTGTTCGAGGGATCGCTGCGGCTGGGGCGGCACGTGCTCGAGGGGCTGGGCTACGACCCGGTCCAGGCGCGCTCGGTGGCGTTGCGCTTTCGCCGCCACAATATCGCGGCCATCGATCGCTTCTACCCGCATTACACGGACCAGAAGAAGCTGGTTTCGCTGGCGCGCCAGGCGCGCGACGAGCTGCAGGAGATGTTCCGCCAGGACCGCGACCAGCGCCGCCGCAAGGAGGAAGAGGACTGGTCCTGAGGGGGCGGCGGCCGCCCGGACGCTACGCTACGCCGCGCGCCGAAGGGGCGGCGGCCGCGGGCGCGCCCGGCAGGCCGCCAGCCAGCAGGTCGATCACCATCTCGGCGAACTCCGCGTAGGACAGCTTGCCGCCCGGCTTGAGCCACGTGAAGGTCCAGTTGATCATGCCGAACACCGTCATGGTGAGGGCGGCCTGGTTGTCGTGGGTGACGCGCTCCGGGTAGGCGCGGCGCAGCTGGCGCGAGAAGGCGGCCACCACGTCGCGCTCGCGCCGGAGGATCTGGTCGCGCTGCTCGTCGGCCAGGAACTTGACGTCGTTGATCAGGGCGACATGGCGGGTTTGCGAGGTTTCGTACTCGGCCAGGAAGGCGCGGATCAGGTTGGCGAAGGTCTCCTGCTCGCTGCGTCCCCGGCGTCCGGCCTCCGCCTCGACCTCGGTCACGATCAGCATCAGCCGGCGCGTGTAGCGGTCGAGCAGGTCGAACAGGATCGCTTCCTTGCTCTCGTAGTAGTGATAGAGGCGCGCCTTGGAGGTGCCGCAGGCGGCGGCCAGGTCGGCCATTGAGGTGCTGGGATAGCTGCTGGCGGCAAAAGCGGCGGCAGCCAGGTCCAGGATCTGCTCGCGCTGCGCCTCGAAATCGGGTGCCTTGGTACGGGCCATGTAAACGTCCGCTTATTTCCGATTATTTCCGCTTGTTTCAGCTTGATTCTGCTGTTCCCGGCTTGCCGGCCTATTCGCCGCTGGCGGACAGGTTGCGGCGCAGCTCGCAGGTCTGCAGTGATTCGGCATTGCCGCGCAGCACCAGCTGGCCGGCGCCGATCAGCTCCCGGCAGCGCCAGAACACGAACCAGTCGCTGGCCAGCAGCCCTTCGATGGCCCCCATCACGGCGCCCACCACTTGCGCGGCCGGCGCCCATTCCAGCGGCGCGCGCTCCAGGATCACCTCATCCACCGTGTGGTACGCGGCGGGCACCAGCGTGTTGCCCTTCCACAGGCGCACGTCGGCGTTCTCCTTGACGTTCTGCTGCCACTCGTAGCCAAGCCGGCCGAGGCGCAGCACCGAAACCGGGGCGATCGTGGAAAAGCGCCGCGCAAGGCGCGCCGCGGGATACATGCCGATGGCGGCCAGGTTGCCGCGCGCGGGGATTTCCAGTTCGCGCAGGTCCATCGCGACTTCGTTGATGCGCTGGGGGGACTGGTAGAGATGGAACACCACCCGGCGCAGCATCAGCTGGTCGGACGCGCTCTGGCCATGCCAGAGCGCGATCTCCAGTTCTTCCTTGCGCAGGCCGTGCAGCTGGGTGAGCGCGTGCTGCATCTCGGCGGCGAAGTCGATGTCGCTGCGCGGCGCCACGCGCTGCCAGAAGCCGGAGCGGACGAGGCCGCTGCTGTCGACGTCGGCGATCGGGCCGACGGCAAGGTCGTCGCGCAGCACGACGACCGGGTCGGGCCGGGCGGCCTGGGCGAGGGCTTGCCGTAGCGTGTTGCCCGCTACGTCACCGTTGACGACATGGATGTATTGCATGGGCGTGATTGTATATGGATGCGTGGCGCGGCTGCTTCCATTTTAATCACGCGGTTGCGCCGCTTGCGGCGCGCCGCCGGAGCCCGGCGCTGCTCAGCGTTCGTCGTAGCTCACCACCACGCGCCCGGTGACGGCGCGGGCCTGGCAGGTCAGCACGAAGCCCTTTTCCATCTCCCACGGTTCGAGCGTGTAGTTTTTCGCCATCTCGACCTGCCCCTCGAGCACTTTGGCGCGGCAGGTACAGCAGACGCCGCCCTTGCACGCGTAGGGCAGGTCCAGCCCGGCCGCCAGCGCGGTGTCAAGCACATTGGCATTGGCCATCGGCAGGCGCATGGCGTGCTGCTTGCCGTCGAGCACCACCACCAGTTCCGCCGTGCCGGCATGGCTGGCTTGGTCCGCGCGCGCAGCCGGGCGCGGCGCCTGCGCCACTGGCACGCCGAAACGCTCGGCATGGATGCGGTGGGGGTCGAGGCCGGCCGCCTTGAGCGCGGCCTCGACCTCGTCGATCATCGAGGCCGGCCCGCACACGAAGGCGGCGTCGATGTCGCCGACAGGCAGCAGGGATTCGAGGAATGCGCCCACGCGGGCGCGGTCCAGGCGCCCGTGCAGCAGGTCCACTTCCTGCGGCTGGCGCGACAGCACGTGATGGAGCGTGAAGCGCGCCAGGTACTGGTTCTTCAGGTCCTCGAGCGCTTCGGAAAAGATGATGCTGTCGACGCTGCGGTTGCCGTACACCAGCGTGAACCGGCTGTTCGCCTCGGTGGCCAGCGTGGTGCGGATCAGCGACAGCACCGGCGTGATGCCGCTGCCGGCGGCAAAGGCGACGTAGTGGCGGCTAGCATCGCTTTCCAGCGGCACATGGAAGCGGCCGTCGGGCGTCATCACGTCGAGCACGTGGCCGGGTGCGAGGCCGTCGTGCAGATGCTGCGAGAACACGCCATGCTCCACGCGCTTGACCGCCACGCGCAATTCGCCGCGCTCGGCGTAGTCCTGCACGCCGCAGCAGATCGAGTACGAGCGGCGCAGGTCATTGCCGTCCACCGGCGCGCGCAGCGTGAGGAACTGGCCCTGCGTGAAGCGGTAGGCGTCGCGCAGCGCCGCGGGCACGTCGAAGGCGATGGAGATGGTGTCGGCGGTTTCGGTGCGGACCTGCGCCACGCGCAGCGGGTGGAACTGAGGGGTCATGGCAGCGTGGGCCGGCGACGCCAGCGCATCAATAGGGTTTGAAATAGTCGAAGGGTTCGCGGCAGTCCAGGCAGCGGTGCAGCGCCTTGCAGGCGGTCGAGGCGAAGCGCGCCAGCTGCTCGGTATGCAGGCTGCCGCAACGCGGGCAGGGTACCCGGTCCTGCCAGGCGGCCGGCGCCGCCGCGCGCGGCACGAAGCGCAGCGGCTGCGGCGTGGCGTGCGTGCCCTGCGCATCGTGGCAGCGCGTCGGCGGCGCGATGCCGTAGGCGCGCAGCTTGTCGCGGCCCCCGGCGCTGATCCAGTCGGTGGTCCAGGCCGGCGACAGCACCGTGCGGATGCGCCAGGGGCCCAGGCCCGCGGCATCGAGGGCGTGGCCGATATCCTCGGCGATCTGCGACATGGCGGGGCAGCCGGAGTAGGTCGGCGTGATGACCACTTCGATACTGCCGTCGCCGGCGACCACCACATCGCGCAGGATGCCGAGGTCGCGGATCGAGACCACCGGGATTTCCGGATCGGGCACGCCTTCCAGCGCATTCCATGCGAGCGTGGCGCGCGCTTGCGCGGCGGTGCCGGTGCCGGTGGCCATGGTGCTCACCACTGCGCGCCAGGGTGGGCGCGTGCCAGGCTTTGCAGTTCGCTCAGCAGGCGGCTCATGTGTTCCGAGTGCACGCCTTGCTTGCCGGTCGGGACGAAGCCGCCGGCAGCAGGCAGGGCGAGCGTCGCCGCCGCCACGGTCTCGTCCACCGTGGCCTGCCAGGCGGCGCGGCAATCCGCCGCCGGCACGCCCACGCCCGCAGCCGCGGCTTCATGCTCCACCGCATCGGTGGCGAAGCACTCGTTCATATAGGGCAGCAGGTGATCCAGCGCCTGCTGCGCGCGCGCATGGGAAAAGCCGGTACCGTCGCCCAGGCGCACGACCCAGCCGGCGGCATGGTGCAGGTGGTAGCGTGCCTCCTTGACCGACTTGGCCGCGATGGCCGCGAGCTCGGCATCACTGCTTGCCTGCAGGCGCGTCCACAGCTCCACCATCAGCGCGCTGTAGAGGAAGTTGCGCACGATGGTGACCGCGTAGTCGCGCTCTGCCGCGGCAGTGCCGGCCAGCGGGCCGGTGTGCGGCAGCTCCGTCAGCGTCCAGTTGCGGAAATCGCGCTCGGGGCGCCAGTAGGCGTAGTCGTCTTCCAGGCGCGCCGGGCCGGCCTGCCCGGCCAGCCGGCCCTCGAGCACGCCGGCGTGCGCGTAGAGCAGGCGCGCCTGGCCGATCAGGTCCAGGCTGATATTGGCGAGCGCGATGTCTTCTTCCAGCGCGGGACCGTGGCCGCACCACTCGGCGTTGCGCTGGCCGAGGATCAGGGCATTGTCGGCCAGGCGCAGGATGTACTGGAGCGTGGCGGGCAGGGCGGCGGTGGCCGGCGCGGCGGGCGGCGCAAGTGTCGGCATGCTGGTCATGGTGCCGGGCCCTTACATATGGTTGACTTCATCGGGCAGCTGGTAGAACGTCGGGTGCCGGTAGATCTTGTCGGCCATCGGGTCGAACAGCTCGGGCTTTTCGTCCGGCGCGCTCGCGGTGATGGCCACCGACGGGACCACCCAGATCGACACGCCCTCCTGGCGCCGCGTGTACACGTCGCGCGCCATGTGCAGCGCCTGCTGTGCATCGGCGGCGTGCAGGCTGCCGCAGTGCTTGTGCTCGAGTCCCTGCTTGCTGCGCACGAAGACTTCCCACAGCGGCCAATCTTTCCGCGCCCGGTCCTGGGTCGAAGTGTCTTGGGTCATGTTGCTTGTCTCCTCTGGCCTGCGGTTCAGGCCGCGCGCAGGGCGGCCTGTCCTGCATTCTGTTTCGCGGCATAGGCCAGCGCGGCCTCGCGCACCCAGGCGCCTTCGTCGTGCGCCTTCACGCGGGTGGCGAGGCGCTCCTTGTTGCAGGGGCCGTCACCGTTGATGACGCGCCAGAATTCGTCCCAGTCCAGCGGGCTGTAGTCGTGGCGGCCGCGCTCGGCGTTCCATCGCAGGCCCGGGTCGGGCAGCGTCACGCCCAGCACCTTGGCCTGCGCGACGGCGGCGTCGACGAATTTCTGGCGCAGGTCGTCATTGGAGATGCGCTTGATGCCCCAGGCCATGGTCTGGGCGCTGTTGGTGGATGCCGCATCGGGCGGCCCGAACATCATCAGCACCGGGAGCCACCAGCGGTCCACCGCGTCCTGCACCATCTCGCGCTGGGCGTCGGTGCCGCCCATCATCGCCAGCAGCGCGTCGAAACCCTGGCGCTGGTGGAAGGATTCTTCCTTGCAGATGCGGATCATGGCGCGCGCGTAGGGGCCATAGGAGCAGCGGCAAAGCGGGATCTGGTTCATGATCGCCGCGCCATCGACCAGCCAGCCGATCACGCCGACGTCGGCCCAGGTCAGGGTGGGGTAGTTGAAGATCGAGGAATACTTGGCACGGCCCGCGTGCAGCGCGTCGACCAGGTCGTCGCGCGAAGCGTCCAGCGTTTCCGCCGCCGAATAGAGATAGAGGCCGTGGCCGCCTTCGTCCTGCACTTTCGCCAGCAGGATGGCCTTGCGCTTGAGCGACGGAGCCCGGCTGATCCAGTTGCCTTCGGGCTGCATGCCGATGATCTCGGAATGCGCGTGCTGGGAGATCTGCCGCACCAGGGTCTTGCGGTAGGCCTCGGGCATCCAGTCCTGCGGCTCGATCTTGGCATCGGCCGCGATGCGGGTGTCGAAGGCTTCCTGCCTGGCCGCGTCCGGGGCGGCGCGCAGTCCGTCAGGCGTGGCCTGTGCGTTTACGCCGCCGGGAAGATCCAGACTCTGGGTGTACATAACGCCTCCTTTGACGGGGCCGCGCGTTTGTTGCTTTCATGGATTGGCAGCGGGTAGGAGCATTATATATAAACCGACTGGTCGGTCACTTTATCTGGGAATGGTGTTTTCCCGAGGCCCAGCGCGGCCGGCGTTTCACGTGAAGCACCGGCCGCAAGCACGCATATCTAGCCGCGCGGGTGAGCTTCTGGCAGGGCGGCAAGCGCAGCGCCAAGTTCGTCGAGCGGGCCGTTCCAGTCGCGCATCGCGGCCTGCCGGAACAGGCGCATGCCTGGGTACCAAGGCGAGTCCTTGCGCTCGAGCAGCCAGCGCCAGTCGGGCGAGAACGGCAGCAGCAGCCAGACCGGCTTGCCGAGCGCGCCGGCCAGGTGGGCGACGGCGGTGTCCACGCTGATGACCAGATCGAGGTTGTCGATCAGGGCGGCGGTGTCGGCGAAGCTGGCGATCTCGCCGGATACGTCCATGAGCTGCGGCAGGCTTTCAAGCGTGGCGCTGTCGGCGGCGCGCACGTCCTTTTGCAGCGAGACGAAGCTCGCATCGGCCGCGAGCAGGGGGCGCAGCTGGTCCAGCGCCAGCGAGCGGTTGCGGTCGTTGCGGTGCCAGGTGCTGCCGGACCAGACCAGGCCGATGCGTGGCCGGCGGCCGGCGGCGGAGTCCGCCTCCAGCCGGGCGCGCCAGGCTGCGCTGAGCGCGGGGTCGGCGTTGAGGTAAGGCGCGGGCGGAATGGTCGCCAGGCTGGTGCGGAAGGCCAGCGGCAGGCTCATCAAGGGGCAATGGCAGTCGAAGGCAGGCAGCTGGTCGCCTTCGGCGATCAGCTCCGCGACGCCGGGCAGGCCCTGCAGCAGCGGCACCAGCGCGGGCTGCACCTGCAGGATGACGCGCGCGCCCATGGCCGCGACGGCCGGCACGTAGCGGGCGAACTGGATGGTGTCGCCGAATCCCTGTTCGTTATGCAGCACGATGGTCTTGCCGGCCAGGCTGCCTTCGCCCAGCCAGGGCTTGCCCGGCAGGCGGTGCGCGGGCGTGCCGTCCAGCCAGCGCCATTCGTATTCGCGCCAGCCGTGATCGAAGACCCCCATCAGCAGATTGGTCTGGGCGCGGTTGCAACGCGCCAGCGCGTCGTTTGCGTCCAGCGTGACGGCCTTCTTGAAGTGGCGCATGGCTTCGTCGAAACGATGCAGGTCGCGCAGCGCCACGCCCAGGTTGACGTACCCGCCGGCGAAGTTGGGCCGCAGCTGGATGGCGCGCTGGTAGCAGTCGATCTCGTCGGCGAAGCGGTCGAGCTCGCTCAGCGCCTTGCCCTTGTTGTAGAGCGCTTCGAAGCTTCCCGGGCGCAGCTTCAGCGCGGCGTCGAACGCGGCGATGGCCGCAGATGCGTTGCCGGATGCCGCGAGCGACAGGCCGAGATCGTGGTGGGCTTCGAAAAAATAGCTGCGCAATGCCACTGCTTGCGAGAAGGCAGCGATCGCCGCCTCGTGTTCGCCCAGTTTCTGGCGCGCCACCGCCAGGTTGTAGTAGAGCTCCGGCGAGCCCGCACCCGCCTGCGCGGCGCTGTCGAGATGCGCCGCCGCGGCCCGGAAATCTCCCTGGTTGCCTGCGGCCAGCCCCAGCAGTTCCAGGGCGCCGCCGTGCCCGGGTTCCTGCGCAAGCAGGGCTTCGAGCGCCGCGCGGGCGCCGGCGAAATCACCCGCGGCGAGACGCTGGCGGGCTTGGTTGATGACTTGAGTCTGATCCATTGACAAACGCTGTGGCCGTGCGGCGTCGGGAAATCATGGCCGCGCCGGCAGTCTAAATATGGAGGCCGCTTCGCTACTGGCTTCGCCACGCCGGCTTCGCGCATGTGCCTTGACGCAGGGCAGTGCGCGAAGTCGGGCACGGGCGAATGATGATCGCAGCGGCCGGTGCAAGATCTTGTGCAAGGAGGCAATTATGCAATGCAGTCCCCATGACGGGCTTTTCGGCCCGTGCCTGCGCCACCGATTCGGCTGGCTGGCATTGTGGATATTGCTGGCCGCGCTGTCGCTCCTGCCCCAGGCCGCCAGCGCCAACAACGAGTTCGGTACCGTGCGGCAGGCGTTTGCCCGGCAGGTGCCGCACCGCCTCGAGCTGCCGGCCGCGCAGGCGCAACGGTATGCCGGCCTGCTGTCCTCGGCGCTGCAGGCTGTGGGGCACGACGCCGACGCCGGCGACTGGGTGGTGCTGGTCGACCGCAACCCGCGCGTACAGGCTGCCATGCTGTTCGCCCGGTCCGATGGCGATGCGCCCTGGCGGTGGGTGGGTTCGGCACCCACCTCGACCGGCAAGCCGGGCACCTTCGATCATTTCATCACGCCGCTCGGCGTGTTCGACCACAGCCTGGAGAACATGGATTTCCGCGCCGAGGGCACCGTCAACGAGAATGGCATCCGCGGCTATGGCGCGCGCGGCATGCGCGTCTATGACTTCGGCTGGGTCGATGCAGAGCGCGGCTGGGGCAAGGGCGGCGAAAGCCAGATGCGCCTGCAGATGCACGCGACCGATCCCGAACATCTCGAAGCGCGCCTCGGGCATCCGGCTTCGAAGGGTTGCGTGCGCATTCCTGCCGCCCTCAACCGGCTGATCGACCGCTTTGGCCTGATCGACGCCGACTACCTCGACGCCGTGGAGCGGGGCGATGCGCTCTGGGTTCTCGCGCCGGATCGCACACCGGTGTCGCGGCCGGGGCGCTATCTGGTGATCGTCGACTCGGGCGCGCGGGATCCGTCCGTCCCGGCAAGTGCAGTACGAGGCGAGTGATATCGCCGGCGGCGGCGTACTGGCGCCGGCGCAAGCGCAAGGCGGCAGCGCGCAGGCGCGCCTATCCTGCGAAGCGGATGTGCCCGCTGCGCAGCACGATCTCCCTGGCCTGGGTCAGTTCGAACAAGTCTTCGGCAATATGTTCGATGCGTTGCCGATGGCTGGTGAACGCACGCACCAGGTCTTCCTCGCGCGGAGAACGGGCGCCAAAGTGCGTCTCGAGCGCCTCGGCGGTAATGGAATACAGCGTGGGCTTGCCGTTCACGGTGGCGGGGCAGGAAAGCGTAAGACTGGCCGCACAGTAGGTGGGAACGCTGCGGGGAAACGAGATCTCGGGCATGGCGTGCCTCACACCGGTCGCTGAGGATGACACCATTCTAGGAGATCGCGCGGCCGAGCGACGCCGTGCGGCGCGTCGCCTTGACCGCCATCAACCGGGATGGGGCAAGTGCTGGCCGGCAACGGCAAGCCCGGCCGTCAACTGGCGCACGCTGGCGAGCGCCTCGTGCGCGGCCTCAGATTGCGCCGCGGCGAACGCGGCCTGCTCGAGCAGGAAGCGGTCCAGCGGTGCGGCGGTTCCGTGGTCCGCGGGACTGGCTAGGGGGCCTGCGCTTTCCCCGGGCCGCGCCGCCAGTGACGAAAGCCGCCCCGCCAGGGCCTGCAGCGTCGCCAGCGTGGCTGGTAGTGGTGCACCGGCGCCGCTCCCGGCAGCCAGCCCGGCGCGCACCACGCCGGCCAGCGCGGCCATGCGGCGTGAGGTGAGGTGAAGCCCGGCGTAGGCCGCAGCCAGTTCCGGCATCAGTTCCGCCTCCGCCTGCTGCAGCGTCAGCTCGGCCCGGGCGGACGCGCGGCCCGCGCCGATGCGCAGTGTTTCCAGGCGGGCCGCGGTCGGCGCGGGCGAGCGCGTGGGCGAAGTCGTGAACGCGCCGGCGCCCGCGAATGCCGCGCGCAGGTACGCGGCATTCGCGGCGAGTGCGTCGACGCCGTGGCGATGCACCCGCGAGAGCTCGGCGCGCGGTGCCAGCACGTAGTAACTGGCCAGCGCGATCAGGCAGCCAAGCGCGGTATCGATGCCGCGCAGCGCGGCGAAGTGGCTGCTGTCCGCCGCCGGGGCGCCCACCCATGAGAACAGGATGACAGCCGGCGTGAGGCAAAGGGCGAACAGCCCCGGGCTTCCGGCGAGCCGCAAGACATAGGCTGCCGCGAGACACGCTGCGCTGATCACCAGCGCCAGCGGCGCCGGCGGGTGGGCGAGGCCGATGGCGCAGGCCAGCAGCGCTCCCGCCAGCGAACCGGCAAAGCGCAGGAAGGAGATCCTGCGTGTGGTCTGCAGTTGCGGACTGAGCACCATGATGACGGTGACCGCTACCCAGTAGCCATGATCCACCCGCCACAGTTGTGCTGGCAGCAGGCTCAGGCTGCCGGCCAGCGCAAGCCGCACCGCATGGCGCGCCACGCGGGCGTCGCGGGCAGTGTGTTCGGCCAGGGCGGCACGCCAGCGCTGCCACCTTTGCCGGAACGTGTGACGCGGCCGGCGGTGCGCGCCATGCCAGGTGGCGAAGGCCGGGTAGCGGGCCAGGGCGCCCACCGCGGACTGGTACACGGCCGGCGCGTCGGCATTGGCCAGGGGCGCATGCAGGCGCCGCAACTCGCGGACCAGTGCGGCGCACAGCGAAGGCAGGTCAGGCGCGGGCCGGGCGAGGGCCTCGTCCACCTGCAAACGCATCTCGGCCACGCAGCGCTGCAGGTACTGGAGCGGCAGCGGGCTGACGTTGCCCTCGCCCGGGTCGCCTGCCGGCGCGCTGTCTGCGCGGCTGCGCAACTCGGCGGCGACGATCAGCAGGGCAAAAATGGCATCGGCCAGGCTGACGATATAGGCATAGCGCATCCGCCCCAGCGGATCGCGCAGGCTGCGGCGCGCGCGCACGGCCAGATGCGCGGCCTCGATCCGCTCGCGGATGTCGCGCTTGCTGGCAGCCGCATCGCCGACCGCTTCAGTGCCGGCCAGCGCCCCGGCAAGACGCGACAAGGCGCCGAACACCGCCATGACTTCCGCGCGCGGGCGCTGGTCGCGCGCGGACGGAATCAGCGCCAGGCTCACCAGGCAGGCAAACACGCCGCCGAGCAGGAATTCCTGGCTACGCTCGAACACGTGTACGGCCAGCGCGGCATCGCCGGCCGGCTGGAGGCATGCGGCGATCAGGATGACGTAGAGCAGCTTGGCGGGCAGGGCCGCGCCGGGCCCACGGGTCTCTGCCAGGCCAGCCGCGAGCCCGGCAATCCCGACCGCGGCGAGCGCCGCCCACGCAGACCCGGCGACGGCCACACCCACCGCGCACGCCACCGTGCCGCCCATGCCGACCGAACCCAGCGCCCTGAGCCGCTCGCCTGCGGTGCCGCCGCGGTCGGCGAGGCAGGTCCAGAGCGAGGCGGTGGCTGCCCACAAGTAGCCCGGCTGATCCGTGAGCCATCCCGCTCCGGCCAGGGCCAGGAACGAGAAAGCGTAGACCAGGCCTCTTTGCAGCATCGAGGCGTCGGGACGGGGCAGGTACGGCACGGAAAACATGTCGACAACTAAGTAAGGACGCCGGCGGATGCAAGCGATGGCTTGACTCTAGATCACCGTATGGTGCGTTGCAACATATCGTGTCATCTCGGGCGATTTGCACTGGGGAGGTGCGCCGCCGCATCGTCCCGGTGCGCGCAATCGCCAACCTGGCACGACGGTGGGGACGGGTTGGTTCCCGGCCGGTAATGCATTGGCGTTTCAGGGGGAAACGCAGGTGCGCGCCGAAAATCGGGCAAAAAAAACCCGCGCAGTTTCGTGCGCGGGCTGGAATCCACCGAGGTGGTGGAGGAGACAGACTCCACTATATACGATTTGTTGCGACGCACCAAGCGTCATATTGGCTGTGCGTGTCTGGCTTCACAAACATGTTGTTTGTGCACAACAAAGTAGCCGTTTACAACATCCGCCTCCACTTTTTCCTGATTTCACGCCCTGATTCCGTCGGCAATTTGCCGATGTGTTCGCGGCGTAGTGGCCGATGGGGGAATGCCCCTAGCGGAAGAACAGGTATGCAATGCCTACCGCGGCGCATAGCCCGGCAAGGTCGGCGAACAGGGCGCAGGCGAGCGCGTGCCGCGTATCGCGAATGTTGACGCTGCCGAAATAAACGGCAAGCACGTAGAAGGTAGTTTCGGTCGAGCCCTGGATGATCGCGGCCAGCTTGCCCTGGAACGAGGCGACGCCATAGGTGCTCATCACATCGATCATCAGGCCGCGCGCGCCGGCGCCGGAGAGGATCTTCATCAGGCCGACCGGCAGGGCCGGCACGAACGCCGTGTCCAGGCCCAGCCAGGCAAAGGCCGCGGTAAGTCCCCGCATCAGCACATCCATGCATCCGGTCACGCGGAACAGGCCGATCGCCACCAGGATTGCCACCAGGTAGGGAATGATCTGCACGGCCACGCCGAAGCCTTCCCTGGCGCCGTCGACGAAGGCGTCGTAGACGTTGATGCCGCGTACGGCGCCGCAGACCAGGAAGACGATGATCAATGTGATGATAAAGCCGCTACCGGCCAGCGCCGTGCCGGTGCTGACCTGCTCCGGCGGGGCATGACGCAGCCACAGGAACAGACCGCCGACCGCGGCCGCCAGCAAGCCCAGGGCGCCCAGCACCGCTGGCTTGAGCAGGTTGAGCCGCTGCGCCCAGGCCACCGCGAGCAGGCCGGCCACGCAGGAAACACAGGTGGCGAGGAGGGTGGGCAGGAAAATGTCGGCTGCGTTGAAGCCGGTCAGGCCCTGCTTGACGGCGATCGCTTGCCGCATCGCGATCACCGAGGTCGGGATCAGGGTCAGCCCGGCCGTGTTCAGGACGATGAACATGATCTGCGCATTGCTGGCCGTATCCGGGCGCGGATTCAACGATTGCAGCTCCCGCATGGCGTTCAGGCCGAGCGGCGTCGCTGCGTTGTCCAGGCCCAGCATATTGGCCGAGACGTTCATCATCATGGCGCCCTGGGCCGGATGGCCCTGCGGGACGCCCGGGAAGAAGTGGCGCAGCAGCGGGTTGACCGCGCGCGCGAAGACATCGACCACGCCGGCACGTTCTCCGATCCGCATGATGCCGAGCCAGAGGCTCATGACGCCAGCCAGCCCCAGGGAGATCTCGAATGCGGTGCGCGCGCTGTCGAACAGGCTCGTCAGCATGGCGGGGAAGACGCTGGTGTCTCCCATGGCCAGGCGGATGCAGGCGACGATGAAGGCAAGCAGGAAGAAGGACAGCCAGACGATATTCAGTGCCATCTGCGCATCGGAGGAGGGCGGGTTTGTGGAAAGTTCGGGCCCACGCATCATAGCGTGCCGGGCGAGCCATCCCGGCCACCGGGTGCTGCAGGGTGTCGCAATTGATCACGGGCAAGGACCGGGTGCGCCGCGGCGCGCAAAAACGGCGTTGCGCCGGTATACAATGCGGACAATATCGCCGCTGCGGCATCCTTTACAGGGCGCGCCGCGGTCCTTGATCCCTTTGACCCGTCCGCGACGGCTCGCATGCGCGGCCAGCCTGGCGACGGTGTCCTGCCGAGCAAAGCCAGAATCTATGTCCGACGCCCCTGGTACCGAACACGCTCACGCCGCTTCGGATTCCGCCGGCACCAGCCTTGGCGCCCAGCATTCGCCCCTGTTCGCCCTCGTCACCGATACCTTGCGGCAGCGCATCCTGGCCGGCGAGTACAACCAGGGTGACCGGCTGGTCGAAAACAAGCTTTCGACCGAACTCGGCGTGTCGCGTATCCCCGTGCGGGAAGCGCTGCGCGCCCTGGCCGCGGAAGGCCTGGTCCGCATCGAGCCGCGGCGCGGGGCTTCGGTGGCAACACTGTCGCCGAATATCGCCAAGGAAATGGTCGAGGTCCGGGCCACTCTGGAAGGGCTCAATGCCAAGCTGGCCGCCCAGCGGCGCGATCCCGGCCTGCTCGCGGAGCTCAACGAGGTCCTGCGCCAGGGGACCGAAGCGGCTGCCAGCGGCCGGTCCGAGCGCTTTGTCGAACTGAACTCCCACTTTCACGAGGTGCTTGGCAATATCGCCGCCAACAGCGTGCTCCAGGACATGGTGCGGACGCTGCGGGAGCGTACGGGTTTGCTGTTTGCGCCGGCCAATGTGACGCGTGCCCGCCAGAACTGGGAAGAACACGCGCAGATCCTTCAGGCCGTCATTGCCGGGGATGCCGATCTTGCGGCCCTGCTGGCGACCCGGCATGTCTATAGCGCGGCGAAGGCCGCGGAAGAGCTGGCGCAGGCGGAGAGCGGCGCACCTGACGTGGCCGGGGAGCGCACCGCCACCAGCCCGGCGAAGCGCAGCGGTCGCGTAGCGAGCGCCAGCTAGTCCCGGCTTGGTGGAGGATCTCGGCGCTTCCGGTATACGATATGCCGGATGCGGCACGAGCAGGCGGCCGGGCGCGAAGAGTGGTCCAGCCCTTGATTTCATTGTGCTATTGGCTGCCGGGATGCACCAGAACGGAGCCGTTGCCTGCCCCGTCATGACGCAGCGCACCAAATTTGGTATACTGTCAATCCTGATGAACCACAATAGGGATTGACCATGAGCTACCCGACGCCCTCCTATTTCCGGCAGTCGGTCGGAGAGCAGTTGCTGGCCCACTATGCCAGGCGCGACGCCGTGCGCCATTGCACGCCGCTGCTCCCCATTCAGTGGAGCGCGCTGCGCACGCTGTTCCGCCGGCAGTGCGCCGGCAGCCACAAGACGATCTGACTCGTCCCGCGCTTGGCGGCTACGCCATGGCCGCCCCTCTCTTTTCCAGCAGCGACCGCAATATCGAGCGGTGGCAGCGGCTTTCTTGCTCGCAGTAGCATCCAAGCGAAAAATTTGTCTGCCGTGACAGCGCGGCCAGCAGGTCCAGCGTCCGGCTAGCCTCGGGGCGGGCCATTTCCGCGCGAAAGTGCTTTTCGAACGCGCGCCAGGCCTTGTCGTCGCCGTCTGCCTGGATGGCTAGCGCCTGGGCAACGAGGTCCGCCGACGGCGAAAGCTCCGGGTACCAGACATCGTAGTAGTCGCGCGATGCGAACTCCGCCTTGGGTACGCCTCGGGGTGGCCGGCGCACGGTGCCAATCCGAAGTCCTTCGTCAGGCGCGCGTGGCGAGCCCAGTTTCACGATACGGATCGTCATTGCTGCATCTCCTTATATATAGAAGCACTGCGAACGTGAGTTGCGGCATCCCTGGGGGTGCCCCGACAGCACGATTCTGACTCGGTGCAGGGCCGCCGTGTGCCTTGAGAAATACTTTTTGCGCCGCAAGAAAATGATTTCAGAAAAGGCTTGCCAGGACCGTGGGCGGGCCTTAATATTCGCTCCCTCGCAACACGAAGCGCGGCTGCAAAGCAGACGGGACAAGGGTTGCGGGGTGAACGGGTGAGGTTGGCGGTGCGRAYAGCGCGGCGAACCGGAGCAAAAAAAGATTGCGAAACCTGTTGACGAAACGTAGAAAGTTCTTCATAATCTCGTTTCTCTGCTGCTGACAACAAAGCAGCGACGCGGTAAGCAAAGCGARYCGCGGCAAGTTCTTTAACAAACAAACAACCGATAAGTGTGGGCGCTTGATAGCGGATGCCCGGTGCGCAAGCAYYGGAGCTTACAAGTTATAAAGTGCTCGCACAGTAAAACATGTTCGGTTCTTCTTCGGGAGGATCGAGTCAGTTTT